>JAPYRI010000178.1 GCA_029941135.1 Alphaproteobacteria bacterium | reverse complement strand
TCCTGTGCGTATGCCAATTCCGCCACTCCGGCATATTGTGAAGGTTGAAACGCGAAGAATTCTAACACAATATAGAGTTTTTCCAATAGAAGTTAATTGAACTCTAATTCATTAAGAAGAATATCCAAGGTTAGGCTGGATGCAGGCCGAGGTTCTCGCAGTTTTCTTTGTTACCTTAAATCTCATTAGAATCCATTTCCTTGCCGTAAGCTATTTTTCTAATTAGGTAGGAGGGGCGCTTTTTTACTTCTTCAAATATTCTTCCAATATATTCCCCGATAATGCCAAAACCTAAAAAAATTAGGCTGATACCTATCAATAAAATAATTACTAAAGTAGTAGTACCGCTTGCAATTGGGTAGCTGACCAAGTTTATACCGAGTATTTCCCCGAGCTTAGTAATAAAAAAGAACAAAGCAAATAGCAGGCTGGTAGCTATTCCAAAAATTCCCATATAGGTAAATATTCTAAGAGGAGCCGTCGAAAAGGAGGTGATGCCATTTAACGCGTGATTAAAATAGGAAAAAAATGAAAACTTCGAATGCCCATGAGTGCGCTCTTCCCGCGTATAAACTAAACCTGATGAAGAAAAACCTGACCAGGCGCGGAGTCCTCTTATGAATTTGTTCCGCTCGGGCATTCGGTTGATGATTTCAGCAACCTCACGAGTCATGATGCCAAAATTACCCGCATCCTTGGGTAAACTGAAGGTAACTATTTTATCCATTAAGCGGTAAAAAAATTTAATTTGAGTAGCAATAAACCAGCCCTCGGTGCGCTTGGACCTAATTCCATAAACAATATCAAAGCCTTCATTAGATTTAGATATAAACTCTGGGAGTACTTCCGGTGGGTCCTGTAGGTCACCATCCATGATAATGACTTTCTTCCCATTTATATTTTCTAATCCGGCAATGATGGCGGCGTCATAACCAAAATTGCGCGTCAACGTTAGTACAATTAATTCGGGGCAAGTTTTAAGTAGTTTTTCTAATTCGAGAGGTGTCGAGTCATGGCTCCCATTATCTACAATAATTAATTCATAAGTACATGTAATACTAGACATTACTTTTTTAATTCGTTTAACTAAGAGGGCGACGTTTTTTTCTTCATTAAAAGCTGGTATTACAAAGCTGTAATCGACCAAGCGTTTTTCGATGGAATTCACTAATGATCTCCAAAGTAAATTTGAGACATCATGCGCATATTGGCAGCCGCTTCAGCAAATTGATCTTTCTCTGTCACCTTGCTTGAATTTAGCTGTGAAAGGAAGCGTGAAATATAAATTTGAAACGGGTCTTCTGTTTCAAACTCCTCTTCCGTCAAACAATCTTTCAAATAAACTTTGTAAGTTTCTCCCTTTCCCTTTTGGGTTCGAGTGAATTCGCGGTCGTTAATTGAAAACGCTAGATGTTTCAGGCAATCTTTTTGTTCCCGAAAGGCAAAAGATACTTCGCAATTCCCATACCTGAAATAGCATTGATAGGAATTGCATTCAACTTTTTGTGATAGGCCAGTAATTTTTTTATACCCTAACAGTTTTATCAGTAAAGAGAGTCCGTGCGGCAATAGATCCACGGCAATATTTTTTTTTTGGTGAGGTCCTTGAGTATCGAACTTAAATGAAAAAGATTTTATAGCGGAAGGTCTTCCAGTTTTTTCTATAATACTTTCCATGAAATAGGCATTACTGGTATTTAAGAATAGTCGCCTATCTTGATGCTCGCTTATAAGTTTTAATTGTATTTCCAACATCTCTGAGTTTAGATGTTTACCCCAAAATAATGGCTTTTCACAAAATACGGGCAACCCAAAGTCGAAAGCTGTGAGGATCTGTTTGAAATGATACTCTGCAGGAGTGCATATTGATAAGGCATCTGGTCGGACTTCTTTAATGAGTGTTTCTAGGTGATCAAAAGGCTTTGGAGAAATTCCGAGTGATTGGTGTAACAACCCTGCTGTTTGTTGAGCTGTTCGCATTGTGGATCCCATGATAGCGCAAACATTGGCGCCGGTCTTTTGAAATAAACGAGCATGCACTTGACCAATTCCTCGGGCACCTAAAATTGCTACCTGAGGTCTCATTTCAAGTAATGTCATTAAACGCTCCGCTTTCCTTTATACGTGAATTCACCGCATGTTCCTTACGGTCACACTTGCAGTTTAGCTGGTTCATTTTAGTGCAGGCACCATTTATCTCGCGTTTAAAACTATCCACATCATAATTATAAAAGACCTCCCAAAAATCATGCTTCTGTAAATTGCCCATTGCTAGACCTCTAAAATGGGGTGCAGCTGATTCAGAACAGTGAGACAACCATCCATCAAAACCAATGCTCGGGAAAATATAACGAGCAAAACATGGCAGAGATCTGGGAACCTGGTAAACGTTGTGCGTACTGTCTAAATCGAGAATTAGTATTTGGCACTGATTGTCGTTTTCCTTTTCGATAAGAGGACGGAGACGTTTCATGCATTCAGTTATTTGTTCGTGTGAGGGAATATTTG
>JAPYRI010000177.1 GCA_029941135.1 Alphaproteobacteria bacterium | reverse complement strand
GACCACTGTTGTGGTGAAGACGATTGCAGTGCTTCCAGATCCACTAGCATAACTTGCAACGTCACTGTTGGATAGAGTAATAGTTGGTGTACCTGTTACAGTAACTGCCTCGTTGTATGTGCAAGTGATTGTTAGTACGTCACCGACACCATATGCGCCATCGGTTGCGTCGCAACCTGTGATATCAGGTGTGCTACCATCAACGATGACTGCTCCAAGGTCTTGGGATGCAGCACCTGCTGCTCCACCAGCTGCGTCTGCGATTGTTCCGCCGTACGAGCTGACTGAGAGGTCAGATGAATCTGTGTCGCCATCTGCAATTGTTGTCGTGAAGACTAGAGCCGTTGTTCCAGTCCCACTAGAGTAGGCCGCTTCGTCGCCGTTGTCGAGAGTCAGTGTTCCGTCGCTTGTCACGACTGCTTCCCCCCATGTGCAGGTGATTGTTAGTACGTCACCAATGTTGTAGGTCGCGTCATTTGCAGCGCAGGCCGAGAATACTGGCACAGCGCTGTCAACAGAAACTGTCCCTAGATCGACGGTTCCAGTTGCTGCTGCTGCTCCGCCTGCTGCGTCGGCAATGGTGCCGGTGTATGCAGTAACGGTCAAATCCGCAGTTGTGGAATCGCCCTCAGCAACAGTGTATGTAAACACAAGAGCGGTTGAGCCGCTTCCACTTGTGTATGCAGCTGATGCGCTGTTTCCAAGTGTGAGTGTTGGTGAACCAGAAACCACGACGGCTTCGTCCCATGTGACTGTAATTGTGTGTTGTTCGCCTACACCAAGTGCGGCGTCTCCGGAATCTGCAACGCTAACCAAATCTGGTGCGTCGCCATCAATAGAAACAGCACCAAGATCGCCGGAAGCAGCCCCTGCTGCTCCGCCGGCTGCATCAGCGATTGTACCAGTATACGCATTGACGTTTACGTCTGCGTCGGTACCGTCATCCTCTGCAATTGTTGTAGTGAAAACTAGAGCTGTTGTTCCAGATCCACTGGAGTATGCAGCTGAGTCTCCGTTGTCGAGAGTTAGTGCACCATTGGAGGTTACGACTGCTTCTCCCCATGTGCAAGTGATTGTTAGTACGTCACCGACACCGTATGCGCCATCTGTTGCAGCGCAGGCCGAGAATACTGGCACAGCACCGTCAACAGTAACTGTTCCTAAGTCGTCTGCGGCTGCTGCGGCTGCTCCACCTGCTGCATCAGCAATAGTGCCGGTGAACGAGGAAACAGAAAGGTCAGTGGATGTTGAGTCACCCTCTGCTACCGTGTAGGTGAAAATCAGTGCTGTGGTTGTTGAGCCACTTGTATAGGATGCGCTAGCACTGTTAGAAAGGACAAGCGTGGGTGTCCCAGTTACGACGACCGCCTCGTCCCATGTACAGGTGATTGCGAGGGCCTCGCCTACACCTAATGCCGTATCTACAGCAGTACATGACGTGAAGTCCGGTGCGTCACCGTCGATAGAAACTGATCCTAGGTCGCCGGAAGCTGCTGCTGCTGCGTTACCTGCAGTATCAGCGATGGTTCCACTGTACGAGCTAACAGAAAGATCCGCATCTGCGTTATCGCCCTCGGCCACGGTTGTGGTGAATATTAGAGCCGTTGTTCCGGTTCCGCTGGTGTATGAAGCGACATCGCTGTTGGAAAGTGTTAGTGTAGGAGTCCCGGTTACCGCGACAGCCTCGCCCCATGTTACTGTGATGGTGAGTGTATCACCGACACCGTATGCTGCATCAGTAGCAGCTACGCTTGATAGAGCTGGTACGTTAGCGTCTACGATTACCGCGCCGAGATCACCATCAGCAATTGCTGTGGCAAAGTCGTTGTCGGCGTCATCTTGAATTGAGCCTCCATTGGCTGCAATGGATGAAACGTCAAGAGCGCCGGAGTCAGTATCACCAGATCCTACGGTGTATGTGAACACCAGGTTGGCAGATCCCGTACCGCTTGAATAATCTACGACATCGGCGTTGGAAAGCGTAATCTGAGGAGTTCCAGAAACATCGACAGCCTCGTCAAACGTCAGAGTAATGTCAATGGTATCACCTATAATGTACGTACCGGCATTTGCAGCTACGGCAGTAATGTCAGGTGTATCACCATCAATGATAACTGCACCTAGGTCGCCCGATGCGGCGCCGGCTGCAGCGTTGTCATTATCAGCAAGAATAGTACCACTGTATGAACTGACACTAAGATCAGATGCATCGTTATCACCGTCAGCGATTGTTGTAATGAAGCTAAGCGTTACAGATCCAGACCCGGAGAAGTAAGTTGCAGCATCTCCGTTAGAAAGGACTAGTGTAGGAACCCCAGTCACGCTGACTGAAGAATCCCAAGTTACTGTGATTGTCACTGCATCACCAATGCCATAGGTTCCATCAGTTGCAGCTACACTGGTGAAGGCTGCTGTGAATCGCACATCATTTGATTCTTCGAGAGCACTAGCGCTAACGCTACCGCTATCTGCCATTTGGCCTGCAAGAATGATCATTGCAATCGCAGCGGCTAGGCCGATTGCGATGTTTCTAAGGTCGGTCGATGTTACGGGCTTC
>JAPYRI010000176.1 GCA_029941135.1 Alphaproteobacteria bacterium | reverse complement strand
GGCCGCACATCGCCGAAGTGGTCTTGTCAAGTTAACAAGCCCTATGTTGAAATAGTCATGCAAGTTGCCGGAGAATAGCGCTGAAATACAAGACTTTACTAAAACATTCAGTCTGGCGGTGTCAGGGGAAAGTGTCTCGACGCTCTGATACATGACAGTCCTCTGACAAGGTTCTTCTCAGCTTAGACCATCCCTATTCCGATTCTCCCGCCAACGGATCCCTTCAAAATGGTCGCGATCCGTTGGCTTGGCTGCGGTGCATTGTTCGCCTGTACGAGGTATCCCAGCCCTCGCGCCAATGATTCATGCACCTGTTGTCCCAGATCAGAACATCATGTGGCGCCCATATATGCTTCTGCCACAGATGATCTTGAACCACATGGTCCTTCAGTTTCCGGGTCAGTGCTTCGGTTTCGTCCGGATCGTCGAGGCCGCAAATCTCTTCGGTAAAGGTCGATAACCACAAGGCCTTACGCCGTGTCACGGGGTGGGTGCGCACTACCGGATGCCGCACATCGGAGTTGTCGATCAGGCCGTTTTTGGCGACACTCTCCTTGGCGGCCTTCATGCCGACGCGGTAGGCGGTCGCCAGGGTGCTTGTTGGACGCCATTTAAGATGCTCGATGCGGCGCTTGGTTTCGGTGTCCAGCTCGTCATAGGCCTGATACAGGTTCGCGAAGTAGGTATTGCCACCGGCCTCGGTTGGCACAACTTCGACGCCATGCAGAACGGTGACCGCCGGCGGTATGGCGTAGTCTTGAACATCGCTATGGGGTTCCAATTCCCCTCCCCGGTCGGCGTCCGCCGCCGCGACATTGGCATCCGGATCTTCCGCAGCCGAGCCCAATATCTGGACCGGGGTCGAGCTCACGGTTGCCATCTTGTCGACTCCGTCACCCATTGTGCCGCGCACAAAGGTGCGGCCAAACCATTCTGTCACTTCGGCTTGCCGTTCGGGTGTGAGGCGATCCTGGCCTCGCAGGATTACAAAGCCGGATTTATAGAATACCCACATCAGCGCGCCGATTACTTCCCCGGGCAGATCGTCCGCCAGATCGACACCGCCGATCTCGAAACCGCATGGTCCGTCGGTCGCGGTAACCGTCATGCCCTCAGGCAAGACGAAACGGTCGATCATATCCAGACTCCGCCGGTCGGATGCAATATTGACGACGTTCATCATGTTTCTCCTTATATCGCGCCTTAGCGCTCCGCCGCGCGTTTTCGTTTGGGACGCGAAGCTGATCCCGCGCCCGGCCCGCTCAAACGCTCCCGCAATGTGCCTTCTTCATATTCCTTGCGGAAGACGCCTCGCTTTTGTAGGACCGGGATGAGTTTGTCGGTCAGGTCCGCGAAGAAATCCGGAGCGTAGTAGGACGGCGTAATTTGAAATCCGTGTCCGCCGCCTTCTTCCAGCAGATGCTGCATATGGTCGGCAACCTGTTCCCCGGTTCCGATCATCAATCCGTCTTCGCTGCCGGACAAGTAGGAGCCGGCAATCTCACGCAACGTGACCAGCGGGTTTGAGGCTTTGTAGGCATCGAGTGTGCCTCGGAGTCCCGGAACCACGAGGTCCCCGACCGGCTTGTCAATATCGAGACCACTCAGGTCGTAGTCAAAATGACTCGACATCAGGGCTAGGGAGGCTTCGAGCGGAATGCGCGCGCGGATTTCCTGCTGCCTGGCACGGGCCTCGGATTCGGTGTCGGCGACAATCGGCTGAGCGGCCCACAGTATTTTAATATCGTCAGGATCGCGGCCATGGGCCTCAGCGCGGGCCGCAATGTCGTCGCAGAAAGCCCGCATCTGCCGGGTGCTGGTCGCGAGCGCGAAGATGCACTCCGCATGCTCGACGGCAAAGTCGCGGCCCCGGTCCGATTGGCCGGCCTGGAACAGATAGGGCCGGCGTTGGGGCGAGGGCGTGGCCATCAAGGGCCCTTGGACCTTGAAATACTTTCCCTCGAAATCGATGCGGTGGATTTTGTCGGGATCGGCAAATATCCCGTTCTCCATGTCCATCAACAGAGCATCGTCGTCCCAACTGCTCCAGAGCTGGTTACAGATGTCCATGAATTCGTCGGCGCGGTCGTAACGCTCATCATGGGGCGGCATCTCGTCCATGCCGAAGTTGCGGGCTTCTCCGTTGGCAATGGACGTGACGATATTCCAGCCGATCCGGCCTTTGGTCACATGATCCAATGTCGCCATTTTGCGCGCCAGCATGTAGGGCGGAAAGAACGTTGTCGACATGGTGAGGGCAAAGCCCAAATATTTAGTGCCTGCCGCTAGATAGGGAACTAGAACGCTCGGGTCCTGGATCGGAAACTGGATGCCGTAGCGGATGATTTCCCTGTTTGAGCTGAAGCCCCAACCATCGGCGAAAAAAAACATGTCGAATTTTCCGCGCTCCAAGGTCTGGGCAATCTCGGTCCAATATTCGACCTCGTGCCACTCGTGGCGGATCTTTTCGCGGGGGTATACCCACGACATAATCATGTGGGGCGCCGGGCAATAGATCATAAAGCCCGTCAAATACATCTGTTTTGCCATGCTTTACCTCCGCCCGGGCCGACCCACAAGTCTCAGGCCCGATAATAGGGCTCTGTGCCGTTGATCGTTACCCGCTGCATAGTCCGGGT
>JAPYRI010000175.1 GCA_029941135.1 Alphaproteobacteria bacterium | reverse complement strand
GAGTAATACGCTAGCCGTAATGACGCATAGAGAGCATCGTATGATCTTAAAATCATACTGACCCGTATGTCGTAAATTACCACATGACATATGACACTGGTCTGGCTGTAAGCGGTTGCAGGCAGGGGATGCTTACTTTAATGAATTAGAGGATCACTAACTTGAGCATAAAGAATTTCCTTCCAGACCAATATGACGCTACCTCAGAATTAGAGATCAATCATAATTATTTAAAGGATCAATTCAGCGATTATCAGGATATTCTCCAGAAAGTTGGACGAGTAGTGGAGCGAGGTGACTTTACTTTGGGACGTGCGGTTGAAGAATTCGAGCACCGCTATGCTGGTATAATAGGTACAAAACACGCTATTGGTGTAGGAAGTGGGACTGATGCGCTTTTTTTAAGCCTGAAGGCTTTAGGAGTAGGGTCAGGAGACGAAGTCATCACTACACCTTTTACTTTCTTTGCCACCGTAGGTGCGATAGTGACCGCAGGCGCCACCCCTGTATTTGTTGATGTGCGTGCAGACTACAACATAGACACATCAAAAATAGAGGCTGCTATAACAAATAAAACAAAGGTAATACTTCCAGTCCATTGGTCAGGAAAGCCTTGCGAAATGAGACAAATCGAAGAGATAGCAGAAAAATATGATGTCCAGATCGTAGAGGATGCATGTCATGCGATAGCGGCCTCAATAGATGGCAAAGGAGCCGGTTCGTTCGGGGCTTTCGGCTGCTTTTCTATGCACCCCCTAAAAAACTTAAACGTCTGGGGCGACGGTGGAATAGCCTGTACGAACTCCGATGAACTTGCTGATAAACTAAGGCTGATGCGGAATCATGGGCTTGTTGGAAGAGATCACTGTCATATGTTTGCCTATAATTCACGGCTAGACACTATCCAAGCTGTAATAGCAGATCACTTGTTAGACAAGATTGGAGATATAACGCGAAGCCGCATAGAAAATGCAAAAATGTTAGATGAGAGTCTCGGAGGGCTTGACCAAGTTACGGTGCAAAATCGTGATTTAGGGTGTATAAAACAGGTCTATCATATATATTCACTATGTTTTGAAAAAAGGGATGAATTACAGAAATACCTAATAAATAATGGTGTTGATGCAAAAATTCACTATCCCATACCTATGCATTTACAGCCGGCCGCTAAAAAATATGGACATCAGGTTGGTGATTTCCCCATAGCGGAAGAGATAGCTAATACAACTTTGTCACTGCCTGTGCATGAGTTCATTGGAGAGAAGCATATTGAGAAGATGGCTTCCCTTATTAAAGGATTTTACGGGTGACAAACAAATCTGTGCCATTTGTCGATCTTACTAGGCAGTTTGTGGATCTAGAAGATGATTTCGTGGATATATTCAGGTCTATTGGTAGGAGTGGCCAATATATCTTGGGAGACGCGCTCAAATCATTCGAAGAAGAAATGGCAGATTACTGCGGTGTAAAGCATGCTGTAGGAGTGGCCAATGGCACAGATGCTTTGATTTTAGGGATGAAAGCGTTGGGGATAGGTCCTGGGGACGAAGTGATCACAGTACCTAATTCGTTTATTTCTTCGGTTGGCGCAATAATGACTGTTGGAGCAACTCCGCGATTTGTGGATGTAAAAAACGATCTAAACATGGATCCTTCACATTTAGAAAGAGCAATAAATAGCAAAACCAAAGCTATAGTTCCAGTACATTGGACGGGTAGGCCTGCAGACATGGATGCCATTTGCGAAATTGCCGAGCCTAAAGGTATTTCTGTGTTAGAAGACGCGGCTCAGGCAATCGGTGCGATGTACCGTGGTAAAAGAGTAGGTGGTCTGGGAGTTGTTGGTGGGTTTAGTTTGCATCCGCTAAAAAACCTCCACGTTTACGGTGATGGGGGTGTGTTGACGACTAACAGTACGGATGTTTATGAAGAAGTTTTGATACTTAGAAATCACGGTTTGAAGGATAGATCCACTTGTGTGAAATGGGGGATGAATTCGAGACTGGATAATTTACAGGCCGCTATTGCATCTCGTAAATTAAAAATGCTTGATGCTCTCAATGATCGTTTTCGAGACATTGCCCAGATTTACAGGGAAGAGCTTGGGGACATTGTAGAAGTACCTAACGACCAAGATCATGAGTATAGTGTGTATCATAATTTTGTTATTCAAACAGATAGTAGGAACGACTTAATGGAGTATCTTAAGCGAGAGCATGATATCCATACAGCAATCCATTACCCAAAGCTAATTCATACACAGCCTGCTGCCAAATCTCTCGGTTATGTTGAAGGTGACTTTCCAAACGCGGAGCGGATTGTGAAACGTATGCTCAGTCTGCCAATTTTTCCGGAATTGACTAAGGATGAAATATTTAGTGTTGTTGAAGCGATTCGACAGTTTTACAACTAATTGAGGAATTACTTATGGGGAAAGAAATTGATTTGATGATTAATTATCCTCGGTCAAAACGTAATGTCGAAGATCGTGGTGAAAAAAAAACTGACGAAGATAGAGCGCTGGCACGAAAATTTGGTGAAGAATTTTTTGATGGACACCGTGACCATGGTTATGGAGGGTTCAGCTACAGTCCTAGGTTTTGGGAGCCAGTGATACCAACTTTTCAGTCTCATTTCAATCTCACGAATAGAGATAAGATT
>JAPYRI010000174.1 GCA_029941135.1 Alphaproteobacteria bacterium | reverse complement strand
GTGTCGGGTGGATTGAACTCAAAGGCTTCGATCACGCACGAAAAGTGAGCACACGCTGAAGACAGCGAACACGTGAACACGCAGTGCTAAAGAATACTGCGTTATCACCAGTTGGTTTCATCCTTGGCCGCCCCTTCTGGGGCGGCCTTTTTCATGCCACAATGGGTCTCAAGAGAGGTCGAAAAAAGGGAAAATATCATGGCAAAAAAACCTGATCGGAACGGCGCCGGGGGGTTGCTCGACGGGCTGTTGGTACTGGATGTGAGCAGTTTTGTCGCTGCGCCGGCGGCGGCCACAGTAATGGCAGATTTCGGTGCCAACGTCATAAAAGTCGAACCGCCATCAGGTGATCCCTTACGCAACCTCCACAAAATTCCCCCGTTGCCTGTCTGCGATCAGGATTACTGCTGGCAAATCACTTCGCGGAACAAACGCAGCCTGGTTCTTGATCTCAATGAGTCGACTGAATGGGATAAGTTAGCGCAACTGGTCAAACAGGCGGATGTCGTCATTACCAATTACCCCCACCGAGTGGTCGAAAAACTGCGGCTGACCTGGGAGGACCTGTCGCCGTTGAATGATCGAATGATTTATGCCTGGGTCACAGGATATGGCGAAACCGGCCCCGAAGCCGGTCGGCCTGGCTTTGACATGCACGCCTATTGGGCACGATCCGGTCTCATGGATGCTGTGCGCGACGCCGACGCGCCGCCCGCTCTATCAGCGCCCGGCATGGGGGACTGCCCCACCGCTATGTCGCTATTTGGCGCCATCATGATGGCGCTCTACAAGCGCGAGCAAACTGGCAAGGGACTGCGGGTCGGTACGTCATTGATGGCGAATGGCCTTTGGGCGAATAGCATTACATTGCAAGCCGTACTCAGCGGGGCCACCTTTAACGAGCGTGTCAGCCGCCGCGATTGGCCGAATGCATTGACCAATAAATTCTGCGCGCGCGACGGCCGCTGGCTGATCATCTCGCTCTTGAAGGAAGACGAAGAATGGGGGCGGTTTCTGGAATGCGTCGGACGGCCGGATTGGAATGATGACCCGCGCTTTCAGACGACGGCATCGCGCCATGAAAACGCGCCAGCGCTCACGGCCGTACTGGACGACGTCTTTGCCGAACGGGATTTCGATGAATGGCAGCGGCAATTTCAGAAGTATCGCATCACCGCCGGCACGGTCGATTTGAGCTCAGACATTATGGACAATCGACAAGCGCTCGAAACCGACGCCTTACTGCCCATGGGCGATAAGGACTCGGGTGCCGAGTACACGATCAATTCGCCCATTTGGGTTCATGGCCACGAAAAAATTCCGCCGGGCTCTATCCCGTCCATCGGTCAACATACCGCCGAGATCGAGCGCGAGTTTGGGCTCATCAAAGAGGACGCCAAATAATGGAAAAGTTGATCGATGGCTATGGGCTCATCGAAGGGCCGGTCTGGGATCCGGCGCGCGGTCTGATTTTTTCTGATGTCATCAACGGTGGCGCCATGTGCCTTTCGGTCGACGGCACTCTCACCCCGGTTATCGAGCATCGACGGGGCATGGGTGGAATGGCGCTGCATGAGGACGGCGGAATGATCGTGTCGGGCCGTAATATTTCCCACAAACCCGCCGATGGTGGCTCGACGACAGTTCTTATACCTGACGACCCGGACAACGGCCGGGTGGGATTCAACGACCTCACCACCGACAGTGCGGGTCGTATCTACGCAGGATCGCTCGGGTTTCGGCCGGTGGGCGGCGACGACAAACCCAAACCCGGCGAATTGTGGTGCATTGACTTGGATGGGAGTACCCGCGTCGTCGGGAATGATGTAATGCTGACCAATGGTCTCGGCTTTTCGCCCGATGGCCGCAAGCTGTATCATTCGGACAGCTTGCGCAATGTGGTGCGGGTTTATGACGTTGAAGACAACGGCGATCTGAGCCCCCACCGCACGTTTGCAACCATCGCACCTGGCATCCCTGATGGTCTGGCGGTGGCCGAAGATGGCAGCGTATGGATCGCCCTTGCCCATGGCAGCAGCGTCCAGGTATTTAATCCGGACGGCAGCACGCGCGCCGAAATCCCCTGCCCGCTGCCCATGGTAACAAGTGTGTGTTTTGGCGGCGACGACCTGCGCACCTTGTACGTGGTTACCGGCTCGGACGACAGCGGCCGCGATGACGCAGGCACCGTATTCAGCATTCAAGTCGATGTGGCCGGTTTGCCGGTTGCGCCCGCGCAAGTGCGCCTCGCCTAACAACGACACCGACCATGAACAGCATTCACGATATGGGCGGCATGGACGGATTGGGGCCGCTTGAGATTGAAGCGAACGAACCGGTTTTTCACGCCGACTGGGAACGCCGGGTGTTCGGCATGGTTATGACCACGCGGTGCGGCACAGAGCGGTTTCGACATGCGATTGAGCGGATGCCGCCCGCTGATTATCTGCGTACGAGCTATTTTGAGCACTGGCTCCACGGTGTCGAGACTGCGCTGATAGAAATAGGCACTCTCAACGAAGACGAGATCGCTACCCGCATGGAAGAGCTTAAAGCCGCAGACTAAATCACGCCCGCATCCTTTAGCCGGGCTATTTCCGCGTCATCCACACCGAGCAGCGCGCCATAAACATCGTGATTGTGCTGGCCGAGCTGGGGCGCGGGCACGTCGAATTGAACCGGGTCATCGGCAAAGCGGATCGGTATACCCAGGCC
>JAPYRI010000173.1 GCA_029941135.1 Alphaproteobacteria bacterium | reverse complement strand
ATCTAGAGTTCAGTATTAAACTCGGTTACATTTATATACTCTCCCTCACACATCAGAGAGGATTTGGAGTTTGGCTAGGTTCGAATTTAATTATAATCTTAGAATGAAAAAAAATGCACGCGTTGTAGTTATAGGTGGAGGCATTGCCGGTTGTTCTACCTTGTATCACCTAACTCAAGAAGGCTGGTCCGATGTCGTTCTTGTAGAGCGCAATGATCTTACGAGCGGAACAACATGGCACTCAGCGGCTCAGGTAACTAATTTTGGTATGAATCAAACAATGGTTGGCTTAAAGACTCATTCAATAAACCTATACAAAGAATTAGCTAATGACCCTGATCACCCCATCAACTATAACCATTCAGATGGTGGAATACGCCTAGCAAATACTGAAGAGCAAATGCAGGGTTATCGTCATTTTGCCTCGATGGCTAAAGGTATGGGCGTTGATTTTGAGGTCATAGATGCTAAAGAGTGCCAACGACGCCATCCATTAATATCAACTAAAAATTTAATTGGTGGTCTTTGGGATCCTCATGATGGCGACATTGACCCATATCAATTGTGTCATTCTTTAGCTCGAAAAGCACGCAAAGCTGGTGCAGAAGTCTATACAAACACCACTGTAACTGCTCTCGAGCAATACAAAGACGGCACCTGGAAAGTAACAACTGAACATGGTGATATTGACTGTGACATTATCGTCAACGCTTGTGGCTACAGAGTCAATGAAGTTGGTGCAATGATGGGAGTTCATCACCCAGTAGCGTCAATGGAGCATCAATATTTTTTGACTGAAGATATTCCTGAAATCACTGAGGCAGGTCACCGGATGCCTCTTCTTCGGTGTCCAATATCTGACTATTATTGTCGACAAGATAAGGGCGGGCTTTTGATTGGTTTTTATGAGCAGAATTGCAAGACATGGGGAATGGATGGAATTGATCCAAACTTTGTTAATGCACTCTGCCCCGATGACGTAGAGAGAGTTGCTGATGTTTTGGATGGAGCATTTGAGCGAATGCCAGCACTAATGAATGCTGGCATTCGTAGTATTATTAATGGCCCTATTACTTACACCATTGATGGTGCGCCACTGGTTGGAAAAATTCCAGGCAAGGAAAATGCTTTTTGTATTATTGGTCTTCGCGCAGGTCTCGGTGAAGGTGGGGGGCATGGCTGGTTACTTGCCCAACAGATTGTCCATGGCGAGGCTTGTTATGACACTTGGTGTCTTGATCCTCGTAGATTTACCTCTCATGCCAATGTTGAAATGACTTCTTTAAAAGCTATAGAGGACTATCAGAACGAGTTTCGATTCCACTTTCCTCATGAGCATCGACCTGCAGCACGATCAGCAAAAACAACACCACTTACCCCAGTGATGGTTGCAGAAAATGCAGCATTTACAGTTATTAACGGATGGGAGCGTGTTGAATATATTAAGCCTTCTGAAGACTTCCATCCTTCACTTTCATTTCATTTTGATGAAACGTTTGACATAGTTGCTAAAGAAATTATAAACATTCGTGATAACGTTGGTCTTTGTGAAGTTAATGGCTTTAATCGCTTTGAAATCACAGGTTTAGGTGCTGAGAATTTTATAGATCGTATGTTTTGTGGGAACATCACACATAAACCTGGTCGCGTAGGATTGGGCTATCTTCTTAATGATTTTGGAATGGTAAAAAGTGAAGCGACCATTGCTAATATCCCAGCTTCAGATCGTGGCTCTACTAGAATTTGGTATGGCTCAGCTGCGGCATCAGAGTTCCATGATATGGATTGGCTAACACAACACATTAATGCTGATGAAGATGTTCACATTAAAAGCCTAACGAATGATCAAACTATTCTCATTATTGCTGGTCCAAAAGCTCGAAAAGTCATGTCAGCATGCAGTCGTTACGACTGGAGTAAAGAGGCTTTTCCATGGCTGAGCGTTAGAGAGTGCTTTATTGGATTCACAGCTGCTACTGTAATGTCAGTCAGTTTTTCAGGAGAACTTGCCTATGAAGTTCACGTTCCAAACTCTTCACTCTATGCAGCCTACCTTACCCTCTCAGAAGCTGGTAAAGAATTTGGAATGAAGCTCTTCGGATCAAGGGCTGTAGAATCTATGAGAATGGAAAAAGGATTTTTGGCATGGAAGTCTGACTTATTAACCGAGTTCGATCCTTTTGAAACTGGTCTTAATCGTTTTGTAAATCTAAAAAAAGATAACTTCATTGGTAAAACTGCGTTACAAAAACGCGTTAAAGATGGCCCAAAACAGAGGCTTGTTTGCCTTAGTGTTGATTGTAAATATGCGCCTTCTCATGGTGGAGCCTCTTTAATTGAAAATGGCAAAGTTGTAGGGACAATAACTTCTGGTGAATGGGGGCATAGAGTGAATCAAAACTTAGCATATGCATTTGTAAATCCAGACAAATCTAAAGAAGGAACTAAGTTGATGATGGATTTACTGGGAGAAATGATTTCAGTACAAGTCATTCCATTTGGAGCCTATGATAGAAGCTATAGTAGAATATTAGCATAAAGAAGGAGGTCCTCCCTCACACATCAAACGAAATTTGGACTTTTATCTTGTATAGATTTATACTAAGTTCCAATTAATAATAAATCTTATATTACATGGCTTCAATATTTTGTAATGGTGAGAGTATTGAAAGCATTACAGTTCAACATGCCTTAAATAACAATACACCACTACTTCTAACCTT
>JAPYRI010000172.1 GCA_029941135.1 Alphaproteobacteria bacterium | reverse complement strand
CACCAGCACGCCGCCCACCTTGGGGATCGCATACATGAGGAACAACCACGCGGGCTTGTTGTTCATCCACAGGGAAACTTTCTCGCCGGGTTGAACCCCCAATGCGATCAACCCCTTGGCCACCCGGTCAACTTCGTCGGCAAATTCGGCGAAAGTCCAGCGCCGGTCCTTGAAGCATAGGGCTTCGCGGTCGCCCCAGCGCCGCGCCGCTTCCGCCGGCAACAGGCCAAACGTTTGCTTCTTGTACCACTCGCCCATGGTTTTCCCCCTGCGCCGCCGCTCGTTCGGCGGTGTATTTGATGCGTTTTTAACTTTCCGCCATTTTGTCCGTCGCGGGCCCCCATGACAATAGCGAGACCGCCCCATC
Organism: Alphaproteobacteria bacterium; assembly: GCA_029941135.1. Lineage (GTDB taxonomy): Bacteria > Pseudomonadota > Alphaproteobacteria > JAPYRI01 > JAPYRI01 > JAPYRI01. The sequence continues at coordinate 2,379 of JAPYRI010000172.1, read as the reverse complement.
GGCCGACTTTCTGAAGTGTATTTTGGGCAACCGCGCCTGTGGACTTGCGCGCAGAAACACGGCAGGCTGTTAACCACATCTACAGGGGGGAGGAAAAAACAATGCTTTATCAAGGTGATAACGAAGCTCTCAAACGGTACTCGCTGGTGATGGTCGTGTTCGCTGCGGCGCTTTTCTCGCTGCCGCTCATGTTCGAGATTTTACCGGACCAATTTCGTTGGCACGAACCGGAAGTGAACATGGCCGACGAACGCATGATCGTGGCCATGTACTATGGGCTGGCCATTTGTTTCCTGATGGCGGCCAAGGACCCGGTCAAGAACGCCATCCTCATTGACTTCACGATCATATCGAGCGTCCTGCATGCGCTGGTCATGGCCTATTACGCGCTCTTCGTCCTGGAGACCGAGATGCCGCACATGTGGGGCGATGTGCCTTTCCTGTTTGTGATTGCGCTTTTCTTTCTGATCTACCATCCTCGCAAAGTCGCGCGGGCCAGTGCCTAGAAACGGATAAGTGCCTGGAATACGAACGGAACCTGGAAGACATCGCTGTCTATGAGTAATCGCCGAGTTATTGTTGCCGCGTCTTTGGGCACTGTCTTCGAGTGGTATGACTTTTTTCTCTACGGTTCGCTGGCCGCCTTCTTCAGCACCCGATTTTTTCCGGCTGAGAATGAAACCGCGGCGCTACTCGCGTCGCTCGCGACTTTCGGGGCGGGCTTTGGCGTCCGCCCCCTGGGCGCCATTATATTCGGCTACATGGGCGATCGGGTGGGCCGCAAAAAGACTTTCCTTGTGACCATAACTTTGATGGGCGTTGCGACCATGCTGGTCGGGTTCCTGCCGACCTATGAAAGCGCGGGCATTTGGGCATCTGCAGGATTGGTCAGTTTACGCCTCATGCAGGGCTTGGCCATCGGCGGCGAATACGGCGGTGCCGCGGTTTACGTGGCCGAGCACGCACCGCCCGGCAAAGTCGGCGGCCATACCGGTTGGATCAATTCCATGGCCACCGGCGGGTTCTTGGTCGCCCTCGCCGTCGTACTGTCGTGCCGAACCTTTTTGGGAGAGGATGCGTTCGCCGAGTGGGGGTGGCGGGTACCTTTTATCGGCTCCATCGTGCTGCTGGTGATCTCGCTTTATATCCGGCTGCGCATGGGCGAAAGCCCGGTTTTTCAAGCGATGAAAGAGCGCGGCACAATCTCCCGCAACCCGATCGTTGAAAGTCTGTCCACGTGGAAAAGCACGCGGCTCATATTGGTTGCCATGTTCGGTGTCGCCAACGGTGCAACTGTGGTTTTCTACACTGCACAGTTTTCGACATTTTACTTTCTACAGACCGCGCTCAAGGTGAGCGGTGCGACCAGCATGGCACTCATCGCGGTTGCCGCAGGCGTCACGCTACCCATGTGCGCCTTATTCGGCTGGATGAGCGATAAAGTCGGCAGAAAACCGGTCATTCTGGCGGGATACGGATTGGCGATACTCTTTATATTCCCGGCATTCAACATGATCGCCCACATGGGCAATCCGGATTTGATGGACGCGCAGGAACGTGCGCCGGTCACCATCAGCGGCCCCGAATGTAGCTTTCATTTGTTCGCGGACGAGCAGCAAAGTGACTGCGACCAGGCGCTCGATTTCTTCTCAAGCCGCGGCATCAATTACACGCGCCAACCGACCAATGGCGCCGCAAGTAGTGACCCCCTGGTGGTCTCTGTGGGCGATCAGGAAATTAGCGGCTTTGACAAACCAGCCTTCGAAGCCGCCCTGGTATCTGCCGGTTATCCGGAAAAAGCCGACCCCGACAAGATCAATCATGTGGGCATTATCCTCGTCATTATCGCATTGATGACCTGTACTGGGATGGCCTATGGCCCGACTGCGGCGATCCTCGCCGAAATGTTCCCGGCCAAGGTGCGATACACCTCGCTTTCTGTCCCTTATCACTTCGGCGCCGGCTGGTTCGGCGGCTTCCTGCCCCTGGTGTCGCAGTTGATTGTCGCCATGACCGGCAACGTCTATGCCGGATTGTGGTATCCGGTGATCGTCACAATTTTTGCCTTTCTTGTCTTGGCGTTTCTGATCCGCGAGACCCGAGGCACACCTCTCGATCAATGATCTGACATTAGACCGCCGATGATTCCCCCTATATAACGCGACATGGTAAAAATTTTCATGATCGCGCTGGGAAGTGTGCTGATTTCAGCCTTCGGCACCCTGGCGCGGGCAGAGCCACCAAAACGACCCCCGCAGAGACCCCCGCAGAGAATTGTGTCCGTCAATTTGTGCACCGACCAATTTGTCTTAGCGCTCGCCGACCGTGAACAAATCGCCGGAATCAGCCGGGCGGGCAAAGATACCCATTACTCTGCCG
>JAPYRI010000171.1 GCA_029941135.1 Alphaproteobacteria bacterium | reverse complement strand
CCATCGCCCACGAGTACATTGGTCTGCTCACCTACAAAGCCACGGGGCGTATCTAACCCCCCAATGCCGAAACGCACCGACCTCCACACCATCCTCCTGGTTGGCTCTGGACCCATCGTCACCGGCCAAGCCTGCGAATTCGACTATAGCGGAACCCAAGCGTGCAAGGCTCTCAAGGAGGAGGGCTACCGGGTGGTGGTGGTCAACAGCAACCCCGCGACCATCATGACTGATCCCGGCTTGGTGGATGCGACCTATATCGAGCCAATCACCCCCCATGCCGTTGAACAGATCATCATTCAGGAGCGTCCGGACGCGCTGCTGCCCACGATGGGAGGCCAAACCGCACTCAACATGGCGATGCGGCTTGCGGAGGATGGCATTTTGGAAAAGCACGGAGTGCAGCTCATTGGGGCCACTCCGGAGGTGATCCGCAAAGCGGAAGACCGGGATGAGTTCCGGAAGGCGATGCAGTCGCTTGGATTCGCCATGCCCACCAGCACGATGGTTGCTGCCGTGGAGGATGCCCTTGCCTTCGCGGAAACCACACCCTACCCGCTCATCGTCCGCCCCTCCTTCACAATGGGAGGCGCCGGAGGCGGCATCGCGCACAACCCCGAACAACTGCGTAGCATCGTTTCCGGTGGGCTGACGGTCTCCCCCACCAGTGAGGTGCTGGTGGAGCAGTCGATCCTCGGCTGGAAGGAGTACGAACTGGAGGTGATGCGGGACCACAAGGACAACGTGGTCATCATCTGCTCCATCGAGAACCTCGACCCGATGGGCGTCCACACGGGCGACAGCATCACCGTGGTCCCCGCGCAGACGCTCAGCGACCGCGAGTATCAGGCACTGCGCGACATGTCGCTGGCGATCATGCGCGAAATCGGAGTGGACACCGGCGGCTCCAACGTCCAGTTCGCGGTGCATCCGGAAACGGGCGAGGTCATGGTCATCGAGCTGAACCCCCGGGTTTCCCGGAGTTCCGCGCTGGCCTCCAAGGCAACCGGATTCCCCATCGCCAAAATCACGGCGAAGCTTGCCGTGGGCTACACGCTGGACGAAATTCCGAACGACATCACCCACAAAACCCCCGCCTGCTTTGAGCCGTCCCTCGACTATGTTGTCACCAAGATTCCACGCTTCACCTTCGAGAAATTCTCGACCACGCCGGACCTGCTCGGCACCCAAATGCAGTCGGTCGGTGAGGTCATGGCGATTGGGCGCACCTTCCGGGAATCGTTTCAGAAGGCACTGCGCTCGCTGGAAACGGGCACCTGCGGACTCGATGAGCCGGACTACTTGAAGCACCCCGGACCCCCGGAAGCCGTGCTTGAAAAACTCCTTCAGTTCCCGAGCAGTCAGAGCATCTGGTTCGTGGCCGACGCCATCCGACATGGGTGGAGCGATGAACGCCTGCACCAATTCAGCCACATCGATCCATGGTTCCTTGCACAAATCCGTTCACTGGTCACGGCAGAACGAAACATCCGGAAGACAGGCCGCAGCGAGATGACGCCGGTGTTGCTCCGGAACTGGAAACGCCTCGGGTTTTCTGATGAACGACTGGCCTTTCTGCTAGAAATCACGACTGCGGAAATCTCAAAACTGCGCCGCGAATGGAACATCCTGCCGGTCTACAAACTGGTGGACACTTGCGCTGCCGAATTCCCTTCTGAAACCCCTTATTTTTACTCGACCTACGAGGATGAAAACGAGTCCCTGCCCACTGATGCCCCCAAGGTACTCATCCTCGGTAGTGGTCCTAACCGTATCGGGCAGGGCATCGAGTTCGACTATTGCTGCGTCCACGCGGCTTTTGCCCTCCGGGAGTTGGGCTACGAAGCGGTCATGCTCAACTGCAACCCCGAAACGGTCAGCACCGACTACGACACCTCCGATCGTCTCTACTTCGAGCCGATCACCTTTGAGGACGTCATGCATGTGGTCGAGTTGGAACGGCCCTTGGGGGTGATCGTCCAGCTTGGCGGGCAGACGCCTCTGAAACTGGCGAAAGCCTTGAAGCAAGCCGGAGTGCGGTTGCTGGGCACCCCCTTCCGGAGCATTGATCGCGCCGAGGACCGTGCGCAGTTTGCGGGACTGCTTCGCAAGCTCGACCTCAAACAACCCCGCAACGGCATGGCCCGCTCACTGGGCGAGGCGGTTCAAATCGGAAACGAGATCGGCTATCCGCTGTTGTTGCGCCCCTCCTACGTCCTTGGCGAGCGAGCGATGATGGTGGCGCCCTCCGAGGAGCAACTCAAGGAATGCTTTGCCGAAGCCCTCAACGCTGCCCCGGAGCATCCCGTGCTGATTGACGAGTTTCTAGTAGGTGCCATTGAGGTGGATGCCGATTTTATTGGAGATGGAGAACACGCGGAACTTGGCGGCATCATGGAGCATATCGAAGCCGCTGGAGTTCATTCCGGAGACAGTGCCTGTGTGCTGCCCCCCCACCAACTCTCTCCTGAAGTCATGCGGACCATCGAGGAGCAGGGCCGTTTGCTGGCACTGGAACTGAAGGTGTGCGGGCTGATGAACGTGCAGTTTGCGGTCAAGGACGGCGAGGTGTACATCATTGAGGTCAACCCACGAGCGTCACGAACGGTTCCGTTTGTCAGCAAGGCCAGCGGTCAGCCGCTCGCCAAGTACGCCACCCGGCTCATGCTGGGCGCAACGCTGGAAGGCTTGGGCTACCGCTACACCGTCCCGGATGGTTACTCGGTCAAGAAAACCGTCTTTTCGTTTGCGTGCTTTGCCGGAGCCGATGCGGAGCTTGCCCCGGAGATGCG
>JAPYRI010000170.1 GCA_029941135.1 Alphaproteobacteria bacterium | reverse complement strand
AGACAGCCCTGGCGTCCTTAAAATTGTAGAATTTATCCGTGCAGAATCATCACGGAGCCTATGCACTCCAAAGGGAGCTCCGTGAAACCCGGGCTCGGGATTGTGGCGGGTGCTGGTGATTTGCCCAGTAAATTGATTGAGGCTGCACAGGCTCAGGGGCGAAAAGTTTTCGTGATAGGTGTCAAAGGCGAGGGCGACCCGCAGGTGGTGTCGCAATCCCCCCATGGATGGATTGGGCTTGGGGCGTTTGGGGCATTGGTGCGGATGTTGCGGGATAATCAATGCGAGGAAGTGGTGTTCGTAGGAGCGGTGCAGCGCCCCTTGTTCAAAAACTTATCACTTGATTGGCATGGTTTCCGTTTGCTACCAAAAGTAATTTCGGCGGCGCGTAAAGGCGACGGCGTATTGCTTTCTGTTCTGGTCGAAGAAATGGAAGAGCAGGGATTTCGTGTCGTGGGTGCCGAGCAGGTTGCCAACGAACTTGTAGCCCCATCCGGTATCTTAGGAGCCATTCGTCCCTCGACTCAAGACATGGACGATATTGCAAAAGGCATACAAGTCATTGAACAATTGGGGCTGCTGGACATTGGGCAGGCGGCTGTCATTAAAGAAGGATTGGTGCTGGGAGTTGAGGCCGCGGAAGGCACGGACGCACTGATAGAACGATGCGGACATCTTTCGTCAAAAGACGGGGGTGTGCTCGTGAAAATCGCCAAGCCGGAACAAGAACGCCGAATTGACCTCCCAACATTGGGGACAAATACGGTTAGATGTGCGGCCGCAGCTGGCCTCAAAGGTATTGCCTTTGAGGCTGCGGGCACTTTAATTGTCGATCGGGCGCTTGTTGTAAAAGCCGCAGACGCGGCTAATCTTTTTTTATACGGCGTGCAAATGCCGATACCCGAATAGGGTAAGGTCTGGCCTCGTGCCGGTTTCCTGCCCCCATGTGATGCTAATCGCAGGAGAACCCTCCGGCGACTTACTTGGCGCCCGCCTCATGGCCGCATTGAGATCGGAAACTGGAGGCAGAGTTAGTTTTTCCGGTGTTGGTGGCGACAACATGGCAGGTGAAGGTCTGCACAGCCTCTTCCCCATGGAGGATTTGTCTGTCATGGGATTTGCTGAAATTGTACCGCGTTTAGCACTTTTGTTAAGGAGGATAAGGGAAACAGCAACAGCCGCTGTTGAGTCGACGCCTACGGTTTTGGTTACAATCGACAGCCCGGGATTTAATTTGCGTGTTGCTTCCCGATTAAAGGGGAAGGGTATACCACTCATTCACTATGTGGCGCCGCAGGTTTGGGCTTGGCGACCAGGAAGAGCTCGAAAAATAGCGCAAACTCTGGACCACATGCTTGCCTTACTTCCCTTCGAACCGCCCTTTTTTGAAAGCGAGGGCTTGTCCTGCGAATTTGTCGGCCATTCTGTGATCGAAGAAAGCTTGTCTGAAGATGATCGCATTGCGCAAGGAAAATCCTTCCGTGCTTATCACAACATCCCACAGGACGTACATTTGTTGACAGCATTGCCGGGCAGTCGGCGTAGTGAAATAGATCGACTACTGCCGATTTTTGGGAAAACAATTGCTCGTTTGAAATCTCAATTACCTAAACTCGAAATTGTGGTCCCAACTTTGCCCCAAATCGAAACGAGTGTCCGACGTGGTGTCAATAAATGGATCACCCCGGCGATAGTTGTGGTCGGGACTGAGGATAAACGGAAAGCATTTGCTGCAGCCGACGCCGCATTGGCCGCTTCAGGTACTGTTTCACTTGAACTCGCGGCGGCCCGCGTCCCAACAATCATCGCGTACAAAGTTCACCCCATATCCGCCTGGATTGGTAGGCAGTTGATCAAGGCGCCATGGTTTTCTTTGACAAACATAATTTTGAACCGCGAGGTGGTTCCAGAATTGATGCAAGAAGATTGCCGGGCGGAACTTCTGGCACCGGAAGTTTATCGACTGTTGGTCGACGCCGAAGCCCGCGATGCGCAAACCTTGGGGGCTGAAGAAGCGCTCAAACAACTGGGGCTAGGTGATGAAATGCTGCCGAGCCGACGCGCTGCCCGTGCCATTCTTGTTTCGATTGGTCATCGCGCTTTAGATGATTAACGGCTAATGTTGGGTTTCAAAGAAAATTAAAAGGAATATTCGAATGACTCCGGCGAACGGTTCAGAAAGCCAAGACTTTCAATTTCTCCACACCATGCTTCGGGTGAAAGACTTGGATAAATCATTGGACTTTTACACGGGCCATCTGGGTATGAAGTTGCTCCGTAAAATCGATTTTCCCAGTGGAGAATTTACGTTGGCATTCATTGGCTATGGAGGTGAAAGTACCCACACTGTCGTTGAGCTCACCCATAATTGGGGTCAAGATGAAAATTATGCACACGGCAATGCATTTGGTCATCTTGCAGTGGGTGTAAATGGTATAGAAGCCGTCTGCGCAAAGATGGAGGAGGGGGGTGTTTCAATTCCTCGCCCGCCAGGTCCAATGATCCACGGTGGCCCGGTCATCGCGTTTGTTGAAGACCCGGACGGGTATAAGATCGAATTGATTGAGCGCTCGTCGTGGAATCCCGAGGCTGATTAAGTAAAGTTTTTCGGATGGCGAATGAGTTTTAGGGCCGATCGTCGAGTTCAACAAATGATCGTGGCGCTGCCCCTACATAGAGCTGCCGAGGGCGACCGATGCGCTGGGACGGGTCCTGGATCATTTCATTCCATTGGGCGACCCATCCGACTGTCCGTGCAAGCGCGAAAAGTACGGTAAACATATTTGAGGGCACGCCGAGCGCCCGAAGAATGATGCCAGAG
>JAPYRI010000169.1 GCA_029941135.1 Alphaproteobacteria bacterium | reverse complement strand
AAATCACACAATGGCTTCGAACACGATGAAACGTGCGGCGCTGCTCACAGACCGGGACCCCACGGATTGGGAGGCGCAGCCATACTTCATGGTTGAGGATGCGTCATACGCCCGGATGCTGAGGAAGCTCCTCAGTGGGGAGCGCTTCGTGTGGTCGTATGTCACCAAATGCATGCATGGGGGCACGCACGGGCGCTGCGACTGCCCCAAGATGATGAACGTGCTCAAGAACGGGCGCATCGTACGCATCGCCAACGGGAAGCAGAAGCCCGTCTACAAGGCCAGCGAAATTATGCAGATGAACGGGTCGCCGCCGGAAATCGTGGTGAACATCACCAACGGTCGGATGGAGAGCGAGGGAAAGAGCTACGTGGAAGGGCTAAAAACACGCCCCATGCCGGAGAATGCAGTGTACACTGCAGTGTTCCACCTGGACCTACTGGGCCAGAAGTTCGTACGCAACGGGCTGACGCGCGAGGGGGTCCATGAGACCATTGACCTCATGTGGGCCACGCACGTCTCCGCCCGCGAGGAGGCCGAGCACGGCGGTTCGAATTAGCCTACAACACGCCAACACACGCCACAGCCCCGCACTTGGCGGGCGCCGGCAGGCGGGCGCCGGCACCCACCCCTCACGGACCACGCGCAGCCAGACATGCACCCTCCTATTGCGCCGCTGGCGGCGTAACCCCCGCCCCTGGACTCCCTATATGGCGCTCCTTAGGAGTCTTAGCTATGCATATATTTATACGCGCCGTAGAGGCATATTTATACGCGCCGTAGTGGCAGCGCGCGTAGGGCCAGTCCAATCACACGGGCATTGGCCCCACGGAGGCCTCCACGGGCGCCGCGGCGTCCACGGCAGCGCGCTTGGTGACATCGGGAGCGGCGGGCGAAGCGGCGCGCTTCACACTCTTCTTGGCGCCGGCCGGCTCGTCGTCCGGCTTGGCGGTAGCCGATGCCATGGTGGAAACCTTTGAACGCACCGGCCTGCCGTCGGCGCCCTCCACCGCCGCCGCCTGCCTGAACACTCCGCGCGCCGCGCGTGCGTTCACCGCGGCCTGCCGAGGCGCCTCCTGAGACCAAGCTGGCGCGCTCTCGAGGCGCCTGCAGAGAGCGAGACGGCACCGCCGCCGCCTGCCGGGGCGCGTTCACCGCGGCCTGCCGAGGCGGACGAGGACTGCGAACATCGCCACCGTGGCAAGGCTGAGGTGAAGTTCGCCACTGTGGCCGAAGGGGCTGCCAGTACCACCGCCACCGCGGCTGCTGCTGTAGCCGGAACTGCTGTTTGCAGCGGCGCAGCCATTGTTCGGGGCTGGGATGCGCGCTTGGTCATGCGCTCGTCTCTCTCTGAAGGTGCAGCGAGCGCATCGGTGGTGAGATTGACGAACGGCACGATCGCGGGAGCGCGGTGCCTTGCACGAAAGGTCGCCGCGGGCTGTTTAAAGGCAGTAAATTGGTTCTCCCGCCGCCTCCATGCAACACTTCGCTGGACGGGTTCGTGCTCGCAGCACTTCGTTGCAGCAGGGAAACTAGCTGGCGTCACGACGACTGCAGCCACCGTGGACACAGACTTCCCGGCCGCCGATTCGGTTGTGAACAACACAAGGCATTTGCAGCAGCAACAAAGTTTTTCTCACCACTTGCTGATGTGGGCAGCGCAGGCGAACCAGCCGTGCCCGCGCCGTGCCCCCCGCTCGTGGGTACTGAGCTATGGCCTCTTCGCGCGCCGTGGGTGGTGGTACGCGCCAGCTGCAATGCGCGTTTTTTAGATACGAAATCCGAGCGGGCCAGCCACGCCGGGCGACACATGCCGCGCTGGAGGAGGCCACAGACGGCCACCCCCTGGGCGCGATCCTCGTCGTCAGGGGCAACGGCAACGGCCACCGATTCGTGGTGTTTCATGCGGATGTTCCCGTCGATGACATCGGCGGTGAAGTATTTCATGCACCTCGTTCAAGTGCCTTGGCGCGCGGCGCGTTCAGGCAGCGGCGGTGGAGCGCGCCGGCTCGGTCTCAGCAGGCGCCTCGGCAGGCCGCGGTGAACGCAGGTGCTCGTGCAGCAGGCCACGCTGGATGACATGAAGAGGAGTTCAGACGCTGATGATGTGGGGCGGTTGAGGCAAGCTGCCATCAAGGCGGTGTGCGCTGGGTTTCCTGGCGACGATGCGTATAGGCTGGGTAGCGGCGGAGGCGGCTCAGCGATCGCATGCCCTGGCGACGATGCGTATAGGCTGGGTAGCGGCGGAGGCGGCTCAGCGATCGCATGCCCTGGCGACGATGCGTATAGGCTGGGTAGCGGCGTCGGAGGCGGCTCAGCGATGGGCGCCGCATGCCGACCAACTGGTCGACATGTGTGATCGACAAATTATCGGCCTCGATCTGTTTACGCTTGCCCGTACGCTTGCTGCCTGCCAACATCGCGAAGGAAACCTGCTTCGCGAGGGGGAGACGACGATTGTGTTTCGCCTGCCGCGCATGTAGCCTGCCAGTGAAGGCGCGCCGCACGCGCCAGTGGGCGCGCAGCGAGACAAAATGAGCGTCAGGGTAAGCGCGCACGCAAAACGTTAGCGATGTGTAGCACGGATGTGAGCATGACTATTGCAGACTTTGTGAATGGTCCTAACCATGCATGGTCGCGGCATACGGAAGCTGACATTAAGACCGAGCTAAGCGCCGAGAAATGGTTGGCGGTGAAGGTTATCGTTCCTGTTGGGTTTCTTGGTGGTTATGGGTTGCTATGGGCATGGCATTGATGGTAAAAATGAGTCCCGAGACGAGAAGTCAAAATTTCGATGTTGAGAAAGCAAAAGGAAATTTTCGACCGACTTGCGC
>JAPYRI010000168.1 GCA_029941135.1 Alphaproteobacteria bacterium | reverse complement strand
CGGAAGTTAGAGAAGGTTCGTTGATCCTGTCGCTCGATCGTTGGCAAAAGGATCATGGTGCGCTAAGCCCCACGGAAATGAACCTGGGCCTTGCCCTCGAGCCGAATGAGTCACCCCTCGACATCGAAGGCGACGTTCATCGCTTTTCACAGATTACTGTCAACTTTCTCGCTTTTACCGACGGGCGTGGTTATTCTATCGCCCGCCTGTTGCGGGAACGGATGGGGTATCGCGGCGAACTGAGGGCTGTCGGCGACATACAACGGGATCAGTTTAACTTTTTGCGCCGGTGCGGTTTTAACACTGTGGAGGGATTGAGCGATTCCCAGGCCAAATTATGGGACAAAGCCTTGTTCGAGATCAGTGTTCCCTTCCAGGCGGCGTCGGACGGGCGGTTGCCGGTGCCGGAATTGCGGTCGCAAGCCGAAACGGCGACGTCGGATCATACTCTTAGGCTTGAGCAATTGATCCACCGCTACCAGGGCCAATCGGCTCAAGATATTTTGAAAGCGGCCATTAGGAAGGAATTTTCGGGACAAATCGCACTGGTTTCATCATTCGGAGCCGAAGCTGCGGTATTGCTGCATATGGTGTCGGAGATCGATCCCACGACCCCTGTCTTGTTTCTCAATACCGGTAAGATTTTTGGCGAGACGTTACGTTATCGCACCGTCCTAACCGAGCAATTGGGCTTGTTAGACGTTCGTGATTTGAAACCAAAGGCGGAGCTCTTAACCGACCGGGATCCCGGTGGCGTGCTGTGGGCCAGCGATCCGGGCGCGTGTTGTTTTCTGCGCAAAGTAGAGCCGCTCAATCGAGCGCTTGCGGGGTTCGATGCGTGGATTACCGGGCGTAAGAGGTCCCATGGCGCTGAGCGTACGGAATTAGTCGTTGCTGAAGCCTTGGATGGCAGGTTTAAAATTAACCCGTTGGCAGGGTGGAACAGCGATGATGTGGTGAAATACTTCGTCGAGCATGATTTGCCACGGCATCCGCTGGAAGCAGATGGCTACCGTTCAATCGGCTGCATGACCTGCACTGACCGGATAGCCGATGGTGAAAATGTGCGAGATGGCCGCTGGCGCGGCAGTGAAAAAACGGAGTGTGGCATTCACCTGCCGATCTCCAGTTTTAGAGATTACGGAGTTGATATATGAACCACCTAGACGTCCTGGAAAATCAAAGTGTTTTCATTATGCGGGAAGCGTTTAACCGCTTTGAACGCCCGTGCATGTTGTGGTCGATCGGCAAGGACTCGAACGTCATGATCTGGCTCGCCCGCAAAGCCTTTCTGGGACGCGTGCCATTTCCTGTGGCCCATTTGGACACCGGGAAAGAGTTTCCAGAAACTTATGCTTTTCGCGAAAAGTACGTCGCCGAGTGGGGCTTGGATTTAATAGACGATCCGTGCCCACCAATCGAGCTGGTCGATCAAACATTACCGCCCGCCTCGCGGTTTGCCGCACGCAAATCTCTTGGGATCAAACATGCCATTGAAAAATATCAATTTGACGGGGTGATAGTTGGTATTCGCCGGGATGAACAAGCGACCCGCGCCAAGGAACGTGTGTTCAGTCCACGTGGTGGCGATGGCACTTGGAATTTCCGTGATCAACCGCCGGAGTTTTGGGAACAGTACAATTGCGATGTGCCGCCGGGCACACACGTGCGCGTACACCCCTTGCTGGCTTGGACCGAGATTGATATCTGGCGCTATATCCAGCGGGAGGAAATACCTGTGGTGCCGCTATATTTCGCCCGCGACGGCAAACGCTTCCGGTCATTGGGCGAAGAAGGCATTACATTTCCGATTGAAAGCAATGCCAGCAACATCGGAGAAATCATCACCGAGTTAGAAAACGAGAACACCGCAGAACGAGCCGGCCGGGCCATGGATCACGAAGCCGAAGACGCTTTCGAGCGTTTGCGCGCACACGGTTATATGTAGGAAATTCATCGAATGAATAGTGAGAATAAAGGCCTGCGGGCTCAATTGCCGTTGGTCGTGGTCGGCCATGTGGACCACGGAAAGTCGACTCTTATAGGTCGTTTGCTGCACGACACCTCCAGCTTGCCTGAAGGCAAGCTGGAGGAACTACGGTCTCAGTCAGCACGCAGGGGAGCAACGTTTGAGTGGGCCTTCGTTCTGGATGCGCTGCAAGCCGAGCGCGACCAGGGAATTACCATTGATACCACCCGTATTTGGTTTCATGGAGCGACGCGGGATTATGTGATTATCGATGCGCCTGGGCATAAAGAGTTTCTTAAAAACATGGTTAGCGGCGCCGCAAGTGCCGATGCAGCAGTATTGGTGGTGGATGGAGCTGAGGGTGTTTCTGAACAAACCCGGCGGCACGCTTACTTGCTTGGTTTATTGGGCGTCAAGCAAGTCGTCGTTACGGTCAACAAGATGGACTTAATCGATTTTAGTTCAACCACCTACCAGTCAGTTGCCGATGGTGTGCACAATTATTTGGAAAGTATTGATATTACGCCAATACATGTCATTCCAGTGTGCGCGCGGGATGGCGATAACATTGCTACCAAATCGGACCGCATGGCCTGGTGGACCGGGCCCAACCTCGTGGACGCACTGGAAGAATTCACAGTGCGCTTGCTGTTGACCGAAGGCCCATTGCGGTTGCCTGTACAAGATGTCTACCGTCAGGACGACAAAAGGATATTGGTCGGTCGCATTGAAGCTGGTCATTTGCGAGTTGGTGATGAGCTTAGATTTTCGCCAGGCGGTCAGCCGGTGCGAGTGTCAACATTTGAGAACTGGAAAGGGCCGGAACAATTTTCTGCAGTCGCCGGGCAATCCGTTGCGATCACGTTGGGTGATGA
>JAPYRI010000167.1 GCA_029941135.1 Alphaproteobacteria bacterium | reverse complement strand
GAGGTCGACCTCGTTCGCCAGCCTCGTCAAGGTCTCGCGGTCGGCCAAATCAGCATCTTCGCGCCAGTGGGCTTCGAGCATTCTGTGCGCAAGCTGGTCGACATTGTGGCCCTGTTGGATTCCGGCAATCAGCATTCCGTTGCACAGGGTCGTATCGTTGTAATGATGGGTTGGCATGCCGGTCACCACCGGTGCATTGCGCCATTCGGCCCACCGCTCGATCTCGCGTCCGAAGTAGTAGTCGCGGTGACGGTCACCCCGCTCCCGCGTCGAACCAGCACCGGATTCGACCATGACCCTCAGCAAATCGACCGGCTTATGTGCGATCGTGGCGCCCGCCGCCGTAGCAATCGCCATCAATCGGGCGGAGCCGAGATAGGCGAAAGCTGAATGGGCGGAGTAGAAGTATTCAAGATTTGACATTCTTCGGTTCCTATCAAGTCGTTTGTTTGCGTCGTTTATGGTGGAACTCTTGGCAAATCTGAAGAACGGGCGGACGATAGCACATTCGCAGCCGATCGGTTTTTGCCGACCCAGCCAGACGGATGATTTGTCGCCAGGGAATCACATCAAAGATACGCCGCCCAATCCCCGTCACCAAAATTCTCGGTTGGCTCTATAGTATCAGCGGATCATGCTTGAACATAAAATGATGTCTGTGTCCCTGGAAGAGTACCCAGCAACTAAGCAACGAAGCCTGTCGCATTGATATGTTATTGTCTTCTCAATGGGGAGGATGCTATGGGCAAGCAGCCAAATGTTTTATTGATTATCACCGATCAGCACCGCGCCGATCACACCGGCTTCGGCGGCAATGGGTTGGTGCGAACGCCAAACCTGGATGGTCTTGCGGCCCGTAGCGCCGTTTTCGAACGCGCTTTTGTGGCGAACCCGATCTGTATGCCTAATCGGGCCAGCATATTGACCGGCCGTATGCCGACCGTGCATGGCACGCGGCACAACGGTATTCCGCTGGACCCGCATGCGGTTACATTCCCACGGCTGCTCAGCGAAGCTGGCTATCATACCGCCACGTTCGGTAAGTGCCATTTTCAGAATATGGGCGTCGGCTTCGACTTGTTTTCGAAAGACGATGGTGGCCCGCGTATTCGCGACGCTCGCGATGATGATCTGGGCAGCGACTGGGACAGTTTTGAAGACATGACCCGGCATGCCCATGAAAATGTCAGAATGCCTGACGATTTTTACGGCTTTTCAGAAGTAGATTTGGTTGTTGGGCATTCTGATCATTGCGGCGGCCACTACGCTAATTGGGTCTCGGAAAAGGGCGGTGATCTGTCCAAACTTCAGGGCCGGAATAACGCACTGCCTTACGAGCCCGCGAGTCATCAAGCCTGGCGAACCGCCTTGCCGACGGAACTCTATCCGACGACTTATGTCACAGAGCGCGCGGTTCAGTTTCTCGACCGCCATTCCGCCACCGCCGAAGACAAACCATTTTTCGCAATCGTGTCCTACCCAGATCCGCACCACCCCTTCACACCGCCAGGAGATTATTTTGATTTGTATGATTCAGCGGACGTTTTGTTGCCGGCTACTTTCGACGATCCTCATGAAAATGGTGCGCCCCACTACCAACGCATGTTAGCTGGTCGCGGCAGCGAGCGAAAATTGCCGATCATCGCGCCATTTGCTCCGACGGAGGCCGAGTTCCGGGAAATGGCAGCCCGCGAATTCGGTATGATTGCGCTCATTGATGACGGGATCGGGGAGATTTTTCAGGCGTTGGACCGCCACGGATTGAGTGACGACACAATTGTCCTCTTTACCAGCGATCATGGCGATATGTTCGGCGATCACGGAGTCATGTTGAAAGGGGCCATGCACTACGAAGGCTGTATCCGAGTGCCGCTGCTCGCCGCCGGCGCTGGTATCGTACCAGGGGCGCGTGCGGGCCTGGCCAGCTCTCTCGACCTGGCTCAGACCATTCTCGATCTAGCCGACATTGACCCCTTTCACGGCATGCAGGGTCATTCGCTAAGCCCAATGCTGGCGGACCCTGCCGCAACGGTGCGGGATGAAGTTCTAATAGAGGAAGATCAGATCCACGATATTCTACGTGTCGGTCAACCTTTGCGCATGAGAAGCCTGATTACGGATGAGGGCCGCATTACGGTTTATGCCGGCGGTGGATACGGAGAGCTTTTTGATCGGCGCGAAGATCCTGAAGAGCGGCGAAATTTGTTTGCTGATCCCGCCGCGACGCAGTTCCGAGCCGAAATGATGGAACGATTGAGCCGAAGCATGATGGAGCACGCTGATAACAGCCCGCAGCCAACGGCGTTTGCCTGAGCAGCGGGGTCAATTTGCTTTCTCTTCTGGCAGCACTGGGAAGAATGATAGCGTCGCCAGCAAACGCACGGGAATGATCCACGGACTCGTGTCAAGCCGACCTGCCCCCTTATCCGGTCACATATGGTCGGAGAGTATTTTCATAAGTTTTATGCCCGATTGGGAGTGCGCGAAGGAAGGCTGTATTCCCGTCCTCCAAGCCCTATGTATCTATCATGGCCCACTTGCGCTCCCAATCCTCCAAAACGCCGACCGTAGCATCGATGACAGCCTGATCCGGCATCCCCGTCAAATGGGCCTTGAGAATGCGCCTGCGTACCTGGCGCTCAAGGTCTTTACCGTTCGCGTTATTCAGCCCGAAGGTACGGGCGTCACAAACTTAGTTTTGGAGAAGAATTAGCCGCTGGCTTTAACTGGGCCGGAATATATCCACGACTGCATACCAATATCGTCTGTCACATCCTTACGGACTGTCGACGCGATCTTTAAATATTTATTCATCTTCGATTTGTTATCGAATTCCAAGACCAACACACCTTTGTGGTCATCGGTTTGGGTCAAAGACCAGCGG
>JAPYRI010000166.1 GCA_029941135.1 Alphaproteobacteria bacterium | reverse complement strand
CACATGTACAGCGTGGAGAATCAGTTTTATGGCGGTAATGGCATCGTTGGCGCCCAAGTTCCCATCGGCACGGGTCTCGCCTTCGCGCATAAATACAAAAAAGATGGAGGCGTGTGCGTCGCTTATTTTGGCGACGGCGCCACCAATCAGGGGCAGGTCTACGAAGCCTTCAACATGGCCGAGTTATGGCGGCTGCCCGTGCTGTATGTGATCGAGAACAATCAGTACGCCATGGGCACGTCGGTCGAGCGCTCGTCTGCGGACACCCATCTTTATCGGCGCGGTTCCGGTTTTGGTATCCCTGGGCGTGAAGTGGACGGCATGGACGTGATGGCGGTGGAAGCTGCAGCAACGGAAGCGCTCGCCTGGTGCCGCGAGGGGAATGGACCAACGATATTGGAGATGAAAACGTATCGCTATCGCGGTCATTCCATGTCCGATCCCGCCAAATATCGGAGCAAGGAAGAAGTGAAACAAATGCGCTCGGAGCATGACCCCATAGATCAACAGAGGGCGCGCATTTTGGAGCAGGAAGCGGCGGACGAAGGAACGCTCAAGGAAATCGACAAGCAAGTCAAAGCCGTAGTTGCTGAGGCCGCCGACTTCGCTCAAATGAGCCCCGAGCCGGATCCAGCAGAGATCTACACCGACGTTACGCTCGAAAATGACGTTCGGGGGCTTGCGACGTGACCATCGAAATTCTAATGCCCGCGCTGTCGCCAACCATGGAAGTGGGCAATGTGAATGAATGGTTTGTGAAAGAGGGCGACAAAGTATCTGCGGGCGACATCATTGCCGAAATTGAAACCGACAAAGCGGCCATGGAATTGGAAGCCTCCGAGGATGGGGTTTTTGGCCGTGTCTTAATGGCGGCAGGGACCGAGGATATTCCGGTGAACACGGTGATCGCGTTGATGCTCGAAGTAGGGGAAGATGCGTCGGTTCTGGACGCGGCCGCGGACACGGTCCGAGCCAAAGTGCCTGCACCCGTCGGCAGCAGTCAATTCGAGCCTCAGATAGAAACGCCGCCAGCCGCAAAGCCGGCGTCCGTGGCGGCCTCTGTCACATCTACCGGCAGCACTGCAGGCTCACCCATCAATCTTACCGGCAGAGATCAATCTATCGCGGCGTCGGTGGGTGTCGCCCCTGCGGAGACCGAAATTCCCGAAGGGACAGCCATGGGAACCATGTCCGTGCGGGAGGCGTTGCGCGACGCCATGGCGGAAGAAATGCGTAAGGATAAGAACGTATTTCTGATGGGCGAGGAAGTGGCCGAATATCACGGCGCCTATAAGGTGAGCCAGGGGTTGCTCGAGGAATTTGGCGCAGAACGGGTGATTGATACCCCCATCACCGAGCACGGATTTGCGGGTTTGGGTGTGGGTGCTGCGTTCGGTGGCTTGCGACCGATCGTCGAGTTTATGACCTTCAATTTTGCCATGCAGGCGATCGACCAAATCATCAACTCGGCCTCTAAAACACTGTATATGTCGGGTGGTCAACTTTCATGTCCCATCGTCTTCCGGGGACCAAATGGCGCCGCTGCACGGGTCGCTGCGCAGCACTCCCAATGCTACGCCAGTTGGTATGCGCACTGTCCGGGCATGAAAGTGGTCGCGCCTTATTCGGCCGCGGATGCCAAGGGCTTATTGAAAGCCTCGATTCTCGATCCCAATCCAGTGGTTTTTTTGGAGCATGAATTGCTCTATGGGCGCAGTTTCGACGTGCCGTTACTGGATGACCACATCGTGCCATTAGGCAAGGCGAAAATCTTGCGTGCAGGTACGGACGTTACCCTAGTCACATTTTCGTTCATGGTTGAGAAAACGCTTCAGGCGGCGGACGTACTGGCGGGCGAGGGGATCGATGCGGAAGTCATCGACCTCCGCACTTTGCGTCCCTTGGATATGACAACACTGGTTAAATCAGTCGAAAAAACCAACCGGGCGGTAACCATAGAAGAAGGATGGCCGGTGGCGGGCATGGGCGCGGAACTGTCGGCCTGCTTGATGGAAGAGGCGTTTGACTATCTGGACGCGCCGGTCTTGCGGGTGGCGTCCAAGGATTTGCCTCTGCCTTACGCGCGTAATCTTGAAGCACTGGTGCTGCCCCAGACCGAGGATATTGTCGCAGCCGCCAAAACTGTGTGTTACCGGGCTTGAGTGCAGGACGAAGAATCCCATGCCAATCACCATCACTATGCCCGCCCTGTCGCCGACCATGGAAGAAGGTGCGCTCAACGAATGGTTCGTGAAAGTTGGAGATACGGTTAGCGCGGGTGACATCTTAGCCGAGATTGAAACCGATAAGGCCGCGATGGAATTGGAAACCGTGGACGATGGCGTGGTCGGCAAACTGCTGGTTGCGGCGGGCACCGAAGGCATTGCCGTCAACGCGCCTATTGCTGTGTTATTGGAGGAGGGGGAAGACCCGTCGGTGCTCGACAGTTTCGAACCTATGACTTCTGCCTCGCCGATGTCGGTTCCGGTGGAAGAAGGAAGTGAGGAAATTGTTGCAATGCCCGTTGCTGCAGAAGCACCGCTGGCGAATAGTAAATCTGCTTCGACCCAAAGTGCGGGTGATGGGAGGATTTTTTCAAGCCCCTTGGCACGCCGAATGGCCGCTCAAAATAGTCTCGATTTGGCAGGTATTGAAGGCACCGGCCCGCGCGGTCGGATTGTCAAAACCGATATCGAAGCGGCTCTTAAGTCACCGCGGCCGGCAGCAGTTCAAATTGCACCACCAGCGACCGCGACGGCCGAAAACGATACGCCTTATGTGGAAATTCCTTTGGATGGTATGCGCAAAACCATTGCGCGCCGGCTTACCGAATCCAAGCAAACGGTGCCGCACTTTTACCTCACCATCGATTGCGAGATTGATGA
>JAPYRI010000165.1 GCA_029941135.1 Alphaproteobacteria bacterium | reverse complement strand
AGGGATCGTAGGGAATCCCCAAGAGCGCGCACGGGAAGTCGCTGGGCTGACAAAAAGAGCAGGCCGAAAGGAAATAAGAGACACAAAAAATGAATAAAGCAAGCTGAGACCGAGGATCTGCTGAGTGAGCTTGGACGTACATCAGCCAGCTTTGATCGGTGTAGACTGGGGAACCAGTTCTTTCCGAGCCTTCCTGATGGATGGGGATGGAAATGTTCTCGAGTCGAACGAAACCGATCAGGGCATTCTCAATATTGAGGGCCGTAACTTTCTCGGCGTACTTGAGGATCATATCAATGGCTGGCTCGAAAGGGCCACGTTGCCAGTCATTATTTCTGGCATGGTGACCAGCCGCAATGGCTGGATAGAAACCCCCTATGTCAGTTGTCCGGCTGGTGTAGAAGTACTTGCATCCAACCTGACCCGTCATGTCGCTCCATCGGGTCTCGAAGTGTACCTCGTCAGTGGACTGACCACCCGTAATGACGGGGTACCGGATGTCATCCGCGGTGAAGAAGTTCAGATCGCCGGCCTTGTAGCGGATGGTATTCGCGAGGGCATGATTATCCTGCCGGGCACGCATAGCAAGTGGTTAACCCTTGCCGACGGCGTCATTGAAAACTTTGCCACCTTTATGACGGGTGAAATTTTCGATGCAATTCGCACGCAAACCATCCTCGGTCGCTTGATGTCCGACGGCCCAACCTCTGCCGAATCTTTTAGACTTGGCGTCGAGCAGTCTAAAAGGTGCGGCACAGAGCTATTGCACACGTTGTTTTCGGTGCGCACCCTGACACTTTTTGACGAAATGGCTGATGATAAAACTCCTGATTACCTGTCCGGTCTGTTGATCGGAGCGGAAATACAAGGGGCAATTGTGTTGCTGGGCAATCCAAAGCGTGTATGGCTGGTAGGCCGTAGGAGCCTGCTGGCCCGTTACCAACAGGCACTGCAGGCACTCGGCATCGAATGTATCCGCACCGGCGAAAATATCGCTGCGCTGGGCCATCACGCCATTGCACGGGCAATGGGGCTTGTGTCGTGAGTTCCTTCACTGCCGCAATCACCCGAATGCCCCTGATTGCCATTCTTCGTGGTGTACGCCCTGACGAGGCAGTGGGGGTGGCCGATGCACTTGTTGCAGCGGGCTTCACACTGGTCGAGGTTCCGTTGAATTCGCCGGAGCCATTGAAGTCCATTGAAATTCTGGCAAAGCATCTCGCAGATGACTGTATCGTGGGTGCGGGAACGGTTTTAACAGTCGAGGACGTCAATTCGGTGACTTCGGCCGGCGGCCAGTTTATCGTTGCACCTAACCTGAACCGGAAAGTAGGTGATGCGGCTAAGGAAAATGGGTTAACGTGGTGTCCAGGCGTTCTAACACCCTCAGAAGCCTTCGAAGCCGTGGATCAGGGCGCTGATCTACTAAAGATTTTTCCGGCTGAACTCGTGTCGCCGGCCGGCGTTGCGGCGCTTCGAGCTGTGCTTCCACCGCGTGTTCTCATCGCGGTGGTGGGTGGCATCACACCCCAAGGCATGGAAGACTATGTCGCCGCTGGGTCTAATGGCTTTGGGCTCGGATCCTCGCTCTATAAGGCCGGAATGTCACCGAGTGAGGTCAAAGAACGTGCGACCCGCTTCACCAGAGAGTTCAATAAACTGACGACGCCTAGTTGAAATAGGGCTGGAGTCGATTACCGTTTCGAGCGCTATTTCTGACATTGGGGCGACCGTAGCACTTTTCATATGGCACGGATAAGTTGGAGCTCAATGGGGCGGTTTCGTACGTTTTGTCGGTGGAATTTTACGGGTAGGAGCCGAACTCAACGCTCCGGCTACAAGATTTGCACGTGCCCGCGCGCCCCATCGGCATACTCACTCATTTCAGCTTCCATGCGCGCCATCAGCACCCCAAGATTACGGGCGTGGCGCCAAGGCCATCTCCGGCGGGTGTTGGTATGACGCCTTTCGTTTGGCAACAAAGCAGGGTGGTCCCAAGGCGAATTTCGAGCTCGGAAATACGACGGCTGACGGCAGATGGAGTAATCGTGTTTGCCTCGGCGGCGCCGGCGATCAACCCTTGCTCAACGATACTCAGGAAGAGTTTGATGGTCGTCAGATCAAACCGCATGGGAGGTTCTCTGATTTATGCGCTGACCCGCATTCTTGGCAGCAAACGCACATGACCGCCGGTATCAACATCCGGTAGTGCATCGATCAATGCAGTGGCGTCCAGCAGTTTGCTCAAATCCACCCCGGTTGAGATTCCCATATTTTCGAAGGTGAAAACCAGATCTTCGCTCGCTGTATTCCCCGACGCTCCGGGCGCGAAAGGACAGCCGCCCAGCCCTGCGGCAGCCGCATCAAAAATGCGGATACCAGCGTTGTAGGCAAAAAGGGCATTCGCGACGCCCAGACCATAGGTATCATGCCCGTGAAAAGCCCAGGCCACGCTAGTATCGGATTTGTGCTGATCAACTAGTTCGCCACATAAGTTGGCAACATGATCTGGAAACCCTCTGCCTGTCGTGTCACAAAGACCGAACTCAATGGGGATGCCCATTTCAAGTGCGTGTTCGATGATATCAAGCACCACTTTTTCAGGGGTTCTGCCTTCATAAGGGCAATCGAAAACGGTGGCAATGTTTACTCGTAATTTAAAGCCATCAAGCTGCCGGCCTGCCGCCACAATTATTTCCAACTCTTCTTGTGACTCAGCGACGGTGCGTCGGACATTGCTGTGGTTGTGTGATTCGGAAGCCGACAGGACAAAGACCAGATCCCTGACACCAGCGTCCAATGCCATTTGCCCGCCGATAGCATTTGGCACCAATGCGCTCAAGCGAACAGGCCGAGTCGAGCCTTTCGCCGCGAAAACCGCGTGGATCTTTGCCGTGTCGGCCATTTGCGGAATTGCCTTGGGGCTGACAAATGCGCCGACCTCGAGCCTGCGATATTTCGCTTCCATGAGGGCTTCGACGACCGCGA
>JAPYRI010000164.1 GCA_029941135.1 Alphaproteobacteria bacterium | reverse complement strand
TCTTTTTGTGGCTTTAGCTTTTCTAATTTTTATGTTCTTTTTAGTTGATCTTTTTTTAGCTGATTTACTTTTAATTGGTTTTTTTTTAGATACTTTTTTTTTTATTTTTTTCATACTTTAAAGGACTTATGATTTATCAAGTTATGATTAATAAATATAGTCTCTTGTAGTTGGTGTTGATGTATAATTTTTAGTTAATTGAAACTGATATACAACCTGATCACCCCATTTGAATGCACTTTCACAGCTTGCTAAATAAAATTCCCACATTCTAAAAAACTTTTCGTCAAACATTTGAATTATTTTTTCTTTATTTGCTATACAATTTTCCTTCCAATGCCTTAAAGTGTAAGAATAGTGCATTCTTAATACTTCTATATCAGAAACAATCAATCCAGCTCTTTCAATGGGTCCAGTAACTTCGCTTAAACTTGGGGTATAACCACCTGGAAAAATATACTTTGTTATCCATGGATGTGGGTCTCTAGGTGGTTTAACTGATCCTATTGTTTGTATTAACGAAATACCATCTTTAGATAATAATTTTTCAACTTGCTTAAAATAATTTTTATAAAACTTTCTTCCAACATGTTCAAACATTCCAATGCTTACAATTCTATCAAATTTTTCATTTAATTCTCGATAGTCTATAAGCTTGAAACTTACTTGATTTTCTAAGTTAAGTTTCTTTGCTTTATTTATACAATAATTAAATTGATTTTCAGATAAAGTTATTCCTGTTACTTCACACTTTGCACTTTTAGCAATATCAATAGCTAACGAACCCCATCCACAACCAATGTCTAGAACTTTTTGATTTGGCTTTATATTTAATTTTTTAATTATATGTTTAATTTTATTATTTTGAGCAGTTTCCAAACTATCATTTTCATTCTTAAAATACGCACATGAATATTGCTTTTTTGGGTCTAGAAATAAATCATACAAATCATTTGAAAGATCATAATGATGAGCAACGTTCATTTTAGATTTTTTTATAAAATTAAAATTTGTTAAATATCTATATGTTCCACTAAACTTGTTTAACATTTGACTAAAAAAATTTAATTCACTTCGACCAATATTCATAAGTGCAAGATCTAAAAAATCTGTTAAAGACCCATCTTCAATTACAACAGTCCCATCAGAATAAGCTTCTCCAAAATATAAATCGGGACGAAGAAGCAATTTATAATGTAGTTTTTTATCAAGTAGTTTAATTTTAATTGGGTTTTGATTTTCTGGTGAACCTATAATGTATTTTTTTAAATTAGCATCAATTAATATGAACCCATCTTTTTTAAACAATTTATTTAAAAATCTCGCTAACTGCATTTTAAGCTGCCTTTAAAGAGTTCAATGTAAAATTTAATTTATTAAGCTCTTCTAATAATTTTTTTTTATCTTTTGTATTTAAAAGACTTAATGGAGGTAAGATATTTTTATAAGCACTATCCTCGTCAGACATAAATGCATGTAATCCTGATATTAAATCAAACTGATCAAATACACCTCTAACATTACATAACAATTCATTAACAGTCTGTGATTTTTTGTTTATAAAATCATCATAAACTTTTCTAGATATTGCTGCTGTAACATTACAAGTAGCAGTAATAATACCTTCACAACCCAATTCTAAACCTTTTAATAATTTTAGTTCTGAACCTGGTAATACAGAAAAGTTTTCTATTTTTAAATTTTCATAAAGATTGTATGAGCTATCTTTAACTCCAACTATTTGATCGGGAAATTTTTTTACTAATTCTTCGACACATGAAATGCTAAATTTATATCCACATAATTTTTCAAAATTATAAAGAATGATTTTACTCTCAGGTATTGAATCTATTATTCTTGAGTAAAATTCTAATACTTCTTTATCTCCATACTTGTAATAAGCTGGAGGCATAATTAAAAAGTTATTAAAATTTAAAGATGAAGAAATCTTCATTAAATTAATAGTTTCACTTAGGGAGTTTGATCCTGTTCCAATCAAATATTTATCTTTATATCTGCTTTCGGAAAGATGATTTAAAAGACTAATTTTTTCACTAACTGATATTAGCTGGGCCTGACCAGTACTGCCAAAAATAGCAACTCCATGACAACCTTGATCAATGATCTTTTCTGAGTGTTTGATAGTTTTGTCAATATTTAGGGTCAAATTATTATCTAAAATTGACATTGAAGCCGCATAAATGCCTTTAATTTTGCTCATAAATAAAATTTATATAAAAATAAAGTTTAGTACAGATTATAAAATAATAAATGAAAATTTTAGCAGTACAAAATAGAATGGGAATTGGCGATATGGTAATTTTTTTACCATTTATAGAGGCTATTGCAAAAAATTTTGGAGTACCAGTAAGCATTCTTGTAAAAGAAAATTCAAAAGCAATACAATTTCTAGGAGATAATAAAAATATAGATCAAATAATTACTTTAGATAGAGATAATAAAAATAAAGATGGAAGACATGATGGTTTAATGGGATCATTTAATTTAGCAAATGATCTAAAAAAATATAATTTTGATAAAATTTTTATTTTTAATTCCTCTTTTAGATTTAATATAATTGCGAAAATTGCTGGAATTAAAGAAGTGCATCAATATCAATTATTCAGAAAAAAAAATCAACATTTAATTGATGCTGCAAAAAATTTTCTTAAAAAAGAGATTAATATTATTGTTGATAGTCATCCTAAGATTTTTTTAAATGAAAAATTAGTTAATGTAACTAAATTTAAATATAAAATGGATGAAAAGAAACTCAATATTTTACTAGGAATTGGTGGTTCTGGACCTACAAAAAGAATTCCTTCTAAAACTTTTATTAATTTTATGAAATTAATTCCAAAAAATTATGATTGTAATTTTTTTTTAGCTACTGGTAAAGATGAAGAAGAACAAAAAATTTTAAATGAAATATTAGAAAGTGATTTTAAAGAAAAATGTTTTCCATTAGATAACTTAAATTTAAAAGAAATAATGCCAATTATTAAAAATTG
>JAPYRI010000163.1 GCA_029941135.1 Alphaproteobacteria bacterium | reverse complement strand
TGCCAGGACAATCCCCTGACGGCTTGCACCCCGTGGTGGCCGAAAATCGGGATTGATGAAGGTTTTGCCCGCACGCTTGCATGGTACCGGGAACAGGGTTGGATATAATTCGCGCCCAGCTCGAGGCCTCAGGGATCCTGCATTTGCTCTTACGCGGGCAATTGACGAATATGAGTAACTAAGGGCGACGTTTAGTTGAATTTACGCGCCCGATAGTCAGACAGGCAATAAGGATGGGAGACATGGGCGTGGAGCCGCAGGTAGTGGTCGAATTAATTTGCACTCTATTAGAGCCGTTTAATGAGGATGGCGTTGAACTGAGCAGTCAGACCGACTTGACCTCCGATTTGCATATCGATTCTGTTGCCATTATGGACCTCGTGATGGTGGTTGAAGATACCTACGATATATCCATCCCCATCAACAGTTTAAGCGACATGCGCACGGTCAAGGATTTAGCAACTGTGGTCCACACTATTGTCGAAGCCGCTTGATCACATGGACCTGTTTGACAAATTTCAAATCGTATCCGACGTCAGTGAGCGGATACTGGGAACCGGCGTTAATCCGTTTGGGGTCTGCATGGACCGGATATTGTCGCCAACCCGGGCCGAGGTAAATGGTCGGGAAACCATCTTGGCGGGCACGAATAATTACCTGGGCCTCACTTTCGACCCGGACTGCCTGGCGGCGGCCCGCGATGCGCTGGGATCTGAGGGTTCAGGCACCACCGGTTCACGTATCGCCAATGGCACCTATGCCGGTCATCGAGATCTTGAAAGTGCATTGGCGGAATTCTTGGGCTTTAAGTCAGTAATTGCGTTTACCACCGGTTATCAGGCCAATTTGGGCGCCATTTCCGGTCTGGCCAATGCGCAAGACACAGTTTTCATCGATGCGGATTGTCACGCCAGTATTTACGACGGCTGTGTTCTAAGCGGCGCAACAATTATTAGGTTTCGCCATAACGATGCCGAGGACTTGGACAAACGCCTGCGACGTGCGGGTAGCGATGACTCGAACAAACTGGTGGTGATCGAAGGATTGTACAGCATGTTGGGTGACCGCCCGACACTGGCAGACTTCGTCGAAGTTAAAGCCAAGCACAATGCCTACCTGATGGTTGATGAGGCCCATTCCCTGGGGGTTTATGGCCCCAATGGACGCGGCTTGGCGGAAGAAGAAAACGTTCTTGAGGACGTCGATTTCGTCGTCGGTACCTTCAGTAAAAGTTTAGGCGCCATTGGCGGTTTTTGCGCGTCAAATCATCCGAAATTCGACTATATGCGCTTGACCTCGCACCCATATATGTACACCGCTTCCTTATCGCCCTCCAACGTGGCGTCAGTACTGACGGCGTTGCGATTGATGCAAGAGCGACCCGAACTGCGCACCCGGTTGCACGAAAATTCCCGCGCTCTCTACGATGGTTTAATCGGTCTGGGGTACGCGGTTTGTGCGGACAACAGTCCGATCATTGCAGTCAAAGCCGCACACCAAGAAGAAGCAGCCTTTCTATGGAACAAATTACTGGAGTACGGCGTGTACGTCAATTTAGCGATCCCACCGGGCACGCCAAATGGTGTCTCGCTCCTGCGGTGCAGTATGTCGGCGGCACACAGTCCGGAAGACATTCAGGATATTTGTTCAGCTTTTAGAAAAGCCCGCGAGGAACTAAGCTAAGCCGTGCGCCTCGGCATAGGCAGCTCGGGCAATGCGTCCGGTCTAGCGAAACCCGCCCTTGATATAGAGGCGCCAAGACAACGTAACCGCAGCCAGCAGCGGATGACGGCTCTGCCACGCGGTCGGTGTTATTTTAACTCCTGAGTGTCTTTCTACTTTCCACAAAATGTACGCAACGCCGTTAGCAAACGTGAACGCGGCTTTCAGTAGGCGCAACACCGATAGAGTTTTTCCAACCGGCCGGCGCGCCGCCCACAAAAGCTGGTGAGCCATTGCATTGGCCTTTGCGGTTGTCGGCGTATAAGTGCCTTCTTCCCGGCCTGGGCGATAACCAAGATCAAGGCCTGCGGCAATCGATAGCAACTGATCGAATCGTGGTTGCGACGCTAAATAAAGTTCTTGGGTTTTGGTTTTCTGCTCGGCGCGCAATTCGGTTCGATAGCTTTCCCGCAGCGCACGCGGCCACAGATCAGTGGCACCAAAACCAGGCAACATCAGCGGCACGGTTTTGCGAATTAACGATAGCACGGCCTGACCCATCGCCTCGACGACGCGTGCCTGCACGTCTTCATTGCGGGCATACACAACGGCTGTAGGTTGGGCAAATCGACCCCAAATGCAAGGGGTGAAAGCACGGCCCGCCGCCTGTTTTTCAAAGCCCGACAGCGAAATGACTGCATATTTGATGCGCACTGTGTTGCCGTTATTTTCGATTTCAAGATAGTAGACGTTGGGCGGCAATATAGCATTTGCGATCGCCGGAATAACCCCTTTGTAGGCGGAGCGGTAACAGTCCACCAAGACGTAAAGGTCAATAATCTTGCCGTCCGAATTTCCCTCTCGCAAGGCCGAGCCATAGAACAATACCGCCGCCACGCTGTCGCCAATTCTCGTGCGCAAGGCTTCGGCGGCAACAGAAACTTGCGGCAATACCGGAGCCCGGGCCTCGTCATTGATCCGGCGATTGAATTGGTGTTGTGGCATATGATCGATCCCAACCCCCACAGATTATTACAATTTTACCAGTTGGATCGAGCCCTCATTGGACAATACAACTGGATGACCTGGGGTTGGCTGGTACATTTCGCCGTCGAGCGTAAAGGGGCCGGTTAAGTTAAGTTCAATACGATCAGCGTTACGGCTGAAATAACTGTCAGCGGGCAGGTTCCGCTTTGCTCCACCGTACAACACCCGAAATACCGACCGCAGCAAATTTTTTGGCGGAAAGGTAATTCCCGTAAAGCGAAGGGCCGCCGGTTGATCGCCCCAATAGGGCCGGGAGCGCAATATCAAACGATCCAGAGTTGTCACGATCACCAAGAAATATGAGCGTTCCAGAGTCTCACCCC
>JAPYRI010000162.1 GCA_029941135.1 Alphaproteobacteria bacterium | reverse complement strand
CTCGTTATGGGCACTGCCCCGCTTTGTCCGAGTCCTTGAAGCAGCTGGATTTTCGGCACTCAAACACCGAATGCATTGGCATTCACTGTTATCGACGCCTTTTTTGATTTGCGCCATGGTATTAATAGCAGCAACGTTTTCGCTACGCATGACCCGGCGAGGGAAAACCGGATTAATGGTAGCAGGTGGGGTACTTGTTGGCTTTGTCCTGTATTTCATATCTGACTTGACCTATGCCTTGGGCCTGTCTGGAGCTATTCCTCCGATATTAGCGGCGTGGACTCCAACCGGTGTCAGCCTTTTACTGGGGGTATCCCTGTTGTTTCATCTCGAAGACGGCTGATTTGTATGTTGGGGGTTGGGCGGCAGTTGACCCGGTATTGGACCGGGCTAGGATTAGCGTTAATGCTGGCAATGGGGCCGGCGTCTCTGCATGCCAGCGATTTGCCATCAGGCGATGCACCGGTAGACCTAGCCGCAGACGAACTCATATATGCCCAAGACGGCAACGTTGTGACCGCGACCGGTAACGTTGAAATCACTCAAGCCGGTTACGTGTTACTCGCCGATCAAGTGGAATATCATCAAGATGCTGACAGAATGCTTGCTGTAGGCAATGTCAGCTTGTTGCAATTGGGCGGAAACGTTTTATTTGCTGACGAGATCGAGTTAAGCGACCAAATGCGCAATGGTTTTATTAAATCTGTGCGCTTGCTGCTGAGCGACCAATCACGAATGGCTGCGCGCGAAGGAGAGCGGCGAAATGGCCAGGTGATGGAACTGCATAAGGTTGTCTATTCACCATGCAGAATTTGTGACGACGAGCCTGAGAAAGCACCTTTGTGGCAGATCAAGGCGGGCCAAGTCACTCACGATCAAGAAAAGAAAACGATCAGCTACCGAAATGCCTTCTTGGAGCTTTGGGGTGTTCCTGTCGCTTATAGCCCTTATTTTTCGCATCCGGACCCATCGGTAAAAAGGAAAAGTGGTTTTCTCTCGCCGACATTTGGACGTTCATCGGATCTTGGTGTGATGTTCAGCATTCCCTACTACTATGCCATGTCATCATCTAGGGACATGACCATTGCACCTGCATTCATGAGCCGTGAGGGACCGTTGTTGTCAGCGGACTACCGGGAAAGAACCCGAGGCGGTAAGTATGAATTTTCAGGCAGTATCACGCGCGTAGATGACCGGGATGGGAATGGCGACAAAACCGGCCGTGCCAAAGACGTGCGCGGTCACTTGTTCGGCAACGGTGAGTTCGAATTTGGCCGCAACAACCGTTGGGGTTTTGACCTCGCCCAGACATCCGACGACACTTACCTGCGACGCTTCAAAATAAGTAGCGAAGACACCTTGGTTAATCGCCTCTTTGCCGAAGGTTTACGAGGGCGGTCTTATGCTGCCGCGAATTCGTATTATTTCCGAGGGCTTGAAGAAGACGACGTCTCAGATGAAACCCCGATCTTGTTTCCAATCATGGACTACAACTTTGTTGGTGAGCCCGGTCGTTGGGGACAACGCCATAGTTTGGACACTAATTTAATGGTGCTAACCCGGCGTGACGGCACTGACAGCCGCCGGGTATCCGTGTCGGGAGGGTGGCAATTACCTTACGTGGCGCCCCATGGCTCGGTCGTTACCGTAAAGGCGAGCGCCCGAGGCGACGTTTATCACACCAACGATGTCGAAAATTTAGCCAATCCAGCAGCCGAAAGCCGAGACGGCCTCATTGGGCGCTTTTTGCCCCAAATTTCTGTAGATTGGAGATATCCGCTGGTTCGAACCGAGGGCGGAGCGCGCCAGATTATCGAGCCGATAGTGGTATTGGTGGCCAGTCCCTATGGCGGCAATCCGGCCTCCATACCCAATGAAGACTCAGAAAGTTTCGAATTTGACGACACCAATTTATTCAGTGCCAACCGTTTCACCGGGTTGGACCGTTGGGAAGGCGGCCCTCGCGCCAATGTCGGGTTGAAATTGTCGGCCTATGGCCAAACAGGAGAGCAAATTACCTTTCTTTTGGGCCAAAGTTTTCAACTACGGGATGACAATTTGTTCCCACAGGAAACCGGCTTGGAAAAGAAGCGATCCGATTTCGTCGGCCGACTGTATTACCGGCCTTCAAATTACTTCGATTACGTTCATCGTTTCCGCCTTAACCGTGATGATTTCGGTTTCCGAAGGAATGACATTCAAGTTATCGTCGGCCCGCCATATTTGAAATTGAAGATAAATTATGTCGAACTTGACGAAGTACCTACCGATGATCAGATCAAAAACGTTCAAGAGTTGAACGCCGGATTGAGAGTGCAAATGACTGATTTTTGGTCCCTTAAAGCCTATAATCGGAGAGACTTAGAATCCAATCAAACAATTTCAGCCGGCGTAGGTTTGCAGTTTGAAAACGAGTGTGCTGAATTTACGGCAAGCTTTGACCGGCGTTTTACCCGCGACCGCGATGTGGAACCTTCTTCTTCATTTAATTTTCGACTCGTCCTCACAAATCTTGGATAGAGGCGATAAATGTAGTAATGAAAACGCTCATGCGCACCATAGTGAAGAATTAGGCTTAATTGGGGCTGCATCACCCCTCATATTTTGGCCTCAATCATGCACTACTAAATTGCGCCACAACGCTTGTCATGGTTAATTATTTATTCGCTCGGACTGAAAATTGAAACCGCTTTACATATTGTTTCGATTAACTTTTGCGGCTGTCGGCATGTGGACTTTTGGGCTTGCCGGCGCTACTCATGCATATGCTCAATTTGATGATCATGCCCCGCCTCCGACCGATGAAAGAGTTCAGCGGATCGCAGCCGTAGTCAACGACGGTGTGATCTCGGAATATGATCTGGAACAACGCCTCAGTTTAGCCATATCCACCATGGGTGTTCCCGATAGCGAGCGAACACGGCAGCAATTGCGTCCACGCGTCCTGGAATCACTGGTCGACGAAAAACTTCAAGTTCAAGAAGCCCGGCTCAAAGAAGTGGAGATTGAAGCCGACGAACTGGACGCAACTCTAGAGGCCCTCAGCCGCCAAAATGATACGAGCCTCGCTGAATTCACCATGATGCTGCACGAGAGCGGTATTACTC
>JAPYRI010000161.1 GCA_029941135.1 Alphaproteobacteria bacterium | reverse complement strand
CGTTTATTTGATTCGTTTGTTCATACACAAATTGCTTATACATCACATTGCTTAGAGCGTTTTAGTGTACGTGCTGATAGTAATGAGAATTGCATTATTAAGATGGATTCTTATATTGGTGAGGCTCTGTTAACGTATGGTGAAAACATAGGTCATTTGACTTGCCCCTCAGGGGTTTTTGCTTATGAAGTTATGGATGGGCGAATGATCATAAAAACTTATATCAATTTCAACCTCTTGTCAGAAAAGCAAATTAATAAATTCTATGGGTCCGGAACGGCGACAGTATTGCCTAGAGAATGTATAACTGATGACCATAGTCAATCTGACTTCAAACTTATTGATGAATATGAAGAATCACCAGATAAACCACATATTTAATCAGCATTAGTTACTACATTTATTCTTTGCTGCACACAATTAATTATCCCTGTTAAATAAACCTTTGAACTTATATAAAAATGATTAAGGTTTTTAATCTATATAAATCCTATGGGGGGATTGCTCCTGTGTTATCGGATATTTCGTTTGACATTCAAGATGGTGAATTTGTTTTTTTAACTGGTCAGAGCGGTGCAGGAAAAACCACTCTATTTAAAGTTCTTTTTGGGTGGGAAAAGTTTGACCGCGGGCAGATTTTAGTTGGAGGGATAAATGTTGGAAAATTGAATGAAAAGAATTTGTACCAGTTGCGGCGTAAAGTAGGATTTGTTTTTCAGGACTATAAGCTTCTTATGAAAAAAACTGTATTTGAAAATGTGGCTTTTGCTCAACAAATTGTAGGCGCCAATATGAAAACTGTTAGAACAAAAACATGGAATGCGCTCAAAAATGTAGGCCTAGTGAAAAAAAAAGACTCTTACCCATCTCAATTGTCAGGGGGAGAGCAACAGCGAGTTTCAATCGCTAGAGCTATAGTGAATGACCCAGAGCTTATTCTTGCAGATGAACCGACTGGGAACCTTGACTCTGAAATATCTAAAGAAATTTTTGCGTTATTTGAAAAAATAAATCAACAAGGAAAAACCATAATTATTGCGACTCATAGTGCTGAAATATTACGTAAAAAGGAGCGCCGGCATTTACTTCTTAAGCGTGGAAAGTTGCTTCAGTCCTAAAAAATGAATTTATTCTCCTTTGACTTCATAAAAACAACATTTTCAAATATCAAATCCAATAAGCAATTATTTTCATTATCTGTTGCTACCAATTTTATTGCATTTACCGTTCTCGGAATATTTTTTCTTCTGTTTGTTAATCTCGATATTCTTTTTTCTTCTTGGGATAAACATATTCAGTTAATTGTGTACTTGGATGATAAAATTTCTAACCCTAATAAAAAGAAAATAGAATTATTATTTAATTCAAATGATAAAATTGATTCTATCTTTTTTGTTTCCCGTGACCAAGCATGGGAAAGTTTTCGAGGTAAATTCTCTTCAAAGTCGAATTTTGTCACTTCTTTAAACTTCAATCCCTTGCCAGATTCTTATACTCTTCGGTTTGCAAGTGGCCCTGATCGGTTAAAAAATATTAGGGATTTTTCAGAAAAAATAAAGAATGAGAACGGTGTAGAGTCAGTAGAGTATGGTGAGAAATGGATTTCTCGGTTTGAGCAGTTTATGATCTTTCTTAGAGGGTTTATTCTGGTTTTTGGCGTTGTGTTATTTTCTGGAATGATTTTGATAATCTCTAACACTATTAAATTGTCGATCTATTCACGAAAAGATGAAATTGATTTAATGACATTGTTGGGTGCGACTCATCAGTATATAAAAGTTCCTTTATTACTTGAAGGAATATTGCAAGGAGTTTCGGGTTCTCTGTTAGCTTTAGTCAGTGTTAAGTTAATTCACTTATATATCGTTTTTTGGTTTCAAGGATCTCTTGAATCTGTATTTCGTGGACTTGAGTTCCAGTATTTAACAAAACCTATTATATTCTCTGTCATCAGCACAGGAATCATTGTTGGTGTCTTGGGGAGTTCAATATCTGCTAACCAATTTCTTCACAGGCATAATTCAGAATGATTTTGATTAAGAAAATTTCGATTTTCTGTGTCTTTAACTTTCTTTTCATTTTCTGCTTAACACCCGCTTTGGTTAAAAGTGCTGATATCGATGAAATTAATATTATGTTACGGAAAGAAAAAGATAAACTTGGTAAACTCAAAAATGAAATTGAAAATCAAACAAAAATTCTTAATAAAATGGGCCGAAATGAATATTCAAATTTAAAAAAAAAAAGGGTTCTTGACGGGCAGTTAAAAATTAAGGAGAGAGAACTTAAAATCTACAACTGGAATTTAAAGATTAATAAAAAAAATGTTATTGCTTTGACTGATAAAATTTCTCAAGGCGAAAAAAATATTTATTTGCAACAAAAAAACCTAGGTAGGCGATTAAGAACTATATATAAAGAGGGAGATCTTTTTTCTGTTAAGCTCCTGTTTTCGTCTGAAGATTTCACAGACCTTCTTAGAAGAGTTAAATATTTGGAAAGTATTATGGCGTACGATAAAATTACTTTCAATAAATATGAAAACGAATTAGCGGATTTTTATAAGAAAAAGGAGGTTTTATTGCAAGCAAAAGGAAAACTTGATTTATTTAAAAAATCGGCTATAACAAAAAAAAAAGAGATCGTTAAAGAGAAAGAAAAAAAGAAACAATTTTTAGTAAGACTGAGCAAAGAAAAAAAAAGAAATAAAAACCTTAGAGCGGAGTTAGTTCTTTCCTCAAAGAAACTTAATCAATTGATTTCTAGATTGGAAAATAAAATATCTCTTGGCGAAGGTCTCGATATCAGCGATAAGAAGGGGAACCTGGTTTCACCCGTTAAAGGGACAATTTTAAATAATTTTGGACGCAAACGAGATAAAATATATAATACGTATATTGTTCAAAATGGAGTATCTATAAGAGTTAGAAAAGGCTCTCCCGTTCGTTCCGTATTTAATGGAAAAATTCTCTACACTGGTACCCTCGATGGTTACGGTAATATTATTATTATTGGACATGGAATGAATTATCATTCCCTCTACGGTCACTTAGATGAAATTATTTCGAAAACGGGAAAACATGTTCGTTCTGGTCAAATAATTGGTCGTTC
>JAPYRI010000160.1 GCA_029941135.1 Alphaproteobacteria bacterium | reverse complement strand
CCATGTACCAGTCGACGATTTTGGGCACGTCCGTGCGCCCTTTGGCGCCGCCAAATGCGGTGCCCTTCCAAACCCGCCCTGTGACCAGCTGAAACGGCCGCGTTGAGATCTCTTTGCCGGCCCCGGCAACGCCGATAATGATGCTCTCACCCCAGCCCTTGTGGCAGCATTCCAAAGCTGTACGCATCACATCCACATTGCCGATGCATTCGAACGAATAATCGGCACCGCCCTTGGTGAGATCGACCAGGTAGGAGACCAGATCGTCTTCAACCTCGCTCGGATTGACGAAGTGGGTCATACCAAATTTTTTGCCGAGGGCCTCGCGCTTGGGATTAAGGTCGACGCCCACAATCATGCTGGCGCCGGCCAGTTTTGCCCCTTGAAGCACATTCAGGCCAATGCCGCCCAGGCCAAATACGATGACATTGTCGCCGGGTTTTACTTTGGCAGTGTTGATGACCGCACCGATGCCGGTTGTGACCCCACAGCCGATGTAGCAGACCTTGTCGAAAGGGGCATCTTCGCGGATTTTTGCCAAAGCGATTTCCGGCAGCACCGTGTAATTGGCGAAGGTGCTTGTGCCCATGTAGTGATAGAGAGGCTGGCCGTCGATCGAAAACCGGCTGCTGCCGTCCGGCATCACGCCTTGGCCTTGGGTAACCCGGATGGCCTGACACAGATTGGTTTTACCCGACGTGCAATAGTCGCATTGGCGACACTCCGGGGTATAAAGTGGGATCACGTGGTCACCCTTTTTGAGGCTGCTCACACCCGGCCCCACATCGACCACCACGCCCGCGCCTTCGTGACCCAGGATCGCTGGGAAAAGGCCCTCGGGGTCCGCGCCTGAGAGGGTAAATTCGTCCGTATGGCATATGCCGGTCGCTTTAACTTCGACCAGTACCTCACCCTCTCTCGGGCCCTCCAATTGAACTGTTTCAATGCTCAATGGCTTGCCTGCCGCATGCGCGACGGCTGCGCGAACGTCCATTTATATGTACTCCCTCATGGCGCGCCGAACTTCAAAGTCGCGACGACTAATATGATCGAATTTTTTAGCAGGAACGCCCAGCCCCCGCAACGTGGCAGCCGATTTGTGTCGCGATAATAAATTGACTATTCGGCGTTTATTCCGTTGATCGCCCGCAGGTCATTGATCATTAGGGCTTCGTCGCCCTTCCAAATGCCCTCATTGCCCAAATAGATATCAGCCATTGCTTTCTTACCCTTCACCCGGAGGATGAAGTTGATAATGGTGTCGGCAACAAATTTGGGATTGTCGGTCCCGGCAAATGGACATGTCGATCTCGTTACCAACGGCGCGAACGGGCGTGTGACTGAGCGCTTCGTAAAGACTTGGCGCATCAGCCGCGGCAACCGGAGAAAATTCGACGCTGAAGCTGGTGAGTGCGGTATAGACAAATGCCGCAGCACCTATCAATTTTGTTCCCATTCGCATTTCATATCCCCTTAAGTGTGATGACTTATCCGCTTGAATGATCGCGCGCGAGCAAAGCGCTCGCTTGTCCGTGGGTTGACACCATGTAGGGCACCGTGAAGGTGAGACACATCTGCAGCAGAATTTGCGATGACAAAGGTGCGCCCAAGAACAACACGTCGTATCGGTTGATGAGGTTGAGTACAATGCCGACCACTAGAGCCACGTAGAAGGCCCGCTTCATGGTCGCGCTTCGGGTACAGGCGCGGAAAACTTGGTCCAATACAGTGTTGCTGGTCACGATGTCCTCCAGGAGTAAAGTTTGGCAATTTCCTATGCCGCAACTTTCACCCGAGTGCCCGGTTTGAACAAGACCCAACTGAACCAGAATAATTTGTTGAATGTGGGCAGCAGCCGTAAACGGCAGAATTAGGGCTGTAATCAGCCACAATTTCCCCATAATCCGGCCTGATTGCCGGTCTTTTGGCGCGCTGCTGATACCGCGTGAGTCTCTAAATTTAGGCATAGCCCGAATTCAGTTTTGAGTGAATTTTATGGTCAAAAGTATTCCACCATCTATTCTTTAACGTTCTCCTACCTGTTCATTCTCGCCCACTTATTCATTCCCGATTGTGTCTTTAGTCTGGGGCGACTAAAATAGCTGTTCAAGTTGAGAGTGAAGCCATTCTGAACCACTCGAACCGAAAGGGGAGCAATATGACCAAAGTACATGTGACAGATACAGTTTCCGCGCCCGCCGATACGGTATGGCAAATGCTTTACGATTTTGGCGGTCTTGAGAAGCTTCTGCCCGACATGATTGAAAGCTGCGTCGTGGAAGGCACCGGCTTGGGTGCAACGCGGGATGTCGTCTTGAAAGACGGGGGCAGCGCTTTTGAGACCATGTCCAAATTAGATGAAGCCGGTAAATGCTTCGATTACACTCTCGATCGTTCGACCCTGCCATTAGAAAACTACGTGGCGACAGTAAAGGTTAGAGAATTGGATGCCGGCAGTTGCCAGATTGACTGGTCATCTGTGTTTGATGGCGTTGGTATGACCGAAGAAGAGTCGGTTGAATTTGCAACCGGGCTTTATCAAACTATTATTGACGCGCTGAAAGGGTCGTTGGCCGCGAATGCCGCTGCTGCCGAATAATTTTAGTTTCGCTTTAAAGTAAACCCGCCGTGTGGTTTTGGCTGCACGGCGGGTTTTTTATTTTAAATGGGGTCTTAATCGACAATGCTCGGCCGAACACTAAAAACTTTCGGCAAATATTTGATCGTGATTTCAGTTGTGGTCGCAGGCTTGAATTTGCTCGCGTACAACGGCTGGCAGACGCGCGAGCGTGGTCGCCTCAATCTAATATCCAAGCGCGACATCTATCTGGCGGCACCCGAGCAATACAAGATCATCTTTTTTGGCGACAGCCGCACATTCTGTGCGTTGCATCCCGATCTGCTGGAAACATCACTCGCGGCCCCCGGCTACAATCTGTCGTTCTGGGCAAATTGGCTGCCGACCCAGTACGCTTACATTGAAGATATTGCACCCCACATACCACCCGGTACGGTTTTCGTATGGTCGCTGGGTCATGTCAACTTCAGTGAAGGAAAAATTCGCCCGGTTTATCCGATAGGTTGGCCGCGTTTGTGGTCCATGCTGTCGCTCGGCTTTAAGTTTGAAGATCTGCGCGAAAACCTGTTCGCGTACACTCCGGTGCTGTGGGC
>JAPYRI010000159.1 GCA_029941135.1 Alphaproteobacteria bacterium | reverse complement strand
ATAAAAGGAATAGGTTATGAGCAAGGAAAGAGCACGCAAACGCGCAAAGGCGAAAGCGGCGGCCAAACTCGCCGGCAAAGGTACCAAACCTGATGTCGCGGGTGGCAGGCCGGAAGTCAAGAACCATCCGGGCAAATTCGACCCCTATACCCCGGGCATGAAGGGCGCCAGCGTCAACATAAAAGGCGGGGGCGCTCAGCGGCGCGGCGCGGCCAGATCGCGCTAAAATTGACATGATTATCGTGCGATCTTCAAAGCCGAGAGTGCGTCGGCTTGAAGCGCTAAGCCTGCTACCACCAAGACCAAGATTCAACTCTCAGGAAATTCACGAATCGGCGCGAGATTAGGGCATATAGCAGCCGCGCAGGTCCTTTGATCTTGGCGTTACCGGGCAATGCGACCATCGCGCGCCATATCGATATTTTCAATCTCGGCGGTCACTCTTATCAGCCGCTGATTAAGACCACTCTCGTCCGCGATTGCCCACGGCGCGAACGCAACCACTTGCCCGTAGAAACTTTGCCAGGGGTAAGCACGTGCTTTCAGTTTTACCGACTGTCCAACCATCGCTGCGCCGACATGCTTTTCGACGATCATGATTTCTGCATTTACTGTGGTCGTGTCATTCACCTCGGCAATCAGGTCGCCCGCTTCCACCCACTGTCCAACTTTCTCCTTGATCCGTTCGGTCACGACAACCCCGTTGATGGGACTTAGAATGTCACAATGGGCAAGAAGCTAAACTATTTGAGTTGCGGGCCGCGACCAGGTTGAGCCGCCTGTGGTCGGACCAGGGAAAACGCTACGACGTGCGTTACCTCTTGGCACCGATCTACGATCAATTTGAAGAAGGCTTGGATGCTCCTGAGCTGCTGGATGCCAAAGCTTTACTGGACGCACTCTGATCGTCCCGTTTGAACTCAATTGAGTGTATCAAAGGTTTCGTTTACTGGGTTCCAAAACTCAAGCTCACCCTTGAAGATGTCGAGAAACCAACCGTGAAGGCTCAATGTGCCGGACGCCACAGCATTGCGAACGAAGGGAAAAGTCGTCAGATTGTCGAGCGACAAACGTACGGAATGACGCTCACACGCATCCACCAGGCAATCCCCCTCTAACCCCGGTTCTCCCGCCAGGGCGCGGGCATGGGCCTTACGCAACAGGTCGGTCCAAACCTCGATGAATTAGCCGCCGACTTCGCCGCCCTGCTGCTTGCGGATCATCGGCCACGCCGCCGCAATGGGCGTGGCCGATGACGACAATATGATCAACCTCCAATTCCGTCACGGCAAACTCCAATGCCGCGCTGGTGCCGTGGTGATGCCCATCCTCTTTATAGGGCGGCACCAGGGCCGCCACGTTGCGGACAGCAAATATGTCGCCGGGCTCAGTTTGCAAAACAATTGCGGGATCAACCCGCGAATCTGAACAGGCGACGACAGCAAAGCGAGGATTCTGACCCCGGCTCAGTTGATCGCGGTAGAGGCCCGGCGCTTGCTCAAAATACAGTTCTCGATATTTTCGAAAGCTGTTGAGTAAGGTCTCCTACGCCGGTCATCTTCCTAAGACATCGCCAATATTGAACGCGTATCTTGCGGTGACGCCACTTCCCGGCCCAGCGCTTTTGCCCGTTCGGCCACGTGCGCGATCACGTCAGCGTTGGTTGGTTGCCCTAACTCGGAATAGGGGTGGTCGCCGAGGCCAATTGCAATATGGCCGCCTTCCGTGATGATTTTATCCACCAAGGGCAGCAGATCGCCGCCGTGATTGCACACGCCCCATTCAATGTTGCGATCTGCCGGCAGCATTTGCAGGTGAGCATCAAGACCTTCAGGCGTTCCGGGATGGCCCACCAGTAAGTTGTCGCCGGTCAACACGAAAACCAAAAACAAGGGCTCGGGCAGCAAGCCCATGTCCATGAAAGCGAGTGCCTGCCGGGTGAAGCCCAAATTCCAAGTTACCACATAGTGTTTGATCCCTGCCTCGCCAACAGCCTTGGCGAAGTGCTGCAACGTCCCGGTGGTGTTCTTATAAATGACGTCGGTGGTGTGGAACCGCTTTGCCGCTGGATCGTAATAGTCCAAATTGGCGCTGCCCATATCCATGGGCG
Organism: Alphaproteobacteria bacterium; assembly: GCA_029941135.1. Lineage (GTDB taxonomy): Bacteria > Pseudomonadota > Alphaproteobacteria > JAPYRI01 > JAPYRI01 > JAPYRI01. The sequence goes on along the minus strand of JAPYRI010000159.1, from coordinate 1,184 downwards.
CGAAATCTGCTCTCGTCGCCGGATCGCCGGCAAGCGCAATCACATGATCCATCCGTTTTTCTGGCACCGCGTCCAGGGTAGCCGCACCGAGCGTCGGGTGCACTAGCACATCGGAACTTGCATGCATGCGGGTCATGATGTCGGCATAGACCGCCGGGTCATGCTCGGGCGCACCATCCTCAGCACGCGCATGAAAGTGAACAATTGACGCACCCGCCGCGCGGCACTGGGCCGCATCCTCAGCGATTTCTGCGGGCGACCAGGGAACATTGGGGTTGGCGCCGCGACCGGCATATTCGTTTATCCGGGCCTCAATGATCAATTTGCTCATATCACACTCCTTCGAGGATTAAGACACAGCCCGGTGGCGCGCACCCGGCGCCGGCGGGTCTTCCGGCGGGCCGGCGAAGCACTGGGCGACCGACATCCACTGAGTGGCGATCTCGCCGGTCACAATGAGCCCGGTGTCCGCAATATTACGGGTCTGGGTCACCACTTGACAGAACTCTTCGGCCCGGCCTTCAATCGTGTTATCGGACGTCGCGTCACCCCATTCCCATGTGTCGCCGGAGGGAGCGGTAAGTTTCACTAACGGCCGGACGTCGGGCACGTCCCAGCCGCGGTTTTTGTAAGTCCAGCCAAAGGTGTTTACTCCCAGCACAGCCACATTTTTTATGCGATCAGCGTTCACCCGCTCGACCCCCAAAATATCATAGACCGCTTGTCCGTGGGCCCAAGTTTCCATCAACCGCGCGGTAATGCTGGACAATACGCTCATGTCAGGCCCCGCCCACTTGAGCCGCAACTTGGGATCCGCATCGACAAAGCGCTCGGCCATCGACTGATAAAATTCCCGCCAGGTATTGAGCAACTCCTGCCCTTTCAACCCTTCGCGCCAATTGACTTCGAAGCTACGCAAGGTGCCGCTTTTGACGTCGGCCATCACTCGCCCGATGAACTCCATGAAAGCCGCTTCGTCCTGCATCGACAAATCGGCCGCCCAATTCCACATGTGCAAGTGGCCGAGAACGTCGTTCAAGGTCCAGCCTTTGAACTGCATCGCCTGATCAAACTCTGCATCCGCCAGCGGTTCCATCAATTGGTACAAAGCCTCGCTTTCGTCGCGAAAATCATATGCCTGTTGCAACATGTGAGCGCCTCCCGGTGTATGGTGGGTTTTTTAT
>JAPYRI010000158.1 GCA_029941135.1 Alphaproteobacteria bacterium | reverse complement strand
AGGCGCGACAGGAATCGAACCTGTGACCCTCTGATTAAAAGTCAGATGCTCTGCCGACTGAGCTACGCGCCCTCACCCAAATTTTCCGCCGCTTTTCGATCCACTGGCCGGCCCGCTGGCGGTCGAGTTTCGGTGCGCCCTTTTAGCGAGGCCACCCGTCCGGGTCAACGGTTACACCGCCTCAAAACGATAATTAAAGGAAGCCACAGGCGGTTTCTTACCGCTCCGTTCTCAAAGGGCGGTGGCCAACCAAAAATCTATTTTTGCGCGCCAAATACGGGATAGACCGGTGTACGTGAAAATTTTCGCATGTCCGGGTTTTCCGCGAGGAAAACGCTCGGCGCTTTTTCGGATTCAAATATGGTGCTGCGAGAAAATCCGGCCTCAACCATCAAATCGCCCAAGTGTAGATCGTGAAGCGAGCCCCAGAACGGCTCAGCGTTGTAGTGGGTGCTCCAGTCGCCCAACGTATGGTCGTAAGGGTCAGGCATATGCTCATACTGGGGTGCTTCAAAATGCACCATTACGCCGCCCGGACGAAGAATGCGATGGCATTCGCGCAGAATATTCCGAAGCCCGCGATTTGATGTTTCATGAAACAGAATGTGCGACACGATTAAATCGACAGAACCGTCTTTGAACTTAGTGTGCTCGGCATTCTGCTGTGAGAAATGCGCAGTATATTTCATCGATTCTGCCCGGGCGTGGGCGTAGCGGAGGCAAGGTGCGGCGACATCGATACCGTGAACCTCAGCGTCCGGGAATTCGTCGCAAAATGGCAAGGTCGAATGACCAACGGTACAACCCAATTCGACGATTACCTTTGGATCCAAGTCGGAATAATTTTTCGTCACGTACCGAGCCGTTGACCGCCCCATATCGTCATTTTTCGGGCCCGAAGCGCCCATCGCAAACAAATTGTAACTGCGGTCATATTCTGCACCGGCGAAGACGTCATCCTCCGTAATCTCGGTGTGATAACCGCCGGGTTTGCAGTGGATATCCACCGCGGTGTGATAACGCGGAATTTCCAGATCTGAATCGATTTTGAGCGTCCCGTATTTGGACCCCAATCCTTCGGCGCGATCGATCAGATCAGGCAATTGGCGTTCGACGCTCTCGCCGATCGAATCGAACATCATTTCCTGAGTGGTTCGACGCAGCGCGCTCCAGACCTGATTGAAGTCTTCCTCTTCCATCGCTTTTCTAATTTCATGGCGATTTTCAGGAGGCCGATTATTGGCGCGAACAAAATTCGGCTTTACCTTGGTTTCGTACAGCACCTTTTTGAGCGGCATAAGGTCGTGGGTCACGTGGACCATCAATTCGCGAACAAAACTCTCTCGGGCCAGTTCGTCGTGATCCGGTGTCGCATACATGCCATGAGGCGCGGTCATCGTCATGTCGGTATCCCCTTAGGAAGACGCAAAATTGCAGGACTAATATAGCAAAAGGGCAGCATCAGCGGCAATCCCGCCAAGCGGTCAGCATTATTGCGCCGGGATATTGCCCAATTTCTGGTTTTCATCAAATATTTCGCAGAATTCATCCAGTTTGGCAGCGGAGATGGCTTGGCGCAGGCCCGCCATTAAGGTCTGATAATAATGAAGATTGTGCCAGGTCATCAGCGTCGCACCTAGAATTTCTTTTGATTTAACAAGGTGATGGAGGTAAGCGCGGGAATAATCCGTGCACGCCGGGCAACTGCAATTCTCCTGTAGCGGACGCGGATCATCGGCATGGCGGGCATTTCGAATATTGACCGTACCCCGCTCCGTAAACGCCTGACCGGTACGGCCCGAGCGCGTCGGCAGGACGCAATCGAACATATCGATCCCCCGCCGGACGGCGCCGACAATGTCATCGGGCTTGCCAACCCCCATGAGATAACGCGGCTGATCCTTGGGCAGGAACGGAACAGTTCCAGAGATAGTTTCAAACATTTGCGACTGATCTTCGCCGACCGCCAAACCACCGATCGCATATCCGTCAAATCCGATCTCGATCAATCCTTTGGCAGATCGCTCACGAAGCGTCGCATCAATACCACCCTGCACAATTCCGAGAAGCCCCTTTCCATCACTTGGGGTGTATTCGTTTTTGCAGGCCGCGGCCCAACGCAACGACAACTCCATTGATCTTTCAAATTCATCAACCGTTGCCGGGAAGGCTGTGCATTCATCCAAAACCATCGTGATATCGGATCCCAACATTTGCTGTATTTCCATACATCGCGCCGGCGTCAGTTCGTGCGCACTTCCATCGATGTGAGATCGGAATGTCACGCCTGACTCGGTCACCGTCCGAAGGTTCGACAGCGACATCACCTGAAAGCCGCCTGAGTCCGTGAGGATCGGACCGGACCAGTTCATGAATTTGTGGAGCCCGCCTAAATCGTTGATGCGCTCGGCACCCGGCCGAAGCATCAAGTGGTAGGTATTACAGAGAAGAACATCAGCGCCGGTCTCCTGAACGGATTGCGGTAGCATGGCTTTCACGGTTGCAGCGGTACCCACCGGCATGAAAGCCGGCGTAAGGATTGACCCGCGCGCAGTTTCCAGCACGCCGCGGCGGGCCGCGCCATCTGTCGCTTCTATTTTGAACTCCAGCCCCATCTTTATTGCCCGTGGCGTTCCAGAAGGCAGGCGTCACCGTACGAATAAAATCGATAACCAGCCTCAATCGCCTGGACATAGGCCGACTTCATTCTTTCAGCACCGGCAAAGGCACAGACCAAAATAAACAATGTGGAGCGCGGCAAGTGGAAATTTGTCAGCATCATATCGCACACCCGGAATTGATAGCCGGGCGTAATAAAGATGTCGGTCTCACCGCGGTACGCCTGAACGATACCGTCCGGGCTGGCGGCTGATTCCATCAAGCGCATGGCTGTGCTCCCCACAGCAATGATTCTACCTCCGACTTCCCGTGTCGCATTAATTCTTTGGGCTGCCGCCGCATTGATTTCGCCCCATTCAGAATGCATTTGGTGATCTTTGATCATCTCGGACCGAACCGGGAGGAAAGTTCCCGCACCAACATGAAGGGTGAGTTCGACTAAATCCACGCCTCTGGCTTTTAGTTTCTCGATCAGTGAGGGCGTAAAGTGCAATCCCGCCGTCGGCGCCGCAACCGCACCGGGGACTTCCGCAAATAATGTTTGGTAATCGTCCAGATCGGATTTGTCGGTCGCCCTGGCGTTGGCGATATAGGGCGGCAGCGGCATCTGACCAATTTCTTCAAGTCGCGCGATTACCTGCTCGGTGCCTTCGACAAATTCAAAAACAACTTCGCCATTTTCTTTCTTGTCGAGGACCGTTGCTTTAAAGTTGCCAACAAAGACGAC
>JAPYRI010000157.1 GCA_029941135.1 Alphaproteobacteria bacterium | reverse complement strand
CTATTCGAGGGCGATATTCGCGACAGCCTGCCCAGCGCCCTGGCCCCGCTGCGCCGACGGGCGGTCATGGCGCATTGCGACATCGGCACGGGTGATACGGCCCTGACGGCGGTGCTGTCGGCTTTTATCGGCCCGGCGCTGGCGCCGCTGTTGGCACCCGGCGCCGTGGTCGTCGCCGATCAGGCCCTGACCATCCCCGGCTGTCGACCGGTGCCATTGCCCGACGGCGTAAACCCCGGCCGCTATCACCTTTTTCGCCTGGACGAGGCCTAAGGCCGACGCCTTTGTGCCCATGATGACGCCCCCATGATGACCCCGAAAATGACCCGCGAAGAGGCCATTGCGCGCCCGACCGCCCAGCCGCCCGTGGGTGCTTCCAAATTTCTCGGTTCGGAGCCCATGGAGATTGACGCCGGCAAGGGGTTTGCCCGCCCGTCCCATGGAGCCAAGGCACCAGGCGGACGTTGGGGCGAAAACCCTGGAACCAGCCTATCGGGCGAACCCTTCGGAACCGAGCGGCCCTCAAAGTACGATTTGCGGCGCGGCGGCTCTGGACAGACAATTCAATATCCACTATGAACCCCACGACTTCGGGCGCCATTCGCCCGCCAGGGCATCCCTCGACCGAATGCCCCGGATGCCCAGGTAGCTCAGTTGGTAGAGCAGCGGACTGAAAATCCGCGTGTCGGTGGTTCGATTCCGCCCCTGGGCACCATTCTTTTCAATGATTTACGATGTTTTTAAAATTCACCTAGAAATTGGGGTAAACATTAGGTAAACAGCGGATTCTGTTAACGGACCATTGTCGTGCCGACAAACCAGATCTAAAATTCGAGTGCCAACCTAGGTGGCTGTAGATAGCTACCCCCACCGTCCCAGCCAAGGGGGAGGGGGCTCATACCTATCAATTACCACACGCGGCGCACACGCCATTTTCGAACCCCCGCGGATTACCCGGATTACCCGCGATACCTGTCGCCGGCGACTTTGCCAACAATACGGCATACGAAAATCGCCAATATGATGTAATATAATAGCGAGTATATTCACACACGCGTGGGCTGATTTTTTTAACGATATGGCGATATTTTGTGGAGACCTGAATTTTAATAAATGATTGTTCATTCATTTTATGATATAGAGCAATCTCGTGTGACGGGCAGGCGGTGAAATGTCGATTTTAGCCACGCAGCCAAAGCGGTGCAAATTTGCGACTGCGTGGCAGCGGTATGTAAATCGGCTGAAGGAAAGTATGAATATTCAGCACAGCGAAATCAAAGCGGCGGGCGGGAAAGGCGAACTTTTGCGCATCGCCATTATCGGCGCTGGTATGTCCGGCATTCTGACTGCGATCAAATTGCGGGAAGCAGGCTACACTAATTTTACGATCTATGAAAAAGCCGACAGGTTAGGTGGCACTTGGCGGGAGAATACGTACCCCGGCTTGTCGTGCGATGTCCCTTCTCATTTGTACCGCTATTCGTTCGAGCCCAATCCAAATTGGAGCAAATTGTTTTCGCCGGGTCAGGAGATTTGGGAGTATTTTGACGGCGTGGCTAAGAAGTATGACGTTGCAAGTTCGATCGAATACAACAAAGAAGTCACCAAATCCGAATACAAAAACGGTAAATGGTATCTTGAGACTGCCGATGGTGGCAGGGACACAGTGGATTTTGTGATCGCCGCAACAGGCGTATTGCATCACCCGGTGTTCCCCGACATCGACGGCCTCGGTTCATTCGAAGGCCCGTGTTTCCACAGTGCCCAATGGGACCACAACGCTTCGTTGGAAGGGAAACGGGTCGGTATTATTGGCACCGGCTCAACCGCCATTCAAATCGTGCCGGCGATCATCGATGAAGTGGAAAAGGTATCGCTGTTTCAACGGACGCCCCAATGGGTATTGCCGCTTCCGAACCCAGAGTTCAGTGACGAAGAAAAGCAAGCGTTCCGCAATTCTCCCGAGTTGATGGAAGACGTTTACTGCCAGGCACGGGATCAATTTTCGGGCTCGTTTTCGGAAGCTGTGATCGGCGATAAGACGCAAATGGAAGAAATTGGCGCGCTGTGCCAAGGAAATCTCGAGACCGTTCAAGATCCGGAACTTCGTGAAAAGCTCACCCCTAATTACCAGGCCATGTGCAAACGTTTGATCATGTCGAACGATTTTTATCCGGCGATCCAGAAGCCAAATGCCGACGTGGTGACCGAAGGTATTGAGCGCATTGAAGCCGGCGGCGTGCGTACCAGGGATGGCGTCCTACACGAACTTGATGTTTTGGTGATTGCGACCGGTTTCGATGGTCATGCGTTTACCGGTCCGATGAATATTATCGGGCGCAACGGTACCTCATTGGAAGAAACTTGGGCCAACGGCAAAGAGGCCTATCGCTCGGTGGCGGTTCCGGATTTTCCGAACTTTTTCCTGTTGTGCGGTCCCAACAGTCCGATCGGCAATTTCTCGCTCATTCTGATATCGGAAATGCAAGTCGATTACGTCATGCAATTGATGGATTTGGTGCGGGATGGCACATACCGGGAAGTCGCCGCCACAAAAGATGCGACCGACCGATTTAATGCCGATATCAAGGAAGCCATGAAAGGCACCATTTGGGTTTCCGGATGCAAAAGCTGGTACATCGACAAGCATGGAAACGCCGCCATGTGGCCCTGGTCTTTCCAGAAATTTGTTGAAGATATGAAGCAGCCGCTTTTGGAAGAATTCGAACTGAACCACTGATCCGAGAGTCACCGGCGTGTTGAAAGTTGAGCGAAAACGTTCGGCGTCGGTGAATATCTTCTTTGCCAGCCTTTCCTATTACAGGCCACGCTCCCTTAAAGGAGCGGACGCTGCAGCGGCGGTATAAGGGCTGCGCCCCTGACGGGCCTTTGCGCTCACTTCGTGGCGAGCGTCGTCGTCTCTGAGAAGTTTGATCACGGCTGCGGCAAAATCGACCGCATCGTCAGCAACTAAAAAAGGCGCTTTGTCTCCACGCGCCAAACCCTGAGCTCCAATGCTGGTTGTAACGCGGGCGCGGCCGTGCGACATCGCCTCAATTGTTTTAATTTTCAATCCACTGCCGGAGCGGAGAGGAACGATGACAAGAGCGGCTTTGGCATATTCACCATCCAAGTTGGGTATCTCACCTCGGTAGACAACCCCTTTTGCCCGCTCACGAACTTCTTCGCACACTGATCCGCATGCGTGCAGCGTCGCCGCCGGTAAACGTTCGACAATCGTTGGCCATACTTGCTCCAAAAACCAACGCAAACCATCAACGTTGTGAAGGCCGACGCTGCCAGTATTGTGTGGCGCACATGACCAACGGCGCTGTGCATGAAGGCATGGCC
>JAPYRI010000156.1 GCA_029941135.1 Alphaproteobacteria bacterium | reverse complement strand
ATCCAAGCGTTGGGTAACGGCCCGACCTACCGCCGCGCCAAGAGCAAATCGACCCCTGCCGTCACTCAGGTCGTCAAGGCGTTCGGCAAGGTACATGGCAATAGCAAGCGCTTCTTGCAGGGTGTTTTCGGCATCGTTTGAGAGCGACGTTCCTAGCAACTGCGGCGCAGATCCGGCCAACCGGACAATCCGTAAAGCCGTGTCCGTGGCGTGTTTCGCCCTAATAATATTTCCGTTTTTCAATGAAAGCCGCGCCTCACGCAGATGGGCCTTAGCCCGTTCCAGTTCTTGGCGCGAACGTTCCCGAGCGGCACTCGCCCGAAAATCCTGATGGTGAACTTGGTGACGACGCCGGGCGGAACGTGTTTCCGTCCTAAAGTAGTGGTCAGCCACCTGATTGGCGCGTCGATACAGGGGGGCCCGACGCGAAGGGCGGCTCCGTTGAGCGTACAATTTCGCAAAGGCAGGCGGCACCCCTTGACTCGGCATATTTGCCCAGGGGATGTCCTCGCTTGCCTTAGCTCCGGACTCACCATTGAGCGCTTAGTTTGGATAAATGAGGAAATTTAATGCCTGTAAAATCGAGTCACCAGTATTGGAGTCTTGCGGAGTTACGGATTAGTTTTGGGCGAACCGTAAAGTTCAGGTTGGTGCTCGACACAAAGAATCAGCCTAAACAATTTGATGCCCGTTTGTTCACAGCTAAGGGGGTCGGCACGAAAGTCGGAATTAATATCCCTGTGGAGAAAATCTCGGATATCTCTGTGGTGCTGAGCAGGGTCGTGCGGAGACTGAAAGGCATTGAGCGCGACTTCGGTAAAACGACATGACGGCCCTAACGAACATTATTCCGAGATGGAGTGCACGGTTTTGGCCCGAGTTATTGACGATTTTGCATTTCCGGCTAACCGTCGCACTCAAAAACGTAAATTCTATTCAGTTTTTCCTTTTTGGCCCCCTTATATGGCCCCCTAACTAACCCCCTAAAAGAAAAATAGGCAGAAACAATTTCTGAAAAATTGCCCTAACCTATTGATTTAATGGTAGGCGCGCGCGGTTTCGAACCGCGGACCGCTCGATTAAAAGTCGAGTGCTCTACCAGCTGAGCTACGCGCCCCCGCCGGGGAAAATAGGCATGCGCCGGTTGTGGGTCAAGACTTGCTTGAGCTCAAATTCGGCTAAATAGGATTGATATCCCCGGCGGCTTGTTTGAATTCGAATTCTTTCACGAATTCCGCCATTTTTCCCTCGTCAATGGCGAACCGCAAACCCTCCATGAGGTCCTGATAGTATTGCAAATTATGCCAGGTGAGCAGCATCGCTCCCAATATCTCGTTGGATCGGTGCAAGTGATTGAGATAGGCCCGGCTGAAATCCCGGCATGCTGGGCACTTGCATTGATCGTCTAATGGTCTCGGATCCTCGCGATGACAGGCATTTTTGATATTGACCGGCCCCCTGCGGGTGAAGGCCTGACCCGTGCGGCCGGAACGGGTCGGCAGGACGCAGTCAAACATATCAACACCCCGGGCAACTGCGCCGATAAGGTCTGCTGGTTTTCCAACGCCCATCAGGTATCTGGGTTGGTCAGCGGGCATCAGCGGTGCTGTTACATCGAGAACCCGGAACATTGCGTCTTGCCCTTCGCCCACGGACAGGCCGCCAATGGCGTAACCATCAAAGCCAATCTGCACCAGACCGTCGACAGATTCGGCGCGCAGGTCAGGCTCTAGTCCCCCCTGAACTATGCCAAACAAGGCGCGGTCTTTGGGCTCTCTAAAAGCATATTTTGATCGCTCCGCCCATCGAAGCGAGAGCTGCATGGATCGGGCGACTTCGTCCTTGGTCGCCGGTAAGGGCGTGCATTCGTCCAGCACCATGGCGATATCGGCACCTAGAAGAGTTTGAATTTTCATGCTGCGCTCAGGAGTAAGCTCAAGCGCCGTACCATCTAGGTGAGACTTGAAAGTAACCCCGTGGTCAGTAATTTTGCGCAATTTGGCGAGCGACATGACTTGGAATCCACCAGAGTCGGTGAGAATGGGCCCGTCCCAATGCATGAATTTGTGTAACCCACCCAGCTTGGCAATCCGCTCCGCCGTCGGGCGCAGCATTAAGTGGTAAGTATTACCAAGCACAATTTCGGCGCCGGTTGCGCGCACTGATTGGGGGAGCATAGCTTTAACTGTACCCGCCGTTCCCACAGGCATAAACGCTGGTGTCTGTACCGTACCGCGCGCGGTGACAAGGGCCCCCCGACGGGCGGCGCCATCATTTGCCTGAACTGAAAAGCCGATTGACCTGGTCATGTCAGGCCATCCGGGTATAACAATGACCCATCCCCATAGGAATAAAAACGGTACTCGGTATGGATCGCGTGGCGGTAAGCCGCCTTCATGGTGGCCGTGCCGGCAAAAGCACAGACCAACATAAACAACGTCGATTTGGGCAAGTGAAAATTGGTCATCAACAGATCAACGGCCTTGAATGTGTAGCCTGGGGTAATAAACAGATCAGTTTCTCCCGAAAACGCGCGAATAGAGCCGTTTTCATCCGCCGCTGATTCCAGTAATCGCAGCGCTGTTGTGCCAACCGCAACAACACGTCCCCCGGCTTGGCGGGCCGCGTTGATCTGCTGAGCTGCTTCTTCCGTGATGATCCCGATTTCTGCATGCATGGAATGATCATCGGTATCAGCGGATTTTATCGGCAGAAACGTGCCTGCCCCCACATGCAGCGTAATCTCAGCACGGTCTATCCCTTTTTGTTCCATTTGCGTCAGCAGTTCATGACTAAAGTGCAGCCCGGCGGTAGGCGCCGCAACCGCCCCCTCCTGGTGGCCGAAGATTGTTTGATAATCCTCATGGTCCCGGGCGTCCGGTGCCCTTCGCGCGGCGATATAGGGCGGCAAGGGCATATCGCCGACTTTCTCCAATATGTCGTGTAATTCAATGCCGCCGCTGTTGAACAGCAAGATGACTTCGCCGCCGCCCAAATTATCGCGCACATCAGCCGCGAGACCGCCGGCAAACACAATCCTGTCGCCGGGGCGAAATTTTCGCCCCGGTCGTGCAAGAGCGTGCCACGTATCATGCGACACCATTTTGAGTAAAGTTGCATTGACCATGGCCGCACCCCGGCGGCCTCTCAATCGACCGGGAATGACCCGCGTGTTGTTGATCACCAAAATGTCGCCGGGAGATAACAGCGACTTCAATTCATGGATACGCTGGTCCTGCAATTCACCATTGTTAACGACGAGTAGGCGCGCGCTGTCACGCGGGCGTACTGGACGCAGGGCAATCCGCTCCGGCGGCAGTTCAAAGTCAAATCCATCGACTTTCATAAATGACCCCGAGGGGGGTTGAAATCTCAAATGTGGTTTGGGCTAACCTAGTCGCCGTCCACGTCCGCAGCCACTTTCATGCTGACGATGATGTCCGGGTCATCGACAGAGCCGTTCGTCGTGGCAGACCCCTTTTTTATGTTGTCCACGTGTTCCATGCC
>JAPYRI010000155.1 GCA_029941135.1 Alphaproteobacteria bacterium | reverse complement strand
TGTTAAACCTGAATGAACATTGCACACTTTGTGTGATCAAACTCCGGACTCTCCCCTGTGTATGGCGGCATGGCCAAGTGGTTCCATTTGGTCGCATAACGCTCTAAATTTCTGAATTCGTAATTCAGTATTCTTGTACACCAGAGACTTAGAACTTGGGGAGCAACTAATATGAGTATTCGATTTGACGGAAAAATAGCCTTAGTTACAGGAGCCGGCGGTGGAATTGGCCGTTGCCACGCCCTTGAGCTCGCGAAACGGGGCGCGAAAATCATCATCAATGACCTTGGCGGGTCCATCGAGGGCACAGGTGGCTCGCTGACAGCGGCGGAGACCGTAGTGGAGGAAATCAAAGCTGCCGGTGGTGAGGCGATTGCCAATGGCGACAGTGTCGCGGACCCTAAAGGGGCCCAAAATATGATCGACCAAGCTGTCAAGGCGTACGGTGGCATCGATATCGTGATTAACAATGCTGGTATTCTGAGGGACAAAACGTTTGCCAAAATGACGCTTGAAGATTTCGAGGCGGTAATCAATGTCCACTTGATGGGCGCCGTTTATGTGACCAAAGCCGCATTCCCGGTGATGAAAGAACGGAACTATGGCCGCATCGTGATGACAACGTCAGCCTCAGGGTTATTTGGCAATTTCGGCCAAAGCAATTACGGGGCCGCGAAACTTGCCCTGGTTGGCCTGGCTAATACACTGAAACTGGAGGGCGACAAATTTAACATTCGTGCCAACAGCGTAGCGCCGGTTGCATTCACTCGCATGACAGACGGCTTAATGCCGGAGGGCGCCGAAGAAAAACTTGACCCAAATCTGGTTACGCCGGCGGTTATTTATCTGTGCAGCGAGAACGCCCCTACAGGACACATTATTGAAGCCGGCGCGGGATACTTTTCCAAGGTAGAAATAGTCGAAGGTATGGGTGTTCACCTGAGCGGTGAGATCACCGCCGAAGACGTGGCGGACAATTACGCCCAGATTTGTGACATGTCCGGTGCGCGGACGTTTGCAACCTCTTTTGACGCCGTGGCGGCTGTATTGGGAGGCTAGTCCTTTATTCGGATTGAAATGGCCATTTGAGCCCGGCGCGCAATTCAACCACTTGACCGACAACGATCAATGTTGGTGGCTGCACTCTATGGCGTTCGGCCTCTCGCGCACAGTCGGCCAGTGTGGTCTCCAGCACTGTTTGCTCGGGCAAGGTTGCTTGGCTGATAATGGCTACCGCCTCGGTCGGATCGCGGCCAACCTCAATTAAACGCGCGGAAATATTGGTCAAATGTTTTAGTCCCATATAAATAACCAACACAGGCGACCCGCGCGCCAGGGATTTCCAATCTAAACTTTCCGGCATTTCACCGGTTGCGCTGTGCCCCGTTATGAACGTCACTGCCGAATTGATATCACGGGCCGTGGCGGGGATTCCGGCGTACGCCAAACCACCTATGCCTGCTGTCACACCCGGCAGTATGCGAAATGGAACACCTGCTTCGGCCAAAATAGCGGCTTCTTCCGCACCCCGCCCAAATATGAATGGATCTCCGCCTTTGAGCCGCAGTACGCGCAATCCCTGCTTCGCCAAAGCCACCAAACGGCTCGAAATATCTGGCTGTTTGGCCGAAGGCCGACCTCCGCGCTTGCCCGCAAATTCGAGCTGTGCATCTTTTTTAGCAAGTTCAAGAATTTGCGGATTTACCAGTGCGTCATAAACGATCACATCGGCATTTCGCAATCCGTTAAGAGTCTGGAGGGTAATAAGACCGGGGTCGCCTGGGCCTGCGCCGGCGAGCCAAACCCAGCCGAATTCAAACAACGGTAAATTGAAAGGCAGTTCTTCCAAGGTGCAACTCATCAGACCGGCAGCACCACAACTGGAGCCTGGTATCGGATCCCGCCGGTTACGCCGTTTGTTCGATCTTACTATACTCAGCCTTGGGGTCATTCCCAGTCTTGCATGCCAACCAAATAATTGGCGGCAATGGCGTTCGGTTATATGGCCTGCTGGAGGTTTGTCTTATGCCTGTTTTTGTAAATTATTTATTGGCGAGCAGTGGCGTTTGCGTGTCAGCTTTAACCGGCGCAGTCGCTTGCGGTTTTTACATCCTACCGATTGGCAAAATTCCCACGATCAACTTCGAAACCTTGGGCCTGACAGGCAAACCGAATCTATTTCTTGTATGCCCACCGAACACATGCAGCGCAACACCATCGATACTGAGCCCCACTTATGGCATGTCGGTCGAGGAATTGCGGCTGCGTTGGCAGCACCATTTAGCCGAAATGCCGGGCGTTCGACAAATCGAGGCGCATGGGGATGGTTGGCAATTTACTTATGTGGAGAGAAGCCGTTTGATGGGCTACCCCGATCTGATTACGATTCGGTATTTCCCGTTGGAGGCAAACACGTCAACTCTCGCACTGTACAGCCGTTCCTTATACGGATATTCGGATCTAGGTGTAAATCAAGAACGGATCGAACAGTGGTTGGCATCATTCAAAAACTAACTGCTTGGACAGCGCGTACTGGCAAACGCGCGCTAATGGCATCTGCACTATTTGCCCTACCTGTTTTGCTGACCAGTTGCTATTTGCCAACCGATTTTGATGTCCTCATTCAAGTGACTGGCGATGGGCGCTATGTCCTTGCATACAAGGGACAACTAACCAGTGTCGGTATGGCCAAATCTCTACGCTCCGGAAAAACCACGGAAAAAGAACCCGCGAGTATGTGTGGAACATAAAAGGGTTCCAGGGCCCAACCCCAAAAATTGTCATTGAAATGCGCCCGATCGTGGCGCCGAACGTTGATATAAGTCGCTGATTATTAGAGGCCGGGGGCATGGCGGAGAATTAGTTTTCACCGCTTCTCATAAACAAAGTTCGCACTTCAACATCAGCTTCGGCGGTCAAATAGGGCTGAAATAATGCGAATACATGGAACATGCCGCTACGCCGCTCCTCGGTGGACGCACTGAAACCTCCTTGACTGGTGCGCAAAAAATTTAGCCAATTGGAAAACACAATCCATGTGTTGTTCGCCAAAGCAATCAATTCGTCTTGGCCCTTGGGACCGGTCATAATTCCCGCCTTACGAAGAGCAGTAAAAATTCGCACCAGTTTGTCGATATTCTCTTTCTCGAGCTTCCGGAACGCGGTCTCCAAGCGCTCACTCTCCCGCACCAACCCGACTTCACTTTCGAGAAAAAAACGATAGTCATTCAAGACCCCAATTGCGTCTTCTAAATAGCGGCGCAAGCGTGCAGCATCTATTTTTTCCTCGTCCGGCGACCCCAATAAGCGCGCCATGGAGTCTGAAAAACGCTGGAATGCTTGCCATAAAATGTCTTCTTTGTTGCGGAAATGATAGTAGAGGTTGCCCGGACTAATCCCCATCGCAGACGCTATATGGTTAGTGCTAACACTGCTGAAACCACGTTCGGTAAATAATTCAATCGCTACATCAATGATCTTTTCCTTGGTGTCGCTTTTGTCGCGTCGCGTTCTAGCCATTGTCAATCAAATCCTCTCCGAATTGCGCCAAGATTATGTTCTGCGCGCTGAACACAGA
>JAPYRI010000154.1:3110-3613 GCA_029941135.1 Alphaproteobacteria bacterium | reverse complement strand
GTAATAACCCTATATTTTTTTTTTAAATAATTAATTTGAGGTTTCCACATATCAGACGATCCTAAAAAACCATGCACCAAAACTAAAGGAAATCCTTTTCCCGTGTCACCTACATATATATCTTGCATAATTATAGTAAATTAATATTTTGATATTATATTATCTTTATGACTAAAAGAAAAATTACTGATATTTATGATCTTAAATTTGAACCATTTGATAATTATGGCTCAATAATACCTGGAATGAGCTGGCATAAAATAAGTTATAGTAGAGAAAAAAGTGGGGAAGGCAGCTATGTTTTAAAAATGGAAACTGGTGCTACAAGTTTATCCCATCAACATACTGGGTTTGAGGAATTTTTAATGTTAGAGGGTGAGTTGATAGACTCTGATGGTAAAGTTTTAAAAAAAAATGACTTTGTAACATTTGAACCAGGATCAAAACATTCATCTCACACAATAAATGGTTGCTTGATTTTAGTTTTTATGAGAGGTTTAAAC
>JAPYRI010000154.1:0-3100 GCA_029941135.1 Alphaproteobacteria bacterium | reverse complement strand
GGTTTAAACAAAGCAATCTAAAAAATATTACAAAATTATTAAAATATGATCGGAATCTTAGGAGGAATGGGAACACAAGCTGGTCTTGATTTCTGTAATAAATTAGCAATGATTAATAGAGGTAAAATTGACCAAGAGTACCCTCTTTTCATTTTATATAACAAATCAGACATTCCTGGAAGACCTGAATCAATTAGTGATCATGCCAAATCTTCTTCTGATAATTTTGAAAGACCTAAAAATTTTTTAAAATATAGCAAAGTCCTAAAAAGTTTAATCTCAGGATGTAATTCACTACAAAAAAGCAACTGCAAGTTTATTGTCATTCCCTGCAATACAGCCCATTATTGGTATGATGACTTAAAAAAAAAAATCAATATCCCAATATTGAATATGCCAAAAGAAGTTTACATTCATACAAAAAAAAATTGTAAAAAAAATTCAAAAATAGGCATTCTTGCAACTGAGGGTACTTTAAAAACAAGAATTTATGATAAATTTTTTGATAAAAATTATATACTAATTAAACCTAAAAAATCTTTACAATTAAATAGCGTTAATAAGGCAATTAAATATGTAAAAATGGGAAAAGTTAAAGATGCAGAAAAAGCTATTAAGGGTGCAATTAATTATTTAATCAAAATGAAATGTAAAAAAATAATACTAGGATGCACTGAACTACCAATAGCTATTTTTGCTTTTAAATCTTTTAAAAAAATTAAACTATCTAAAATTTTTTTAGATCCTAATCTAATCTTAGCTAATGTTTCAATGTCCAAATATAAAATGAAATGATGACGAAATAATTAATCTGAATTTATTAAATTAATTATTATTTTGAAAGAGTTTTTCTCTTGTAAGTTTTATATTATTTTCAACTAATTTAATAAAATCAGCATCTATTTTCTTTTTTTTTTCCCTATTGGCTGGTTCAAGTATATTTGCCATATGCTCAACTGTTGTTCGTCCTGTTTCTTTTCTTACAAGTTCATTAACTCCATAAGACAAACTCGCTTCATACACGTTACCAGTAGACACACCAATTGCTGGTCCTAGTAGTGCCGTAGTTTCTACACACGCATTTAAAAAAAATAAACTTGTTATAATTAAAAATTTTTTTTTATTTTTCATTACCACCCAATTCACTTTAAATGATTTGGATTTTCAACTCAAGATAGAAAGGAATTTTTATATCCATTTTAGGTGTTATATATCATTGATAGTTAACGATTATTTAACATATAAGTATAAATAATAATGAAAAAAAATTAAAAATGATTTTTTAAAAAATATTTGAAAAAAATTCTAGTACTTATACTTATATAGTTGGATCAAGAGCTGGAGCTGAAGCTTTAATAATTGACCCAGTGTTAAATTCTGTGGATCTGTATATTGAGATACTAGATAAACTAAATCTTCGATTGGTTAAAGTTATTGATACACATATTCATGCTGACCATGTTACTGGAGCTTTAAAATTAAAAGATAAAACAAATTGTGTTACAATAATGGGGGAACATACTCCTTCTGATGTTGTTGAAATAAAAGTAAAAGATGAAGAATTAATTAAGATTGAAGGATTAAAATTAAAGGCCATTTATACACCAGGACATACTTCTGATAGCTACAGTTTTTTAATGGAAGATCGAATTTTTTCCGGTGATACGCT
Source organism: Alphaproteobacteria bacterium (assembly GCA_029941135.1). Taxonomy (GTDB): domain Bacteria; phylum Pseudomonadota; class Alphaproteobacteria; order JAPYRI01; family JAPYRI01; genus JAPYRI01. Next base: position 1,431 of record JAPYRI010000154.1, on the reverse strand, counting down.
GTTAATTAATGGAACTGGTAGAACAGATTTTCAAAATGGTAGTGCTGAAGATTCGTATAGATCGATATTTAATAAAATTTTAAAATTACCAGAAGGTACACTTTTATACCCCGCTCATGATTATAATGGTAAAAAAGTTAGCACCATTGGAAATGAGAAAAAATTTAATCCTAGATTACAAGTTGATAATGTTAATGAATATGTAGAAATTATGAATAATTTAAATTTAAAAAAACCAAAGTTAATGGACTTCCATATATCTAAAAATATTAATCGTGAAGATACCTAGCTAGGTATTTTTGAACCCAAACTCTAAGCAAGCATCAGTTATTGAATGATATAGAGATTCTCCAAAACTTCTAAGTGCAAATATTCTTACTTTATTTGGATTATCATCAATCATATCGATAGTAACAGTTATGCCATTAAATAAAGAGTTTACACATTTATCTTTTATTAGCTCGTTAAAATTAAATGGACATCCTTTTTTTAAAACTTCTTTTGAATTTATTCCCTCTAATTCAATTATAGCTCTTGAATGAGATAAATCTGTAATGGCAAAGTCACTTTTATTAAATGTTTGATTAATAATTTTTAATAAATCTTTTTTTGTTGATATTAAAAGCCAATTTTTAGGACCACACCATAAAATTCTAGTATCATTATTACTATTAACTTTTAAGGCTTCATTGTTTAAATTAAGCCCAGCAATATTAATATCTTTAAGTGAAATTGAAGAGTTTTTATACTGAACTATTTGTATAATTAGTAAATTTTTAACTTCTGAAACTTTTAACAAATCTTTCTCATTTTTATCTTCATGGTCACCAAAAAGACCTTTTTTATAAATATTCTCTAGTGCTGATATAGATATCATGATCTTACTCTTTCTCCTTTAGGATCAACATAATGTGATAAGACTATTTCAACTGGTATTGATTTGTTTTTTACTGGTGATAAAGCAAAAAGTTTTTTTCCTATCATATTTTTTCCGTCTTTAAGTATAGCTAAAGAAAATGGATTATCGTATTCAACACTCCAACATGATGCAGAAATATAACCTAATTTAGGATTTGGAAGTTTTGCATTTGCATCTTTAACTAAATGAGATCCTTCGGGTATACTTGTTTTTTTATCAATTGGAACTACACCTACAACTTTTTGTCTATCTTCTGCAACAAAAGCTTTTCTATTTAAAGATCTTTTACCAATAAAATCTTTCTTTTTACTTACCATTCCTTCTAAAGAATTATCATAAGGAATGGTTCTGCCATCTAATTCGGATCCAGCTACATGTCCCATTTCAATTCTAAGGGTAGATAATGCTTCAGTTCCATATGGTTGAATTTTAAATTCTTTACCTATTTGTATGATTTTTTCCCACATAAAATTCCCATTATCTGACTCAACATTAACTTCATAAGCAAGTTC
>JAPYRI010000153.1 GCA_029941135.1 Alphaproteobacteria bacterium | reverse complement strand
ATGGTCTACGAGTCCGTGGATGCCTTCACGGATATCGTGGGGCAGTACAGGGAAGCGGGCATCAACGAGTTCATATTGGCCTATCCTTGGAAAGACGAACAGCTTCCCGTCTTCGAGCGCATAGCCGCCGAGGCGATCCCAAAACTGCGTGGCTGACGGGATCTTGTCAGGCGAGCGCATCAGGTGCGGATTTGGCATTGAATTCAATCGCGTGGAGAGTTGCTTCGTCATTTCCGTATTCCTCCTCAAGGGGTGGAAAATACCAAAACCTATTGCCCGATTTCCTGGGATCACTTGCATGGCGACTTGACCTGCAACCAAAATGAGTCAAAGCTTATCTTCAATAAACGGTGCGCAAGAATAAATGTCCGCCAAACAGGCAGATAAATGCGGCGTGCCGGCGGGGGGGTACCGTGAAGACCGAGATGCAGATCGGTTCGCTTGTTGCCAGGGTATCGACAACAATCCTGGCCGTGGCCGTCTGCTCGGATCAAGGCAAAATTGGCAGCACTGCCACGGACTATCACCGACCATCGCGGACGATCTGGCGGCGCGCGTCGTAGGCTGGGGGGCGAAATGATTGATATGTTGCCGACCTGGCGGAAAGGGACGTTTTGTCTCCTTTTGACGCTGATTTTGTCATGCCCGCTCTTGGGGCAGGCAGCGACGCAGAATGAGTACGGTCGCTATCACGCCCTGGTCATCGGCAACAACGACTACGCACATCTGCCCAAACTGAAAACAGCGATTAACGATGCGACGGCCGTGGCGAAACTCTTTAGAGGGCAAGTATGGCTTCAACGTGACGCTGTTGTTAAACGCCAACCGGTCACGAATTCTGAATTCAATCAACAAGCTAAGAAGCGAACTGACCGCCAAAGATAGGTTGCTGATTTATTATGCCGGGCATGGTGAACTGGACCGTGAATCAGGAACTGGCTATTGGCTCCCCGTGGATGCGGAGCCGGAAAATGATACGAATTGGATTGCTAACGAAAGCTTGAGCCGTCATTTGCGCGCCATGACGGCCCATCATGTCCTGGTGGTGGCGGATAGCTGTTACTCGGGGGCGTTGGTGAGGGCGGCGAATGTCTCGCCAAAATCCGGGGAAGAGCGCGACGCATGGATCCAACGTATGGCGAAAATGCGCTCTCGCACGGCCATGGTTTCGGGCGGTTTGGAACCGGTGGCGGATACGGGCAGGGGAGGTCATTCAGTATTCGCCAATGCGTTCCTTAATGTACTGGGAGACAACGACGTCATATTGGATGGTCAAGCATTGTTTCAGCGGGTGCGTAGCAAAGTCGTCCTGAATGCGGACCAGACGCCGCAGTACTCAAACATTCGTCAGGCTGCACACGAGGGTGGCGATTTTCTGTTTGTACCACTTGGATTGGCGCGAAAGGCCCGTGCGAAGCCTGTTGTTTCGTCAGCGGACACAGGCAGAATGGAATTGACGTTCTGGAATTCGGTCAAGGATAGCGATGAACCCGCCATGTTCGGCGCCTATCTGAATAAATATCCCGATGGCCTATTCGCGGAGTTGGCCCGCCTGCGGTTGCAACGATTGAAGATCCAGCAAATAGCGTCGTTGAAACCGGCGATAGTCCTTGAACCAATTGAAGGGACTTATGTGGCAGTCAAGAACGCCAATGTCCGTAATGCTCCCAGTGCAAACGCCGGCAAGGTTGCGACCCTAAGAAAGGGGAGCGAAATTTATGTGCCAGGTAAAGTGGCCGGAAAAAACTGGTTAGCGGTGGATCAGGACGGCAACCACCTAGGCTATGTTTTTTCAAGTCTGCTGCAAGACAGGGAAGAATTTGAAGCCGCCCGAATTGAAGAAGTAAAAAAACAGAGGGAAGCTGAAGCAAAGAAGAAGGAGGCGGCAGCACTTCGGCGGCGGCAAGCGGCGGAGAGGCAGGCTGCAATCGAGGCCACGCGGATTGCGGACGCGAAAAGACAGAGGGAAGCTGAAGCAAAGAAGAAGGAGGCGGTGGCGCTTCGGCGGCGGCAAGCAGCGGAGAAGCAGGCCGCAATCGAGGCCACGCGGATTGCCGACGCGCGGATCAAGGCAGAGGCCAGCGCCTGGGACGAGGTCGCGGGATCGGACAGTATCGAACAGTTGCGGTCATTCCTTGCGCGATATGCCCGCGGCGCAAATGCTCACGCGGCCACAGCGCGCATTGACCACTTGTTGGAAGCCCAGAAACAGCAGCGGCAGCGGCAGCGGCAGCAACGACAACAGCGGCAAGCCGAAGTCCAGGAAACAGCTGCCTGGGCTGCAGCGGCGGCAAGTGGCGGCACCGCCGCGTTCCGAAACTATTTGCGGCAATTTCCACAGGGTGCAAATGCATCGCGGGCCCGTGTCCGCCTGGCGGACTTGGAAGCATCGGCAAGAAAAGAAGCGCCGAAGTTAGCCATGCTTACCCCGAAGTCCGAGGCAAAGACCGCCAACCCCGGTCGTTTCGATGGAAACTGGACCGCATCAATAAGTGAGTGCGGAATAGATGTCTTCGGAGAGCCGATTTCCTATGACTTTGAACTTCGGGTAACATCGGGAAAATATCATATTAAGGCAACGGCTGAACAACGCTTCTATGGGAGCGTTGATAGCCACGAATTGAGCGGGCCTATTGGGGTCGATGGACGAATTAGCGTCGCATTGACTTTCAGAACAGTGTTCCCGGATGACCCCAATTTGAAAATCACACTGACATCTGGCGACGGGCAGCCCCGGATTTCATTCAACAATTGTCGCTTGGCGCTAACGGCGAAGCAAAATTAGACCAGTAGGGCCGAGACACGAAAATAGCGTATCTGTCCCGTGCCGGTGTTGGATCAATGAACGAATTCGCTAACGCGCGTCCTCTTTCACCATCGCCGCGCCTTTTTCGGCGATCATGATGGTCGGCGCATTGAACCGCTCCCTCGCCAACCGGATCCCGGCGATATGGGTGCGCCGGTCCCGGTCCCCCGCCAAGTAGTTCGGCTTATACCAACCTCCGATGACAGGAACCCATGGAGACGCCTTTCGGGAGTTTTCGTGTAGGCGCGTGCGCCGACACGTCGCGCCGTCGTGCCTTCGTAAATCTCAGTCCCTGTACTTGCCCTGTCCGACGCATCGAAGTCCTCCCCATGGCGACCTTCTAAATCCGGACAGATCATTTGGTACATAAGCCGGACAGATCACATGTTACTGACAACGGGAATGCGGTGGTTTGGCAATTCGTTCACTTTCGGTGTACCATCCAACCAGAAGCATCAAGAGACTTGCCCGTGGCGGTCTCGCCGATGAGGGTGGCCTCGGGCTGGCGGCAGTAAAAATTTGCGCGAATATGATCTCATATCAACGGAAATGGTTCGTTAGCGCCGAATGGGTATAACCGTCCGAAGAGAGCTTTTGGGCCTCTATTCCGGATGTAGTGCATTCTTTTTCATAGGGCTATTCGGTTTCACGCTATATCGCGCGGACCTCGTTGCCGAGATTTTTATGCATATTTCCTACTACCTGACCATCATGTTGATGGTGGTGTGGGTTGTACATATTAGATGGGTTGTGAACGCCCATGGCATTTCACTGGCAAAATTTTTTCTCGCGCACAAATATGGGCTCGCCTTCGCCTTGATCATCACGGCGATAATTTTTGTTTCGGTAAGAGTTGAGTTCAAAATCCTGAGTGACGAGACCAATCTGCTGTCTGTCTCGCGG
>JAPYRI010000152.1 GCA_029941135.1 Alphaproteobacteria bacterium | reverse complement strand
GCAACCCGAATTTACCATGACATTTGATGAGTACCTCGGGAATGTCGTACCTCGGAGCCGAGTCATCAAAGGGCGAAACAAACTCGCGGAAAACCGTGAATTGCTGACGAAAATTAGCGCCCAATATGGAGTGCAACCTCGTTTTATTGTGGCTTTTTGGGGGATCGAGACTGATTTCGGACGTCACACCGGCGGCTTTTCTGTGATCAACGCCCTGGCCACACTCGCATTTGATGGTCGGCGCAGCGCATATTTTCGCAAAGAACTCCTGAATGCCCTTCAAATTTTAAACGATGGGCACATCGCGCCAAACGACATGAAGGGATCGTGGGCCGGGGCAATGGGTCAGTGCCAGTTTATGCCTTCCAGTTTTCTGAATTTTGCCGTTGATAACGACGGCGACGGCCGCCGCGATATATGGACGACCAAAGCCGATGTTTTCGCTTCTGCAGCAAACTATTTGTCCCAGTCCGGCTGGCGGGGAGACCAAACCTGGGGACGCCAAGTATCGCTGCCCAAAAACTTTGATACGGCGCTGGCCAATTTGGACACAGTCAAAGTTCTCAACGAATGGCAACTTTTGGGTGTCCGGCGCGTAAATGGTGCTGATTTGCCCACGCGGCCGTTAATGGCGTCACTCGTTCTGCCGGAGAGAAAAGCGGCGCCGGCGTCGAGTGACCCTGGTGACAATGATAAATCAGGAGCCTCCCCCGCCGCATATCTGGTCTACGAAAATTACCGGGCAACATTAAAGTGGAACCGGTCAACATTTTTCGCCATGGCGGTCGGCCATCTTGCCGACGCCATCGGTCGTCGGTAAACTGGACCCGGACCGCGTTGTGTATCGGAACCCAAAGGCCATGATTGACTGTCACCTTTTGCATCCTTATGCGGCTGTTAAGCGACTTCTCGGAAGCGGGCAGGGAGCGAAAACCTGCGCGGCGCTAGGTATTTGCATTCTGATCGCGGGATGCGGCGGCGGCTATCGGCCGCCACCTCCCGGCCCCATTTCATCTTCCCCTGCGGTGGGCACTTACAAAGTAGGCAATCCCTACAAAATCGCTGGTCAATGGTACACGCCCAAAGAAGACCCCTATTACGACAGAGTAGGAATAGCCTCTTGGTACGGTAAAAAATTTAATGGTCGGCTGACTGCAAACGGCGAAGTATTCGACATGAATAACTTCAGCGCCGCCCATAAAACACTACCCATGCCAAGTTTTGTAAAAGTAACCAACTTGGATAATGGGCGATCGCTTGTGGTGCGGGTTAATGACAGGGGTCCTTTCGTTCATGGACGCATTATCGACCTGTCCCGGCGGGCCGCGAAAGAACTCGGATTTTTGAATCAGGGAACCGCCAAAGTCCGGGTTGAAATCGCTAAAAATCAGATTGGTGAAAGTTTTGTCGTGGCCAAAGGTACGGCTTCATGGGAAGAACAAAAATCTGTCATCGCGGTTCCAGCAATCGCTGTCGAAAGCCGACCGCTCGCGCCGCCTAAAGGATTCGCCGCAGCTCTGGCAAATCCGTCGGTAAAAAATTCGACACTCGCACCCGCCACATTGAATTCCAACCGGGCCCGTGGCGCGGTGGCGATGGAGCCTACCGTCACCAGCCCAACCCTACTTTATGTGCAGGCCGGTGCATTCTCCGATCTGGGAAATGCCCATCGACTGCGCGATCAACTTAGCGCCGTGGGAACGTTTGGTGTGGCTCCTGTGCAAATTGGAAACACCCGGTACTACCGGGTACGCATTGGTCCTATGGCAACCGTGGAGCGGGCTGATCAAACGCTCATCGAACTGATCAACAGTGGGCACCCAAATGCGCGCATTGTGGTCGACAAAATGAATGACGCCTGTCAAGTTTGTTGAGTACTTTTGTATCCAAGGACTTCTGGCGATGTATCCGCGTTCAGTAAATCAATTGCCCCGCCCTCCACATCAAATTTTTGCCGCCTGTGCCGGCTTAATCACCGCGATTTTATTAGGTCTGGTCGCCAGAACAACGCCTGTCAGAGCCATCGAAACCGCGGCCCGGCACGCCATTATGGTCGATTACGAAACCGGCACGGTTCTTCTCGACAAGCAATCCGACCTACCCATACCCCCGGCCAGTATGAGCAAGCTCATGACGGCTTATCTACTGTTCGAGCAATTGGCGGGAGGCGGCGTGAAACTTAGTGATACATTTCCGGTCAGCGAGAAAGCTTGGCGCATGGGGGGCTCCAAGATGTTTGTGCTGGTCAATTCCGAGGTCAATGTGGAAGACCTGATCCGGGGCATTGTCGTGCAGTCGGGAAATGATGCCTGCATTGTGGTCGCAGAAGCACTTGGTGGGTCCGAAGAAGGCTTTGCCGACATGATGAACGAAAAGGCCGTAGAACTGGGAATGACCAACAGCACATTCGCCAATGCGACCGGCTGGCCCCATCCTGACCAACGCATGAGCGCAGCTGATTTGGCAACCCTGACCAGACACATGATCCGAGATTTTCCCGGTTATTACGCTTATTTCGAAGAAACGTCTTTTACCTACAACGAAATCAAACAGAGCAACCGCAACCCATTGTTATACAAAGATATTGGTGCGGACGGTCTTAAAACCGGACATACGGAAGAAGCGGGGTATGGCCTGGCGTCGTCCGCCATTCGCGATGGCCGACGCCTTATTTTAGTCACTGCCGGTTTGAGCAGTACAAAAGAACGGGCAGGCGAGAATGCGCGTTTAATCAATTGGGGCTTCAAGGAGTTTGAAAATTACGCCCTTTTCGAAAAGGGTGAAACCGTGATTGACGCTAAGGTCTGGCTGGGATCGGAAGCAGCAATCCCGCTTATCGTACCTGAAAGCGTTCACCTGACGTTACGGCGCAAAGCGCGAAAAGATCTTGCCATTACCGTCATCTACGAAGGGCCCGTTCCAGCCCCTTTGGTGAAAGGCCAACAAATCGCCCAATTACACATTGCAGCACCGGGTATGGACACACAAATCATTCCCTTGCTGGCAGCACGGCCTGTCGACCATCTCGGGTTTTTTGGGCGGCTTGGGGCCGCGTTTCAGTATTTACTTTGGGGCACGACCGGGGACTAACGACCTGCTAAACTCAGCCCCAGTCAGCGTTTACAATATCCAGGGCGAGTATTGTGCCAGTCGGCAAATTCATCACATTTGAAGGCGGCGAGGGGGGCGGCAAATCGACGCAAGTCGAACTTTTGTGCGCGGCACTCATCAAACATGGTATCGACGTACGGGCAACCAGGGAACCCGGTGGTACGGCCGGTGCGGAAGAAATTAGGAACTTACTGGTGAGCGGCGCACCCGGTCGTTGGCTGCCGGCTACCGAAGCACTGCTGCACTCCGCCGCCCGTCATGAGCATGTAAGCAATTTGATCCGTCCAAACCTAGAGTCAGGCCAATGGGTAATATCGGACCGGTTTGCTGACTCCACTATTGCCTATCAAGGATACGCGCAAGCATTGGGCCGAAACTGCATTGAACAATTGACCCGATTTGCCATCGGCGAGATCAAGCCCGATCTCACACTCATCCTGGATTTGCCGCCGGAAATTGGCCTCGAGCGTGCCAAGGCTCGGGGGCAGGGGGGGGCTGGTCCCGCAGAAGACCGTTACGAACAAATGGGCGCAGAATTTCACCAGGCTTTGCGCGACGGATTCCTCGAAATAGCTAAGCGTGAACCCGGCCGATGCACCGTCATCGATGCAAGCGCGCCCAAAGTGCTAGTGGCGGCGGCTATCTGGAAGACCGTATGCGAACGTTTGGAGCTGAAAATTTGATGATGGAACCCGATGGTCCTTTGCTGCCCGAGCGCACATACACTCTTCTGGGCCATGGAATCGTTGAGCGTCAGTTTGTCGACGCCTACAAC
>JAPYRI010000151.1 GCA_029941135.1 Alphaproteobacteria bacterium | reverse complement strand
GATTTATTGCAGGCTATGTATGGCCGGCATGGGGATTGTCCGTTGCCGGTGATTGCCGCCCGAACTCCGGCGGATTGTTTTGAAACCGCGATCGAAGCCATCCGGCTGGCCACCAAGTATATGACGCCGGTCATATTGCTGGCCGATGGTTATCTGGCAAACGCATCCCAGCCTTGGCGCATTCCCGACGCGGAGACACTGCCAAATTTCCCAGTCGAGTTTGAGACTGAGACAGAAGGTTTCCATCCCTTTAAACGCGATCCCGACACCCTGGCGCGCGTTTGGGCGATACCCGGTACTGAAGGCCTATCTCACCGTATCGGTGGCATCGAAAAAGGTTATGACACCGGCAATATTTCTTATGATACGGCTAATCATCAGCTTATGACGGATGTCCGGGGCCAAAAGATCGCCGGTATAGCAAACGATATCCCTCTGCAAGTTGTCGAGGGTGGACATGAGGCGAAAGGTTTGGCTGTGGTCGGCTGGGGCTCGACTTTTGGGGCGCTTGAATCGGCGGTGGACAGGGCACGTGAAGATGGTGGCGACGCCTGCCACATTCATATTCGCCATTTGAGCCCGTTTCCGAAGAATTTGGGTGAATTATTGTCGAAGTTCGATCACATCCTTGTCCCTGAATTAAACACCGGCCAGCTTTCCGTTTTGCTGCGGGATCAGTTCCTTTTGCCAGCGGAGAGTGTGAACAAAGTGGCAGGGCAGCCATTTAAAGCCAGTGAAATCGAAGAAGCCATTTGGGCGCGCCTGGAGACATAGTATGGACGACATAACTTCATCAGCAGCTTTGAGTAAACTGACCCCAAAGGATTTTACCACCGATCAGGAAGTCCGTTGGTGCCCGGGTTGTGGTGACTATTCAATTCTAAAAGCGGTTAGGAAGGTGTTGGCTGAAATTGGTGCGTCGGTCGACGATACAGTATTTGTTTCGGGCATCGGATGCGCCGCCCGGTTCCCTTACTACATATCAACCTATGGATTTCACACCATCCACGGTCGTGCCCCCGGTTTTGCGACAGGGATAAAGCTTGCAAATCCAGACTTGGATGTGTGGGTGGTGAGTGGAGATGGGGATGCGCTCAGTATTGGTGGCAATCATTTCATTCACATGCTTAGGCGGAACGTGAATATCCAGTTTTTGTTGTTTAACAATGCAATTTACGGCCTTACGAAAGGCCAATATTCGCCAACTACCAAACCGGGCGCCCGGACACCATCTTCGCCTATGGGGTCGATCGAAATGCCACTTTCGGCATGTGTTCTTGCCTTAGGGGCCAATGGAACATTTGTTGCGCGTGCAATAGACACTGCGCAAAAGCACCTCCCTGAAGTCCTCAAGCGCGCCCATGAACATGCCGGGACCTCGATGCTCGAGATCTTGCAAAACTGCAACGTTTTCAACGACGGGTACTTTGCTGATTTCACCGGTAGAGATGTATCCGAAGACAATCAGATTGTCGTCGAGCATGGAAAGCCGCTGATATTTGGAAAAGCGAGTGATAGAGGCTTGCGAATGAAGCCGGGCAAGATGGAACTTGAAATCGTGAATATTGGCGAAAACGATATTACCGAGGACGATGTTCTGGTGCATGACGAGACCAACCGCGGATTGGCATCCTTGTTGGCCTCAATGGAATTTCCTGACATGCCGGTGGCCGTCGGCGTCCTCTTTTGCATTGAAAGAGTTCCGTTTGCAGAACAGGTACTGAAGCAAGTGGCAGAACGGAAAAAGGCGCAGCCGAATGCGACTCTGGACGCCTTATTCCGTCAAGGTGCCACGTGGACCGTTACCGAAGACGATTAGAAATGGCGGATTATTGGTTCATGCCATGCTCAAGTATTAGGGAACCCGATACAAAGTTGGCATGGTGAGCACCCCACTTGGCGCGTTGGCTAAGGGAGTAAGTGTTTCTTGAATTCGCAAGTTGTGGGCGACAGCCTGCAAAAGAGTTGCCGCTTGTATCACACCTTCTAGCCCGCCGATGAGCGACAACATTTGTTCTGAGAAAGTCACGGATTTGGGATACTGCTTCAATTGAATCGGCGAAGCGACGTCGATCCCCGCCAATACTTTTGCCTGGTCAATCGCGTCGGCAAAGCCCCCAATCTTGTCGATCAAACCATTTCGAACCGCGTCGTCGCCAGTCCATATTCGGCCCCGGGCAACGTCATTCACTTGTTCCGTACTCAGATCTCTCGCCGTGGCGACTTTGCTCGTAAAATCACTGTATACCCGGTCCAGAGACCGGTTGATCCAGGTCCATTGTTCTGGTGTGTAGTTACGAAAGCTGGATCCGATCAACGCATTTTTACCAATCGAAACTTCGCCCAGATTGATGCCCAATTTACTGAGTAAATCGGCAGCGACCATTTTTCCGCCAAGAACACCAATCGACCCGGTGATCGTGCCTGCTTGGGCGATTACTATGTCGGCTGCCATAGCGACAAAGTATCCCCCGGAAGCTGCAGTTGCTCCCATGGTGGCGACAACCGGTATGCCTGCTTTTCGAGCGCGTACAATTTCCCGCCAAATTTGATCTGACGCCAAATATGACCCGCCAGGAGAAGACACACGAAAGACAATTGCTTCAACGTCTTCATCATCGACGGCGTCGCGAAAGGCTTGGGCGATGGTGTCACTACCCATTGTAACGTTCTGCGATAGTGGTCCACCCCGACCACCACTTTTGCCGGAAACAATTGTGCCCGTTCCATATATCAGTGCAATTGTTTTTCCGTCTTCATAATTGCCCCCAGCAAGACCGAAGTAGTCTTGAACGGAGACAAATTCGACATCCTCGCCAGTTCTATGAATAAGACTTGCCCGAACTTGATCTTCGTAACCAAGTTTATCGACCAGCCCGACATTCAGTGCTTCCTCTGCCGTATGCGGGGCGCTATCGATATGATCAATCAATTCCTGTGGCGTAAAATCTCGATCACTGGAAATTTCTGACGTAATACGATTGAACATGGACCCGATAAAACGTTCTAGAGACTGACGGTGTACTTTGGTGAAATCGCTCTCGGTAAAAGTATTGGCGGCTGTTTTGTATTCATGCCGGCGCCCTAGTTGAGGGGATACGCCAATTTTATCTAAAGTTTGCTTGATGAAAGGCGCCGAAACCGCGATGCCGGATACATGCGATTCACCCGTGGTCTGGAGCCATATTTCATCGCAAGCCGCCGCCGTGTAATAAGCGCCCATGCCATTGCCTGAAAATTGTTGAGCGTAGGCGACGGCAAATTTGCCGCTCGCGCGAAAGAATTTGATTGCATCCCTAAATTCCTGGGCTTGCGCAGTTCTCATCCCGATCGACCCAAGCTTTACGTACAGACCCTTAACTTTGCTGTCGTCACTGGCCCGATGGAGTACGGAAACTATTTCTGGGACAGAAAGGCCTTGATGCTCCAGGAAACGGGAAAATGGATCATTGTTTGGTGCCTCAGGTATGACTTGATTGAGGTCAAGGCTCAATATTGTCGTATTGGGGAGACTGACATCGGGCGGCGCTGTTATGAGCAGCCCCACTAATGGCACAGACAGAACAAATACCACGAGGCCAAATATTACCGCAAAAAAGGTGATCAAAAACTGCTTCATGGAACCGTCCAACGACTGCGAAAAATTATTTCTCTAATCATACCTCTAAAGACCAACATTTCGCGAGACGGCGTTCAAAGCCGTAAATGTCAGGTCAAATTCCGATTCCATGTAGTATTTTCAACCAAAAATAGAAATTAAAATTAGTAGTACTTATTTAAAGGGCAGTAGGAGCAAATTTAATCGAACTATCCGCTATGATTGTCACAACATCTGCAAGGAGGGGATACTTCTTTCCATCGCGTTAACTTCGGGTTGATAGCTTTAGGTTTCGAGTGGAACAGAACAGTTTTGAGAAAGCTAATTTGGTG
>JAPYRI010000150.1 GCA_029941135.1 Alphaproteobacteria bacterium | reverse complement strand
GGCGGATGTCGTCGGTCGTCGCACAAAGCTCACCAAGCGCGGGCGCGAGTTCGTCGGATTGTGCCCGTTCCACAAGGAGAAAACGCCTTCATTCACGGTGAATGAGGACAAGGGTTTTTACCATTGCTTTGGCTGTGGTGCGCACGGCGATGTGATCCGTTTTACCACTGAAACTGAAGGCCTGCCGTTTGTTGACGCGGTGACGAAATTGGCTGCCCAGGCAGGATTGCAATTGCCAACGGTTTCGGCAGGTGGCCGCGAGCGCGACGCGCGCAGCAAGACCTTGCGCGATGTTGTCGAGGCGGCGGCTGGCTGGTTTGAAAGTCAGTTGGGGTCAGCGACTGGGGAGGAGGCTCGAAATTATCTGGCCGGTCGCGGCATTCGACCTGAAATTGCTGCGAAGTTTCGTATCGGTTATGCCCCTGAGCGCAAGAGCAGCCTTAAGGACGCCATGCTTGCCCGCGATTACTCCGAAGATCTATTGAAAGAAGCGGGTCTGTTGGGCGTGCCCGATGATGGCCGCCCGTCCTATGACTATTTCCGCAATCGCCTCGTGTTCCCCATCTGGGACCGCCGCGGCCAGGTGATTGCCTTTGGCGGTCGAACCCTGGGTGATGCCCGTGCCAAGTATTTAAACTCACCCGAGACCTTGTTGTTTCACAAGGGCAGCGTTCTCTACAATTTGCACCATGCGGCTCCGATAGCACGGGATACGGACACACTCCTCGTGGTCGAAGGTTATATGGACGTGGTGGGCCTCGCTGCCGGCGGAATTGGACACGCGGTGGCACCGTTGGGGACGGCGCTTACCGAGGCACAATTGACCATGCTGTGGCGGGTGGTGCCAGAGCCTGTTTTGTGTTTTGACGGCGATAAAGCCGGAAGGGGCGCGGCCTACCGGGCCGCCGAGCGCGCTGTCCCCCTGTTGAAGCCTGGATACTCCTTGCGGTTCGTCATGCTGCCTGAAGGCGAAGACCCCGATAGCCTGGTCCGCGCGCGCGGTCGTGGCGCTATGGATGACGTGCTCGCGCAACCCCTTGATCTGTCCGATATCCTTTGGGAAATGCTGACGGCCGGAAAAACCTTTGATACGCCGGCACGTCAAGCCGGTTTGGAAGCCGAGATTGGCAAGCTCACCCGACAAATCCCCGACGAACGTGTGCGCGCCCATTACAGTCGTTATATGCGCAGACGTTTAAATGATTTAGTCGGCGTTCCCAACTCCAGAGCCCGGATCAGCGGATATTCAGGACGGGATTGGGGCGGGAACAAAGGGCAAAATCAATTTCGCGGCGAGGCGACCAGTTCCCTTAAAAACAGTCTCATCGGTCGGGTCGGCGCCAATCCAGAGCCTCGCGAGCGCTCTCTGGTACTCACATTGTTAAGCCATCCTGGCTTATTATCCCGGTATGGCGAAGAATTTGCCATGATCGAATTTCTTACACCCGAGCTTGACAAATTGCGTAACGAAATCATACGTATTGCAGTTGAAAATCCCGCCCTTGACAGGGAGGTGTTGAAGCGCCAACTGAACGAGGAGGGATGTGGGGAGTTACTTGAGCGGGCCATTGGTGGTGGATCTGCCCCTCCCGAATGGTTCACGTCCCCGGATGCCGCGACCCAGGACGCGGAAACCGGGTTGAATATTCTCCTCAAACGTCAGTATCAAGCGATGCTTCATAAGCAATTGGTCGAAGCAAAAATCGCGTATATAGCGGACGAAAGTCCCAAAAACTGGAAAAAATTTACGGCTCTACAGCGGACGGTTCAGGCTGCCGAAGGCGACGAAGCCGACATAGCTGGTTTCGGGCAGGCCTCGGGTCACAAAATTATCTGAGGACGAAACGGATTGAGCTGGGGCTGATAGATAGAAAAGTCATTAATGCTTAAGTAGCAGCAATGACGGGTACAGCCCTCAAAACAGGAAGACGGATCGTATGGCGACAAGTAAAGCGGCGGAAACGGAAGTTGTCGATAATCGGGACGATTCAACGGATAACCCGTTGATCGACCCCACAGTTCAGGCAGTTAAAAAGTTGATCGCCCGCGCCAAGGATCGCGGCTACATCACCTATAATGAATTAAATAAGGTTTTACCGCCGGACGATGTTTCTTCCGAGCAGATTGAAGACACCATGACTCTATTGTCCGAGATGGGCATCAATGTGGTCGAGAGCGAAGAGACTGAAGAAACCACGACAACCGATGGAAAGAAGGACGGCGAAGGAGCTGGCAGCGAAAACCCTGCGCCGCCAAACACGACGACGACGACAACACAATTGGACCGCACTGATGATCCCGTGCGCATGTATTTGCGTGAAATGGGCAGCGTCGAGCTGTTGTCCAGGGAAGGCGAAATCGCCATCGCCAAACGGATCGAAGCCGGGCGCAATGCGATGATTAGTGGGCTGTGCGAAAGCCCGCTCACATTTGGCGCGGTGACCATTTGGCATGGTGAATTGAACGAAGGCCTTATCCAGCTGCGCGACGTCATTGATCTTGATGCGACCTATGGTGGCGGCCCCGGCCAGCCCCAAAACACGGCCAATGGAAGCGCCGTGCCAGCCAGCAGAAGCACCGTGCCGGCCAGTGGGAATGCGGTTGGCGCCGTGCAAAGCGCGGGTGAAAATGGCCCTGAAAACGCTGATGCGGCAAAAACCAATGGCGCCGAGCCTGAAAAAGCTGAAGACCAAGTTAAAGGTAGAAGTGACGACGACGATGACGACGACGATGAAGTGACCATGTCCCTTGCGGCCATGGAAGAAGTTCTGAAGCCCGAAGTGCTGGCAACTTTCGACATCATCACCAAGACCTACAAAAAGTTTCACAAGGTTCAAGCCGCCCGTTTAGACGCCACCGTCAGCCACGAAGATGTTACGCCGGCGCTGGAGCGGCGGTTTAACAAGCTACGTTCGGAGCTTGTGGGTCTGGTTGAGAGCGTCCACCTCAACAACAATCGGATCGAAGCTCTCGTCGACCAATCATATGGCATCAATCGACGCCTGATGGGGCTTGAAGGAAAAATGCTGCGTCTGGCGGAGCGCCACCGGGTCAGCCGGCAGGATTTCCTCGATCACTACATCAGCTTTGAGCTCGATCCCAATTGGCTCGCGCGGGTGAGCAAATTAAGTGGCAAGGGCTGGAAGAACTTCGTTCGGGAAGAGCGCGCTGAAATTAAGGATATTCGCGATCAAGTCGCGCAAGTCAGCTTTGAGACCGGACTGCAGATCATTGAGTTTCGGCGCATTGTACACACGGTGCAAAAAGGTGAGCGTGAAGCCCGCCAGGCTAAGAAAGAAATGGTCGAGGCTAACTTGCGTCTGGTAATTTCGATCGCCAAAAAATACACCAACCGTGGTCTCCAATTCCTCGATCTCATTCAGGAAGGCAACATCGGCCTCATGAAAGCGGTCGATAAATTCGAGTATCGCCGGGGTTACAAATTTTCAACCTACGCCACTTGGTGGATCAGACAGGCAATTACCCGCTCGATTGCCGATCAAGCACGCACTATCCGAATTCCGGTGCATATGATCGAAACCATCAACAAATTGGTGCGCACGTCGCGGCAGATGCTGCATGAAATCGGGCGCGAACCTACGCCCGAGGAACTGTCGGCAAAGCTTGGTATGCCCCAGGAAAAAGTGCGCAAGGTGCTGAAGATCGCCAAAGAGCCGATCAGCTTGGAGACGCCCATCGGTGACGAAGAAGATAGTCATCTGGGAGATTTCATTGAGGACAAGAGCGCGATCATCCCCTTGGACGCGGCCATTCAGGCAAACTTGCGGGAGACCACGACGCGGGTTTTGGCGAGCCTCACCCCGCGTGAAGAGCGTGTGCTGCGTATGCGGTTTGGCATCGGCATGAATACCGATCATACATTGGAAGAAGTTGGGCAACAGTTCTCGGTCACCCGCGAACGCATTCGGCAAATCGAGGCTAAGGCGCTGCGGAAATTGAAGCATCCGAGCCGCTCGCGTAAATTGCGCAGCTTCCTCGATAACGGGTAAACCTTATTCTGGCATTTCCGCCCCCGCCGTTTAAATGCGGCTTTACCCGACGGGTCTGATTGGCCATATTGGCGCCGGGCCCGTAGTTCAGTTGGTTAGAACGCACCGCTCATAACGGTGTTGTCGCAG
>JAPYRI010000149.1 GCA_029941135.1 Alphaproteobacteria bacterium | reverse complement strand
TCCCAATGTTGCAGTGCGGCTTTGTCCGCTCAAATTTTTGCTTCGCCATGTCGATATATTCCTAAAAATACTTTCTAGCTTGCCAAATGCACCAGCGCCCCAAAACCCTGGCCGAATTTTTAAAATTTAGGATTTATTACTTTCTCATCCCTGCTGCGCGTCGTCGTCTGCTGATATTCGTTCCTCAAACCGTCTTAGTTACATTTACCAACTTCTACCAATGGGCTCTCTTTTCGCCCGGCCCGCCACTGGTTACGTGGTTGGAGCGGGTGAAGGGGATCGAACCCTCGTCGCCAGCTTGGAAGGCTGGAGCTCTACCACTGAGCTACACCCGCATATGAGCGCCGCCCGCTTAGGAGCCTCACTCGCTCAAGTTCCAGCACATTGTCTAAAATACTTTGTCTGAATTCCGCCCGCTTGAAATCCTCTCCGCTCTCTTCCGCTGTCTGTCAATCCCCGGTCCACCAATTCATGGGTCCCATGGAGTGGTGGAGGGGGTAGGATTCGAACCTACGTAGACGTACGTCGGCAGATTTACAGTCTGCTGCCTTTAACCACTCGGCCACCCCTCCGTCGGGCGACCAGGATCCGCCCCGTTGTGCGCCGCACTATGAGAATTTAGCGCCCCTTGTCAACTTGAAAACGCCTTCAAAAACGCGCACATCATCTTGGCCCCACCCGCTTCTAGGTGCGCCCAAGACTTTTTCCCGCATTTGATCTTTTCCGAATATATTCGGAGGCTGCGCTGTGCGCAAGGGGAGAGACACCCTATAAACGTAAAAAATGAAATGATTTCTATACTTTAAGGCCGCCAATTTATGCCCAAACGACAGTCACGTGAGCGTTCAATTTCCCGCAATTCCGGAAGTGGTTGGATATTTGGCCGCCATGCGGTCGTTGCCGCCCTGTCGAATCCCCGCCGGGAGTGCCGTAAACTACTGATCACCCGGACTTTGAAACAGGACCTATTGGAGGGCGCGGCCGCCCTTCGCCGCCCCCCCGATTTGGCCATCGAAATATTGTCGCGGGACGAAATTGACGGCCACCTGAACCGGGGTGACGTTCATCAGGGCATCGCTTTACAAGTGGAGCCGTTACCCAGCCTCGATTTGGAGGCCGCGTGCACCCCGCAGTCGGATGCCCGCAGTGTGGTTGCCGTTCTTGACCGGGTAACAGATCCGCAAAACGTCGGCGCCATACTGCGCTCCGCCGCTGCTTTTGGCGCCCGCGCTGTCATCACCACCGAGCGCCACGCGCCACCCCCCAGTGGTGCGCTAGCCAAAGCGGCTTCCGGTGCCTTGGAATTTGTTCCTTATGTGCGGGTGGTTAACCTCAGCCGGGCCTTAGAACAACTTGCCCGGATGGGATACTGGCGCTTGGGGCTCGATGGGAGCGCGAAGGAAACCATGGCAGAGACCGACAGCACCGGCCATATTGCGCTCGTGTTGGGGGCTGAAGGCAAGGGCTTGCGCCAGTTGACCGCCAAAAATTGCGATTTCTTGGTGCGCCTCCCCATGTCACATCATGTGGAGAGCCTGAATGTGTCCAATGCTGCCGCCGTCGCGCTTTATGAGCTTCGCCGGGGGCTCGGCTAACTGCACGCGCTTTGTGCTCGAACGCAATCGGCGCTACACTTGTTTTTACTTTGATGACCAAAGTTCAAACATCTTGTAGGGGAGCAGGACAATGACGAATCAAAGACTGCAGACACTTCTTGATCGTGCCGAAATCAGTGACGTATTTCACCGCTACGCCATTAGCCTCGACACCAAAAACTGGGAACAGTTGCGCACGTGTTTTACCGATGATCTCACCGCCGACTTCGCGTCCTTAGGACCAGACCTGTTGGTGACCGGCGCCGACGAGTGGGTTGCCTCGATCGTCAGTGCGTTAACCGGCATGGAAGCAACCCAGCACATCATCACCAACCACACCCACGACATCGACGGCGACACTGCCCAATGCACGGCCTATGTGCATGCGCAGCACGTGTTCAAAAACGACCTGGGTGATAGTCACAACCTGCTCGCCGGCTACTACAATTTCGACATGGTGCGCACGCCTGACGGCTGGAAAATCAAATTCTACAGCGTGACCATCACCTGGGGGACTGGCAATGCTGGCCTCTTTCAATTGGCCGCCGAACACCTGAAAGCCGAAGCTGCGGCTGAATAAACCCAATCCGAACCTCGCAAGGGAGCAAGACTTTGACCGAACTCACCTTACAAACATTGCTCGACCGCGCTGAGATCACCGACGTCATCCACCGGTATGCGATGGCCATTGATACGCGGGACTGGAAGCTATTCCGCACCTGTTTCACCGATGATGTCGTGGCCGATGCCACCTCGTTCATACCCGATCTGGTGGTCACCGGCGCCGACGAATGGGTAGCCTGGGTGGCGGCGGGCATAAATGGGCTCGATGCGACGCAACATATCATCACCAATCACGCGCACGACATCGAGGGGGATAGCGCAAAGTGCTCGTCCTACATGCATGCACAGCATGTGCTCAAGAACGATCTGGGCAGTGACCAATATCTGCTGGCGGGGCACTATAATTACCACATGGCGCGCACCCCCGACGGCTGGAAAATCAAAAGTTATGTCGTGACTGTTTCCTGGGCCAGCGGCAATGCCGCGCTCATTGGATTGGGTGCCGAACTCCTGGAAGCTGAAGCCGCGGCGGAATAAATTCACTCCGACATCATGCAGGGGAATAAGAAAATGACCGACCTAACCTTACAAACACTTCTCGACCGCGCTGAAATCAGCGACGTGTTTCACCGCTACGCGCTCGGGGTCGATACGCGCGATTGGGTGATGTTCCGCTCGTGTTTTACCTACGATGTAGTTGCCGATTTCTCGTCCATATGGCCGGGCGGCATTTGGGCCGGCGCCGACGAGTGGACCGCCATGGGTGAAAAACTAATCAACGGATTAGATGCGACCCAGCACATCATCACCAATCACACCCATGACATCGATGGCGACACCGCCAAGTGCACGTCCTATTTGCACGCGCAGCACGTGTTCAAAAACGATTTGGGCAGCAACCACAATGTGCTGGCCGGCTACTACACCTACGATATGGTGCGCACCGAAGATGGCTGGAAGATCAAAAAATATAGCCTTACTGTGACTTGGGCGACCGGCAATGCGGCGGTCTTTGACATGGCCGCCGAGCGCCTCAAGAACCAAGCCGCGGCAGAGTAAAGCTGGCATAACGTATTATTGACGGGCCCGCTTGCCGAGGCCCGCAGCCAGAGGTATGTTCGTGCCAGATACCTTACGATCTTAGAGAAGATCGGGCCGGATTAGCTCAGTTGGTAGAGCACCTGATTTGTAATCAGGGGGTCGCGGGTTCAACTCCTGCATCCGGCACCAATAAATACAAATACTTAACCCACTTTCAGGCCCGCTAGTTCGGGCCATTTTTTTGTCTCGGTAACTGTCACGGTAACAACGGCGGAGTATGCGATCAAGGCTGTCTTCTTGGGCCGCTCCAAACCGGGCAAAACCCCGCCGCCGTGCCATGCGAGTAAGTGCAATCGACCTTCATTTATCCAGCCGATTTTGAGTTCCAATGAGCGCAAATATTTTCCAATAGTCGTCCATCACAATTACAACCGCAGAGGCATCAAATACTCGCGAACTACAGGCATTGCACTTTAATTAACAAGTTATTAATGCTAGAATATCTTCTTGTGCATTTATAGGGTCGGTTGCAGCGATCGAATGTATTGAGCTTCATTTGTTTCGCATGAGACGATAGATGGTTTACCGACTCATGTTGGCCCGAGGCTTGTTATGGCAACACCGTATGCGTCCGGCGAAAGCGTGTCGTCGATCAACTTCTCGAGCTTCGCCCACATTGACACCCTGCTCCGCGGGTCGAAATGGGGGAGCGGTACCAGCACTGGGGTCGATCTGACCTACAGTTTTGGTGGTGGTAACTCGGTCTATCGGTCCGGTTACGGCAATGGCGAGCCCTTAAACGGGTTCAGCGCGCTGACCAGTGTTCAACAAACAGCTGCCGGCAATGCACTGCAGGCCTACGCCAACATTGCCAACATAACATTCACCGAAGTGCAAGACTCGACAACCGTCGCCGGCGATATCCGTTTTGCCCGCAGCGATACCCCCCGTACCGCCTGGGCTTATTACCCAAACAGTGCACCGGAGGGTGGCGATATTTGGTTCAGTAACAGCTCTTGGTACAACACGGCGACCAAAGGCACTTACGGCTACGCCACATTTTTGCATGAAATTGGTCCATAA
>JAPYRI010000148.1 GCA_029941135.1 Alphaproteobacteria bacterium | reverse complement strand
GGGCGTGGGTGACTACCGGCGGCTGGGCACAACCATCGACGACGCCATCGGCGAAGCCTTCGATAAGACCGCCAACTTGATCGGCTTGGGCTACCCCGGCGGGCCCGCGGTTGAGAAAGCGGCGGCTCTGGGCGATCCCAAACGCTTTAAACTGCCGCGGCCGCTCAAGGGTCGACCTGGGTGCGATTTTTCTTTTTCCGGCCTGAAAACAGCGGTGCGCCGGACAGTCGAAGCCCTGGACCAAAAAATTCTAAGCCCCGAGGACACGGCCGACTTGGCGGCGGGCTTTCAAGCAGCCGCCGGCGACGTGCTCTGCGACCGGGTCGGGCATGCGATAAAGGCCCACTGTAAACTCCTAACCGGGGCAATGCGGGACCAACCCGGGATTCTTGTGGTCGCCGGTGGAGTCGCCGCCAATCAGTATTTGCGTGACCGGGTGGCGGACGTTGCAGCGGACGAGGGGTTTCGCTTTATGGCACCACCACGGGCGCTGTGCACGGACAATGCGGTAATGGTTGCCTGGACAGGCGTTGAACGCTTGCGGCTTGGCATGCAAGACGACTTAAACACCCCACCCCGCGCCCGCTGGCCCCTGGATCCAACCGCCCCGCCGGCGACCGGCGCGGGAGTTAAGGCCTGATCCAGGAGAGCGCTCTGAGGCTTTCCAAAAAATATTGGCGAAAAAAAAGAGGAGGTCCGAAGACCCCCTCTGATCGGAACGGGAGAAGGGGGATACCCTTCGCCCGAAATTTCCGACTTACGTGCCCATGCGCCGAATGGCGGACATGGTGCAGTAGTTTTCGTACAACTTGGGATCATTAAGGCGGATTTTGAAGCCACCTACGATCTCCGGTACGTGCTGCAGCAGGCTCTGATAATCCGATTGCAGATCGTGCGAGTGCACGTAGTTCCACGCCCAGATAACGTCGTCTTTGTTCTGCTTTGAACCGCAATCGCCCATGGTCATTTTGTGACCCGTGCTTGGGTCATGGCCCACGCCACGCTTGTGGTAGTAGTCGAAGCCAGCTTCCCACTGTTTCCATACTTCACCGCGGCGATCGAACGACACCATGGTCATTGGCGTCATGGTCCGCGCATCAAACCAAATGCGCTTCTTGCTGTACGGTGCCCGCGGATAGGCGATCGGCTCAAGGTCGACCACATAACACTCTGGAATCAGCTCGAACGAACTGGCGAAGAATTTATCGCCACTCTCGCCGCCCATGCGGTCATGGAGCCAGCGGTCCTTCGATGCCGACCAGCAGTTGGCGGCACCGCCGAGCCATGGGATCTTACCGACCAGTTTGAAGTTACCCCAGGTGAGATAGGGGTCACCGGTCATCCATGCATCGGTGAGGAAGAAGGTCGAACCCGGCAACAACGGCTCAAACCGCTGGTTGGTCGGGAAACGCCGGACCCGCTTAAACGCCGGCAGATAGCCGAAGAAATCCGGGAACTTGGATTGATCATACGGCCAAATGTTGAGGAAAGAAGACCCACGCACGTCCTGAGGCGAGGTAAACAGCACCGCGTTGTGGCGCATGATGTTTTCTTTGCCCGGAATGTAGGGTTTCGGATCCAACGTGGTCCGACCAACCGGATAATCTTCAATCCAGAAGAACTCATAACGATACAAGGTCTTGCCCGATGGCGCCTTATCTCGTTCCCACACCGGGAACAACAGGGCGTCATGGCGGCCCCAGCTGACCGTATGGCCGGCCAGAACTTCGTGGGCATTCTTTGCGTCCGGGAACGGATTCCCCCCGATCCACGGCTTGTCGGTGCCCTTGACCACAACGTTACCCTTGGCGTCCAGACCACCCTTACCGCGATTTTTCATGGTCGCGTCAATGTAGTGCTTCGGGTTCAAGTGATAAACGTCGGTGGTTGTCGGTACGACATTAATGATGCGGCCCTGTTGGGCACATTGAATGTACACGCCCGGGTCGACCAAATCGCGTACGGCATCAATGTTGCTTGCGTCGATCACGCCGCCAACTTTCACTTTGCCGTCTGTGATCGCTTCGATGCTCAAGGCCTCTTGAGGATAGGCCTTCGAGATGTCGCCATCCCGGCTAATCGTGTCCCACAACGGTGCGAGCATGCCCGCGCCCATTGTTGCCTTGCCTGCCGATTCCATAAAGTGGCGGCGGGTATAGCCTTTATCGTATTTAGAAATATGCATATCAGTCCTCCAAGTGGTTTCGAAACCGGCTCACCATCCGGATGGACACCTCCTGATTAGGCATGTGCCCCTGCCGGAAGCTGTGAGTCGGTACGAAAGCGGTTTGTTTGAGAGCTACTCAATCAGCCCACTTTCGCCCCCGCTGGGTATTTTTCTCCCCCGAAATGAAGGAAAAACACGACATTTCTAGGGATAAACAGGACTAGACCAGAACCCTGAACGGAAATCAATGAATAAATTCGTAAATATTCACTGGCTGCGGTCAGAAGCCTGCCGAAAATGTATAACGGATTGTAATAATTGGAAAAAATGTATGGCGGGCGGCTACAGTAACAACATTGTTACCGGGTAAGGAGCCCTTTTAACAACAACGCGAGGACACCGCGGAGTTCCCGCTCCAAAAATTTGTAAGCAAGCGGCCCGTGAGTCTGGGGATACCAAAACTTAAAAGTAGCCGCTTGAACGGCAAGCGCTGCCGCCGGCACGTCGGTGATATGAAATTCTCCATTAGCCACGCCCTGGTCAAGAATATCGGCCAACACCCCGCGCATGGCGGCCCGGGCTTCTTGGGCCTGGGCTGGCCGTTTGGCATTGAGCATCTGAGCAAAATCAACCATATGGGGGTCTTGGGCCAGTTGATCGTAGGTCGACCGCAAGGCCGCCAGACAGTAGGCGTCAAGCCGTTCCGCCGCCGTCATGCCAAGCGTTGACGCGGCGTTCCTCACGTGGAGGAATATGGCTTCGTAGGCGCGCTGTGCAACTGCTTCCGCAATCCCCATTTTGTTGACAAAGTAGCGATACAGATTGCCCGGCGACATGTCGCAATCGCTGGCGATGTCGGCCATGCTGGTTTTGCCGAAGCCGTAATGGATAATACGCGACGTCGCCGCTTCGACGATGGTTGCCGCCACCGACGCGTCTATAATTCGATCACGTATTTCGCCTTGATCACTCATGCTGCCAGTATAGCGAAGAATTAGGCCGGACTGAACCCGTAACGAATCACCGGTTGCCGCAAACGGGCGAGAACGGCATAAAGGTTGGTGTAGGGAGGCGTGTGTCTGTCTCAACCCGCCAGGGGAGCAAGCAGGAATACTATGGACAGGTTTGGTATTATTGGGGGGGGCGCCTGGGGCACGGCGCTGGCGACGGTTGCCGCCCGGGCGGGAAGGTATCCGCTCCTGTGGGCAATGGAGCCGGAGGTTGTAGACAGCATCAACGCCCGCCACGTAAACGATGTTTATTTGCCCGATGTGGAATTGGACGAGGACATACGAGCGACCGGCAATTTGGCGGAAGCCACTGACGCCGACGTATTACTTCTGACCACGCCGGCCCAGCACCTGCGGGCAGTCAGCACCCAATTGGCCGCGCACATATCCCCCGGCACAATCCTCGTGGTTTGCTCTAAGGGCATCGAACAGGGCACCCATGCGGTCATGACTGAAGTTCTGGCCGAAACCGTGCCCGACGCGCCGGTCGCGGTTATATCCGGACCCACATTTGCGCGCGAGGTGGCGCTTGGCCTGCCGACGGCGGTGACGCTGGCCTGTGCGGACCACGATCTCGGCATTGCGCTTGCCCGCGCCATCGGCCAGCCGATGTTTCGCCCCTATTTGTCCGACGACTTAATCGGCGCCCAGATCGGTGGGGCGGTTAAAAACGTCCTGGCCATCGCCTGCGGCATCATTGAGGGACGTGAGCTCGGTGAGAATGCCCGCGCTGCCCTCACCACACGGGGCGCTGCTGAGATTGCCCGCTTGGGAGTACGCCGCGGCGGCCGGGCGGAAACCTTCATGGGCCTGGCCGGGTTCGGCGACTTGATATTGACCTGCTCCAGCATGCAATCGCGTAATATGTCACTCGGTGCCGCCCTTGGCCAGGGAGAGACCTTGGCTGACATTCTAGCCAATCGAAACTCTGTGTCCGAGGGAGTTTATACCGCCAGTGCAGTTGCCGAACATGCCCGCGCTTTGGAAGTTGATATGCCGATTGTCGACGCCGTGGATGGCGTGCTTAACAAAGGTCTTGAAATTGATGATGCCATCGGCGGATTGTTGAGCCGCGCGTTCACCACGGAATACTGACCTCTCTTTTAGGAGCCCCCATGCATTACATCCTTTATTGCCTTGATGACCCCACCAAATCGGAATTACGCGCCGCCACCCGTGACGCACACCTGACGTATGTGGCCGACGTGGGCGCGGCGATCAAAATCGCCGGGCCCATAACCGACGACGAGGGCGCCTCCATCGGCAGCATGTTCATTGTTGATT
>JAPYRI010000147.1 GCA_029941135.1 Alphaproteobacteria bacterium | reverse complement strand
GTCGACCCCCTTCGTCGAACGCTGGCACGATAAGCTGGTCAACATTCACCCGTCACTACTGCCCGCCTTCAAAGGCTTGGACGTGCATCAGCGGGTTTTGAATGCGGGTGTGCGGTTTACCGGATGCTCTGTCCACTTCGTGCGTGCCGAATTGGATGATGGGCCGATCATCGTCCAGGCGGTTGTACCGGTTTTGGAGGGTGACGATGAAGATAGTCTGGCTGCGCGGGTCTTGAAAGCCGAACACAAGTGCTATCCGTTGACGTTGAAATTGGTTGCTGAAGGCCGGCTGCATGTTGACGGTATACGGGTCCATGTGGACGGCACCCATGCGCCGAGCGCCATATTGCTCAACCCCGCCGACACATAAAGTCATTCGCTTGTCGGAATTCAGGGATCAGCGTATGATTTGCCTTCGTCAAACAGAATTAGCATGAATTAAGGGGAATAACTCATGTCGTCGGTCGCAGAATCTCATTCCGTCACGTATGCCTTCGACGACGCCTTCATAAAATGGCAAACTTTGGGTGATTTCAAAGGTTTCGTATTTTGGGTTTACGATGTGGATGAAGTCAATGGCACGGTGGAGTTGATCCTTAAGTTCGAACCCGGCGAGCCGATTTTTTATCACCGCCACACGTCGCTGACCAATACCCTGGTCATCGAAGGCACCCACTACATTTACGAAAAAGACGGCAAAGAGTTGCGGGAAGCGCGCCAGGTCGGTAGCTACACCATCAGCCCGCCCGGCGAGCCCCATCGTGAGGGCGGCGGCGACGCCCCTTGCGTTGTATTCTACAGCGTGCGCGAGGAACGTGGTGTGTTGTTCGAAGTACTGGATGATGATGACAATATCGTCGGCGAACTCAGCTTCCAGGACTTCAAGGACGCGTTAGAGGCCCAGCAACAAACCTGATAGCCGGCCACTGAAGATTGTTCCCTTCACAATAAGTTGTATGGACGCCCACTCCCCTGCACGCGTTCACTGATCTACGTTGTAGGTGTTTTCAGGCACAGGGAGGGCTAACCGTGACAAATCAAAATCGGATTTGAAAGCACGGTCGAAAAAGGCACGACATTCTGGATCGATCTACCATTGGCCGATACCATATTGAATGAGGGCCTGAAAGTTAGCTCAGATCAAGCTCATGGTCCAAATTAAGCGCCAAATCTGTGTACTCTTTTTCGGCTGACTCTTTTTTCACTCGCTTCAGAATGCGTTGGCACATCCAGTAGAGCTTAAAAAATTTGAAAGCTTTTACGGCGGATTCGCCCATGTACAGAGGATAAAATAGCAATGGGTTGACGATCGGCAAACCCGGCCGACGATCGCGCCGCCGCTTAATCCGCACCATGCCACCTTGAAGAGGATGAATACCCTCAATTTTCTGAGTGCCGTAAAAACTAACCACCATATTTTTAATTTTTGAAGGATTCATGCCGAACGTTATAGCCCGGCGCATCAAGGTTTCGATATGCTCAGGCGTATAATAAGCGTCCCATGCCTGGTGGTAGAGTTTTTGCCATTCGTCCGCTGACATCAATGGATGCGCTGTCGTAACATGTTCAACATCGTAGTTGTTCATGTCGGGGTCCATTGCGATACCCTTGGCGTCGAGAGCCTGGTGGTCCTCCGAGCCGGGCAACGGTGTTAAGCAGAAAAACTCGACCAAATCGACCGGTAGTTCGCGCTTCAAAACCTCGATGTCGTGCAGGACACGTTCCGGTGTATCATTGGGGAAGCCGATGATGTAGCCGCAATAAGTCAAAGCACCAATGCGTTTCCATGCTTGCAGCATATCGCGGTATTCACCGATACGATTTTGCTTTTTCTTCGCTGCCTTCAGGTTGTCTGGGTTGATATTTTCCAGGCCGATAAACACCCGATTGACCCCCGCACGGCCCGACTTTTCGACAAAATTAGGGATGCGATGGCACAAAGTATCCACTTGGATGATAAACTTGAACTTCAGCCCTTCTTCTTCGCGCAGCTTGATGACGCGGTCGAAAATTTCTTCCCAGTTCTTATTGCGGGCAAAATTATCATCGGTGATGAACATCTTAGTGATGCCTTGCGCTAGATTCGCCCGCAATATTTGTTCGATGTCATCGGCCGTTCGATAGCGCGACTTACGGCCTTGCACATTTATGATGGTGCAGAAACTACACTGGAAGGGGCAACCTCTGCCGGAATCGAAACTGGCCCGTTTGGATATACCGCGGCTTATGAGATTACCCGGCAACAATGGCAATGGCACGCCTTCCAGCGACGGTAAATCGGACATCCAGTCGTAGAGCGGTTTCAGCGCACTCTTTTGAGCGTCGCGAAGCACCTCGGCAAACCGGCCTTCGGCCTCACCGGCAAAAAAGCTAATTCCCGTATCCATGGCTTCTTGGATGTCCGGCGGTATCTTCGGCAACATCGACAAGCAACCGCTTATGTGAAATCCCCCGATGCACACAGGAACTCCCGCCGCGATCAAGGGGCGGCAAATATCGACAGCGCGGGGAAATTGATTTGATTGCACGCCAATCAGTGCAACCATGCCGCCACCGTTGCTTTCCTTAATCGCGCGCGCCATTCGGTCCGGCCGAATACGCGTATTAATCTCGTCCGCAACCGTGATTTGAATTTCGACATCATCCCCCAGCACCCGATTGTCAATACAATCACCGGCAATACCGTTTAAAGCGGCAAGTGAATTGGAGGGTATGTGGGAGCGCATCCACTGAATGACATAACCATCGTCATCGTAGTGGGTAGGTTTAATAAGGAAGAGCTTGAAAGTACGTTGCACCGTTACCGCGGGACGCTCCCGACCGATATAGCTATCTGTTGTACTATCGTATCGATCCATTCAACTCTGCCTTCATCTCAGCATGAGAGGACTCAATTACGTCTATCGAGCTTCTATGTAGCAGCTTTTACCTGTTAGGGGCAAAACTATGAATACCCTTAATTAGAAAGGGCAGTAGACCAATGATTACAAGTCCATAACGCAAACACAGTGGCAATGAGTATCGGGGTTAGTGAAGCACAGTTTCCCAATTGCCGGCGCTGCCGTTATTGTCACCGCCAATTCATCCAAGGGGAATGCCATGACGGTTCGCATCGACAAGTCAGACAATGTTTGGGTCGTGATTCATAACCGGCCCGAAGCGCGCAACGCCATGGACCCGGACAGCGCCGACGCATTGGTGGAGGCTTTCCAAGCTTTTGATCGGGATCCTACTGCGAGCGTCGCCGTTCTTTGGGGCGAAGGGGGCGCATTTTGCGCGGGCTGGGACCTCAAATATGCCGCCAGGCTTGGCGATCGGGACAGTTTCGACAAAGACATCGTGGAAGATCTCGGGTTTGGTATGGGGGCGGCCCCTTCCCCGCGCGGCCCTTTGGGACCGACCCGGATGGAACTGTCAAAGCCGGTGATTGCTGCGGTCGAAGGTCCGGCGGTCGCCGGTGGGATGGAGCTCGCACTTTGGGCCGACTGCCGGGTGATGGCCGAAGACGCTTATTTCGGCGTTTACTGCCGACGCTGGGGAATTCCCCTGCTCGACGGCGGGTCGGTGCGCTTACCGCGCCTGGTCGGTCAGGGACGCGCACTTGAAATCATCATGACTG
This sequence comes from Alphaproteobacteria bacterium, assembly GCA_029941135.1. Classification (GTDB taxonomy): domain Bacteria; phylum Pseudomonadota; class Alphaproteobacteria; order JAPYRI01; family JAPYRI01; genus JAPYRI01. Next base: position 876 of record JAPYRI010000147.1, on the reverse strand, counting down.
GGCGCAAAGTTACCGCCGAGGAAGCGCTTCGTATTGGCCTATGCGAGAAGGTCGTAGCCCCGGGCACAGCCCGTGCTGCGGCCGAAGAGCTGGCCCGGGAGATCGCGCGCTTTCCCCAAGCCGCCGTGCGCGCCGACCGCCAAACCGTTCACGAAAGTTATGGTCTTAGTGTGCGCGAAGGCATGCGTCGGGAATGGGCCAACGGAATTGAAGCCCATCACCGCGAAGGGGCCGCCGGTGCCGGGCGTTTCTCAGATGGCCTTGGGCGCGGTGGCGATTTCGGCAAAATTTAGGGACGGCTATTCTCGTAATCTGCCCCTCCGCATTTTGGCGCCACGTGAGTGCATCACCGGGAACATACAAATGAAAGAGATTTACGACAAATTGGCTTGAATTCTTGGCCCCGACACAAACTTAATTGCCCGGACACAGCTCCGGCACGCCGGTCTCATGGACCTCGTGAGGTGATTTATTCGGCCGGAATTTTGATTTCGATACTTGCGTCTGTTTTCTTCATATAGGCGTTCTGATCATGCTCCAGCGCACCTTCCGGTAAAAATTGAGAAAACTCACCTAAACTATTGATAATTTTACGAGTATAGAACTCAGGAACGACATCAGTTTCCTGTTCCATATAGTTCCGGAGGGGACGGTCGGTATCCATCAAGCCGCGCAATTTTTTGTGATACTGAAGACGAAAATATCCTTCCGACGAGCAAGAACGCACCACGTTCATGGCTTTCGCGAGCAATCGATCGGTCGCCAGGAACCGTCCGAATACGGTCTTCGGAGAAAACGAGTGCCGCATCAAATCGATCAGATGGTCGTAAAATTCGGGCCAGTCATAATTTTTGGGCCGCACAGTCATCGACTTGT
>JAPYRI010000146.1 GCA_029941135.1 Alphaproteobacteria bacterium | reverse complement strand
GACACGGCGGGTGTGTGGGTAAATTTGGCCCTTCCGGGCAAAAGTACAGAAGAGACGTTGGAAGTCATGCGTCAGGGCCGGGTCATGATCGACGAGCTGAGTCATCAGTGGCCGGATATTGACTTTCATATCCTGGGCAGTGTGGCCGTCGATATGGCGTTCGCCGAGGCGTCCGAGAACGACATCAAAACTCTCATTCCGGTCATGTTTGTTGCTCTCATCGCAATCGTCGGATTTTCGCTCCGATCAGCCGTCGGCACGGTTGTCACCACCAGCGTAATTGTCATGTCGGGCATGACGGCGCTGGGTGTGTGGGGCTGGGTCGGCATTCCGCTTAATTCTGTAACGGTGGTCTCGGTGATTATTGTCCTGCCTCTGTCTGTCGCTAATTGCGTCCACATTCTGACTTCATTTCGACACAGTATTCGCCGGGGCCTTAATCCACGTTTGGCGGTTATCGAAACTCTGCGGGTAGAGATCGTGCCCATTACCATCACCAGTGTGACCACCACCATCGGGTTTTTGAGCCTCAACTTTAGTGATTCACCGCCCATTCAAGAACTTGGCAATATTGTCGCCATTGGCGTTAGCGCCGCATACATCTACGCCATACTGTTCCTTGCGCCGATGATGGCGGTTCTGCCCGCGCGTGGCGGATCCAAGGGCGTGCCCAAAGTGACTGTTATGGATCGCGTTGGAGACTTTGTCGTTGCCCGGCGTTGGCCGTTGCTCGTGGGTACTTCGGTACTGATTGTGATCTTGACGGCCGGCATATCTCAAATTCGGTTGGATGACGATTATCTAAAATACTTCGACGACAGTTACCCGTTCCGCCAGAGCACAATTTTTATGGAACAGCGGTTAACCGGGGTTAATTCGCTTGAGTTCTCCTTGCCGGGAGCTGGCGATCAAGGCATCGCGGCGCCTGAGTATTTGCAGGATATCGAGAGCTTCGCCAATTGGTTCCGCGAGCAACCAAATGTCACTTATGTATCGGTGCTGACCGATATTATTAAGCGTCTCAACAGAAACTTGCATGGCGACGATCCTGCGTATTACCGAATTCCTGAAAGTCGCGAAGCAGCGGCACAGTATCTGTTGTTGTACGAACTTTCGCTCCCCTATGGCTTGGACTTGAACGACCGTATTAACTTGAGCAAATCCCAATCGCGCTTTTCGGTGTTTCTGGCCGATATTGCTGCCGTGGAAACTTTAGAGTTGGCCACCAGAAGCGAGCAATGGCTGAAGCAGAACAGCCCCAACCTGGCAGTTCAAGCGACAGGACTTTCGGTTGTTTTCGGACGTATCACAATGCGCAATATGGTGGCCATGCTATTGGGCACCCTGCTTTCTCTACTGCTGATTTCGGGAATATTGATTGTGATTCTGCGCAGCGTCCGAATAGGTCTTATAAGCATCGCCCCCAACATGTTCCCGGCGGCGGTGGCCTTCGGGATTTGGGGATATTTATTTCAGGAAGTCAATTTGGCGATCTCGATTGTGGTGGCCATGACACTAGGCATTGTGGTCGATGATACTGTGCACTTCCTCAGCAAATACCTGCGCGGTCGGCGCCATCACAATCTTGATGTCGAAGGCGCGGTTCGGTTTGCCTTCCGCTCGGTGGGCAAGGCCCTGTGGGTGACAACACTTGCTCTCGTGGTTGGGTTTTCCATACTGGCAACTTCTGGTTTCGCGGTAAATGGGGCCACGGGCCTGCTGTGTGCCATTACATTGGTTGCCGCACTGGTTGCTGACTTTTTCTTTTTACCGCCACTATTAATGTGGCTTGATCGCGATAAATCGATGGACGAACGGGAGAGCGCTTAATGGTCTATGTCGTTCCAGCTAAGGACGTTCCCAGTCTTCAAGTTGTGGGGACTAATGCCCGGTTTCCGGTTCACCGCATCTATTGCGTTGGCCGAAACTATGGTGATCATGTGGCTGAGATGGGCAACGATCCCAAAAAGCCGCCAATCTTTTTCTCGAAACCTGCGGACGCAATTGTTGCAAGCGGCGCTCAAATTCCCTATCCGCCGCAGACCAACAATTTTCACCACGAACTAGAACTGGTTGTCGCCATCGGCACTGGCGGCGCGGATATCCCCATGGCCAGAGCTCTCGACCATGTGTATGGCTACGGGATTGGGGTCGATCTCACCCGCCGTGATTTGCAAAAGGCGGCAAAGGAGAGTGGCACGCCGTGGGACACTGCAAAGGGTTTTGATAATTCGGCGCCATGCGGCGCGATCTCGCCGGTCGCAGATGATAGGCATCTGTTGGACACGCACATCTGGCTTACCGTGAACGACAAAGTTCGGCAGGAATCCCAGACATCTGCCATGATTTACGATGTGCCGGAAACCATCGCCGAGTTGTCCAAACTGTACACATTAGTGCCCGGCGACCTCATATTTACCGGCACACCGGCCGGCGTGGGACCATTAGTTCCCGGCGATCGAATTGCTTGCGGAGGAGACGGCTTGGAAGGGCTCGCCTTTTCAATCATATAGTCTTGCTCGCAACATAGGGACTATGCCAATTCGGCGTATGGACGGCGCTGGCATCTACGCGTATGTTCTGGCCCTTCGGCGGCCTGAGGGTTACTCACGCGCCACATGTATTTCAGATAGCCACTCGATTTCAAATAAGGAGAATTGCGTCATGAGAGAAGCGGTCATTGTATCGACGGCACGTACCCCCATCGGCAAGGCCTATCGGGGCGCATTTAACGACACTCATGGTGCCCAATTGGGCGGTCATGCGATTAAGCATGCAGTTGAACGCGCGGGCGTCGATCCGGCGGAAGTTGAAGACGTGCTGATGGGGTGTGCAAACCCTGAAGGCGCCACCGGCCAGAACATTGCGCGCCAGGCGGCATTGGTTGCGGGGTTGCCAGTGACCACAAGTGCGGTAACCGTCAACCGCTTTTGTTCGTCGGGATTGCAGACCATCTCAATGGCGGCACAGCGCGTCATTGTCGACGGCGTGCCGATCGCCGTCGCAGGTGGCGTCGAAAGCGTGAGCCTCGTTCAGAATGAAAACTACAATATGTTTCACATTCAAGACGAAGAGCTGATGAAAATTAAGCCCGAGGTCTACTACCCGATGATCAAGACCGCCGACATTGTCGGCGAACGTTATGGCGTCACGCGCGAGCAGCAAGACGAATATGCGCTGCAAAGCCAAATGCGTACGGCGGCCGGTCAACAGGCGGGCAAGTTCGACAACGAGATCGTGCCGCTCGCGTCGGTGAAGAAGGTCGTAAATAAAGAAACCAAGGAAGTTTCCGACGTGGCGATGACCCTCGAAAAAGACGAGGGCAACCGACCTGAAACAAATTTGGAAGGATTGGCAAGTTTGGAACCCGTTATGGGCGAGGGTTGTTTCATCACCGCCGGTAACGCGAGCCAATTGTCTGACGGCGCGTCAGCTTGCGTGGTCATGGACAGCAAATTAGCCGAACAACGCGGAATCGAGCCGCTGGGCATATATCGGGGTCTTGCGGTCTCCGGGTGTGAACCCGACGAAATGGGCATTGGTCCGGTTTTTGCCGTGCCGAAGCTCCTCGAGCGTCACGGGCTCACGGTAGACGACATCGACCTGTGGGAACTGAATGAAGCTTTTGCGGTTCAAGTTCTGTATTGCCGGGATAAGCTGGGCATTCCCAACGAAAAACTCAACGTCAACGGCGGCGCCGTTTCTATCGGACATCCCTATGGCATGAGCGGTTCCCGTATGGTTGGGCACGCGCTCATCGAAGGCAAACGCCGGGGCGCCAAGTATGTGGTTACCACCATGTGCATTGGCGGCGGCATGGGGGCAGCTGGATTGTTTGAAGTCGCCTGATCTGCGTGCGGTCAATCAGAGCAACGAAGGCCGGTGGGTATTCCATCGGCCTTTTTTGTCGCTCAAATTATTTGACATACAAGTGATTAGGGTTGTTCAGGAAATAAACCGTCAATTTGTGTCTGGCCCAAAACGTTTTCCTGACCATGAATGACCGCGCCGGCCAGATCGACCAGTTTGGTGAGTTGGTCAGAGTGGTATTTTGCAATGGCTGCAGTTGCATGTTCGTCACCGGCGGCAATAGTGTTGCCTAGCCGGTCTACGGCGGTAATCACAAACTTATTCATGTGGTCGATGATTTCCTCGAAAGGCTCACGTTATTTGGTTGGAATGAACGTGTAGGCTTCGACCGCCAGAGCCGCGTCGGAAAAGGCAGCATCGCGAAAATGCTGCAGATATGACTTGGGCTGCCACTCCTTCAGTTCGTCCAAGAACTCAGGCATGTCTGGGACCATTTCCAGCATCATGACGACCTCATTAAAGTGATTGAGATAGTCGGTGGCGAGTAGTGTGGTTTCGCTGATGTTGGTGTCGCGCACCCGTGCACGCATAGCCAGGAAGTCGTCGCTTGCCAAATCTGGCAGACAGGCGGTTTCCAAATTCTCTATAAGGGCTTCCAGCGCGTCAGGTGAAAGTCGGGGTGCCGAACAGGCGCTACTCGGTTAT
>JAPYRI010000145.1 GCA_029941135.1 Alphaproteobacteria bacterium | reverse complement strand
TTCCATATCTGCCACAAACTCTTGATCCTCTTTTTTTCCTTCCAGGACATTTGTAAAGGCCGAACCATCAGCGGCATCGCGACCCGTCCGATAGGCTTCAATGACGCCAATGTTGTCAATGAAATATCCGTATTCATTGTCGTAGGTGGCCAATCGATAACTTTGCTCATGCCCAGCCATAAAGATGAGCCACGGAGAGGCAATTAGAATGGCAAGACCAGTTGCCAGAAGTCCGTGCAAAACCTGTCGAACCGGCCAGAGACGAAATCCCGAAAAAAGAGTTATCGCTGCCAGCACAATCGGAAGGACCAAGACTAGATACTGAGAATTTGGTCGTACCAGAAGGCTTATTCCAAGAAGAACCCCAACAATAACTGCCGTCCAAATCTTATCTTTCCTGAAGTAGTAAATCATTGCGACGAAGGCTAGTGCGATTAGGAACGCAAAAAATGTTTCGCCACGAACTTGATGAGCCAATCCAATCGCGTTTGGATTGAACAGAATGATACCCATTGCCCAGTTGCCGTAACCAGGTAACTCCAAATCAACAACACGTCGGACAACGACTGCCGAAATAAATAACGCGATCAAATTAACCAATACACCGCCCAGTAGCGAAACGCCGCCTGAAAGCCATAAGAAGACATACAAAACGAGTCCCCACGCGGGCGGCCAATCAAGGAATGGTTTGGTCGAGTCTTGGATGTCGACAAGGCCACCGTGGCGCAGCAACCCAAGGGCCAGATCACAGTCATGCTGGCAGGGGTACCGGCAATATTCTGCAGACCCCATGAGATGACATGAAGCACCAAAAATAAGTATCGCAAGATTGGCGATTACGAAAACGGCGGTCAAAATCCAGAAAGGCTTGTTACTCAAAATACCAATTCCAGTTGCTAGGGAAAACCGACCAGCGCGACGTCAAGTTGCATCGACTCCATGAGAGATAATACGAACGCCGCTTTGCGCCTGGCCGGATCGCTTGTCGCGCAGAATACAGGAATAGCGCAGCAATTCTATTCGGTCACCAAATGAATCTGGCGCGGTTCTCCTGAAACCAATTTCAGATTCTGTTCAGAAGAGTTGCCCTCCTAATATTTGATCCGGCCAATCAACCCGTTGGTATTTCATTTAATCGACAGCAGATAATCGTCTAATCGACAGCAGATAATCGTCGGCTAGGCTTCCGACTTCGCATCGCAGACGATGACGATTTCGGACATTTTCAAAAGCAAAATTCCTGTCGCCGATGTCCCAGCAACATTTCTGCCGGGTTGGTCAAAAAGGGTGCGGGGGGCGTGACTGTCCGCTACTGCGGTCTTTACTAGTTGTTGGTTCACCGCGTGCCATAAATTGAATGTATTAATGTCTTTTAATGTAGGAAAGTCCGACACTTATCGCTAAAACCACAAACGCCTAGTGGTTGACTGTGGTTGAGGGCGCAATCTATATTTTGATGTAGATCAAGTAAGGAATTTGCCACACATCGAATGATGGTACTGAGCATCAAGAATGTTCGATTATAGGATTCAAAGATTATGAGTGATGTGATTGTGGGCGGGGCGTTAGCGAGGGCTGGAACTTGGACGAGAGTAAATAGCCAGGTGACTCGCAGTAAGGCCAAACCGAATGTTTTGCTGTGTTATCCCAAGACCGGCATGGATTTCGGTTCCACAGTTGCGCCGCCGCATGCGTTGATGACAATCGCCGCACCAATCATGGAAGCCGGGTACAACGTTTCCATTTTGGATCAGCGGGATCAGCCGATTACTTTGGAAGACATTCGGTCAATGGTTTCTGACGAACTGCTGTGTGTCGGAATATCCGCAATGACTGGAACCCAAATTCGCAATGCACTTCGGATTGCCGGCATGGTGCGCGAGCTTACCGACGGAAGCGTTCCCATTGTTTGGGGTGGACCCCATCCTTCTGTTGTGGCTGAGCAGACGTTGGAAGACGACTTTGTTGATATTGTCGTGGTCGGTGAGGGCGAAGTTCCCTTCCTCGGCTTGGTGAAAGCACTCGACGCAAAATCGGATCTGCGGGACGTGCCAGGCATCATGTATATGGACGGCGACGAACGGGTATTTACCGGCGAACCACCGTTATTGGATGTTGAGAAGCTTCTGCCGGTACCGTGGGAAACGATCAACGTTGAGAGATATGTTCATCGCGATATGTATCTGCGGAACAAAACGCGTGTGCTCGACATCGGGCAAAGCAGCAGAGGCTGTCCGTTCGATTGCGGTTTTTGCAGTAGCGCCTCAATTCGAAAAAGGAAATGGCGTTCGATGTCCGTCGAGAAGACGCTCGACTTCATGGAAGAAGACGTCAAGCGCTTCAATCTTGACGGATTTTGGCTTCGCGATGATGAGTTTTATATCAAGCGCAAACGGGCAGCGGCGATATTTGAGGGCATGCTGACACGCGATCTCAATGTTGGGTTCTACACGTCGGGAACGCGGGTTGATGTATTCAACAAAGCGAAAAAAGACGAAATTGAACTGATGAAGCGAGCTGGGGCACACACCCTGAAATTTGGCGCCGAATCCGGATCGCAGCGGATACTGGACCTGATGCAGAAGGGCATCACGGTCGAACAGACAATCGAGGCCAACATCAAATGCAGAGAGTCGGGTATCAACCCGGCATTTGCCCTTTTGATCGGCTATCCGACTGAAACCTTTGAAGAGATGGATAAAACCATAGATCTTGCGTTTAGGCTTCGTGCTGATAATCCGAGGGCACAGACGGAAGCGGTATCGCAATATACGGCGCTTCCCGGGACACCGGATTTTCAGATGGCCAAGATGTATGGCCTGAAAGAGCCGAGTAGTCTGCGCGGTTGGGCTGATTGGCTTTTCGATGATTACGATCTCACCGGAAGACGTAGCCCTTGGTTCTCGGAAAAAGAACGCATGCATATGGGCCATATCACCTACATGAGCATCCTTTCGAATGCGCTTGAGAATGTTGGTGGTACCCAGGGCAACTGGTTCATGCGGCCGCTGCGGAAATTTAGCGCTATTGCGATTGGCCGGGTCTATCGGTGGAAGCTGAAACGCAAGATGTACAAATTTGCACCAGAGCTAAAATTCGTGAGATACCTGCGACACCGTCTGTTTTATGGCAAAAAGCAGAACCCCTTCACGATTTGGGCCAAGTATATCGGCATTCATCTTGATGAAACTGAGGCTAAGCAAACCTTTCAGGCGCGTGGCTGGAGCCGCTAGACTTGGTGAGAACCAAATAATAGTTACCGAATTAATTTAAGGACCCCAATTTGGGGTCCTTTTTTTCGACCAGTTTCTGTGGAAGTGATGCAACAGGAAATGAGCGAGAGGACGATAAACACGCTTCTTAATCAGGGAATCCTCCGTTACGATTGCCGGTGAAATTGAGTTTGGAATTTGAGCCCGCAACATTTAAGAGGTCAGCAAAACACAATGTCGATTAGTGATACGCCCAAAAAAGTAGACCCAGAAGAAGAGTGTGAATATTGTGACAAATCCTTGCTTGAAGGGTGCAATGAATATGGATCAATCTTCAAAGATGACGGTCTGGAATATCCCTGCCCCAACAACGATAATCAGTTCCCACCGCGACCAGGCGTGCCTGACTGAGTTCTATTTGATATGAGCTTCAGGAGCACATTAAGCGCGATGAGGTATTATCCCGCCTACCCGGGTCGCACTTTCTTGCCGCGGACGAAAACGAGCACAAAATTTTTTAATATTGTGTCTCGAGCGCTGCATCCCATCGATTCGCTTGCGCGAATGCGTTTGCCATCCCGAACGGATACACAGATTAGCCGAGCAAAAGGTTGGATGGTCGCCGACCTTGGGCTGGATATGTCGTACTTTGTGGCACTCGGGTCTGACGAAATCTTCAGAGCGAACTCGCTTTGGAACAAGAAACCATTTCTTCAATCGTCCCGACTTGAGCTCGAAGACCACGAGCCGTTAAGGAAGTTGGCCGTCGACCCCCGGATATTGTCACCGGTCGCCCACTATCTCGGATCGAAACCGGTATTGGCGGATGCCGTTATTTGGTACTCGCCGAATGATCAGGAATTGGTTGGCGGCAGCCAATTTTATCACTTCGACAATTTTGATACCCGTCAGGTCCGGTGCGTTTTTCCCCTAACTGAAATTACAGAGAGAAGTGGTCCGCTAACGATTTTTGAAGCGGATGAAAGTGAACGAATTTATCGCAAACTAATTAAGTCGGGGCGAATAAAACGGCGTAGCACCAAAGTATTAGACGAGTGGATATATCCACTGACAATCAAAGACCCCATTCAGGTAATGGCGGGGCCGGGTTCCGTGATATTTGTTGATACCGATAATTGCTTTCATTACGGCAGTCGTCCTGCCCCAGAATCCAGGATGGTCCTGATGCTTGAGTTTTGCACCAGCGGTGCTCGGGATCTTCCGCTGTGGGGACGTAAACCTAAAACCTGGAATACAGCGTCCGAACGCAGTGTCTTTGGTCTGAATCATCTATTTTTCTATAAGGCGCGGAGCAGGGTCGACAAGGCCCGCGCCGAATCATTGGATCCCGGCGACGGACTGGAATAACCTTTCCAGCATATTTCTAAAGCCGTCGGTCACGAAGTTCGTTCCCAGAATCTACCGC
>JAPYRI010000144.1 GCA_029941135.1 Alphaproteobacteria bacterium | reverse complement strand
GCAGTAGGGGTAAAACAGAAACGCCGCCAAAATATTGTTCACGTCGATGTCCGGTAATGAGGATAAGTTGGAGGGCACTAAGTTGCGCTCGGTCATGATCAGAAAATCCATCACTGCCCAGCCGCCATGGGACCAGCCCATCAATATTGTCATGGTGGGCTGAATATCCGGCCGTTTCCAAACTTGGCTGAGCACGGCCATGAGATCTCCGGCTCTTTCGGAGCCGGGGACCCGGACCCCCCAGCAGACCTCGGTTTCCAGCCGGCCTCGACCCTTGATACCCCGTGCACCGAAGCTGTCCACATGCAAAACAGCAAAGCCTTTTTTCAGTAACTTCGTCTGCCATTTTTTGTGATGCGGGTGCCACCCGAGGCAACCGGGGGTCAACACAACGAGCGGATGGGGGCTGTCACCCGGGGGTACCTGCAGGTCGATAAAGCTGTCCAGCTTTGCGGCCACACCATCCGGCGTTCCGCCGATTATACTGGGGCGGACATCGAACCGATCCCGTGCCTGAGCCGGGCTTTGGTCGAGTATTAGGATCGCCGCCACCAGTCCCAGTACAAAAATAGCGATTAATTTTCTTAGGCTCATACTCACCCTATTCTGGCTCTATTCTGGTGATTTGAATGCACGCCGCCGGCCACGCCCAAAGGAAGACTGAAATCAAAAATCAGGACCAACGCAGCAATAGGAGCAACAAGCGTGGCAATGCCGATTTGGCTTGGCGACCAGTCGTTCATGTCAACGCAAACTCTTTGAGCTCTGAAATTTGTAGTTGAAAATAACGTCGGCTCCAATATTCCAATCGGTGGTATCGCCTTTGGCTTCGATCGCGATGATCGCTTCATACATGTAGTCGGCAATCAAGTCCCAGTCGCTCGAGGTGCCCGGGAGTCGGCGGCGCATGTTCAGACATGAACTCTGTCGTGATGGACACGGTCGATCCAAATACTATCTTCAATTGATTATAATTATCACTAAATATTTTTGGGTGTTTTCGTCGCATAGTGCAGTCGAGGCGAGCAGGACCAAGGGACCCAAGAAACTTCGGGCAAAACGAGAAAGGGATGCAACCAACTAATGTCCGTTATTGGCGGTAGGTCCAACTGATCGAAGCAACACTTTATCTTATTGAAGACAGATGGAGTGAGGTTTATGAACAGAAGTATGCGCGGAGGATTTACCCCGGCCTTACAATCTGTTTTCCACACTGCTGAGCATCCATCTCACATTGTCCTGCGGGTTATTCCTCGTTAGGCAAATGTCTCTGTACTTAAGGAACCACTGAATAAAGCACTGACATAAGGCTGCGGAAGAGCGAGGATTATGTCGAAATTGATGTATACCGACACAGCGCGGTCGAAACGTTCAAGGCAATTTAGGCGGTCGTCGCAATGCCCAGGACTATTGCTGACGCTACTCGTCGATTATATTGTTTGCGGAGAACATATGGGACAAGTTTGGAATTAATTTGGGGATTTAGAGCGGGGAAAAATGGCTGTCGGCATTAATTGCGATATGGGGGAAAGTTTTGGCCTCTACAAATTGGGTGACGATGAAGGGATGATGCCCTTTATTTCGGAAGCCAACGTGGCGTGTGGCTTTCACGGATCTGACCCCAATCACATGCGCAAAACCGTTGAATTAGCGAAGCGCCACAATGTGAATGTGGGCGCTCATTTTTCATTTCCTGACCTGCAGGGTTTCGGCCGGCGCGAAATGAAAATCGAACGTGAAGAGCTGGCAAATATCATCACTTATCAGGTCGGCGCGCTGGTTGGCTTTTTAGACATGGCAGGGATGAAACTTAGTCACCTGAAACCCCACGGCGCACTTTACGGCATGGCGGCAAAGCAGGTGCCCATCGCCCAAGCGGTCGCAGATGTCGGCGTTCACTATAAAGTGCCGGTGTACGGTATGGCGTCTACACTACACGAAGAAATTTATACCGCACGCGGTCTCGAGTTTCGCGCGGAGTTCTACGCCGATCTTTACTATGATGATGATGGCGGCCTCATCATTACCCGGGAACATCAAGCGGTCGATGCGCAGGATGCCGCCGCCCGAAGTCTTCGCGCCTATGAGGAAGGGCTTACACGGAGCATTTCCGGCGTCGACATCGCGGTGAAAGCAGAAGTCGTTTGCGTTCACTCTGATACGCCCAATGCCATCGACGTCGCGAAGGCCGTTTTTGAGATACTGGCTCCGCATCGGCAGACTGCCGGTTGACCCGATAAGGAACCGCTTGATGGCCCGACATCAAATAATTTCGCCGCTCCCCGGCACGTTCTACAACAAGCCTTCACCGGATCAGCCAAGCTACAAATCCGAAGGCGACACCGTGCAGGTTGGCGATATCGTTGGCCTTATCGAAATAATGAAGACGTTTCACGAAGTTCAGTCGGATGCTGCAGGCACGATCGCCAGCTTTCTTGTGGATAATGAGGAACCTATTCAGGCCGGTCAACCGCTTGTCGAATTGAAACTGTAAATCACCCGTAATTTGGAGATTAGAAGGGATCGCGGCCATGAAAACGCGTTACTCCTTTGGCGGCGATGAACATATCTTCGTTGAAGTTGATGAGCAGATGTCGCTGGAAGCGTTCTTCAAAAGCTTGTCGATGACCAACGCGGTTCGCAGTTCCGCTATCACGGGGGTAATAGAAATTTGCCCATCAAATGCATCCTTCCAGATAAAGTTTAACCCGGACGTCATAACGCCAGCGGAAATGCTGTCTGTGCTGGAGGAGATTGAAGAAAAGGCGTCGCATACGGATCATAATCTCGACACGCGCATCATCGAAATACCGGTTTACTATCAGGATCCATGGACCCACGAGACCTTGATGCGATTCCGGGAACGCCACCAAGACCCAAAGGTCACCGACATCGAATACGCGGCGCGCATCAATGGCTATGACAGGGTTGAAGGCTTTATCGATGCCCATTCCGGATCGCCGTGGTTTGTTTCGATGGTCGGGTTCGTGGCGGGCCTTCCGTTTATGTATCAGATGGTTGACCGTTCGAAACAGATCCAAGTCCCCAAATATCTGAGTCCCCGAACCGATACGCCGAAACTAACCATCGGTTATGGCGGCTGCTTTTCCTGCATTTACTCGGTTCGAGGGGCCGGTGGGTATCAGATGTTCGGCATTACACCGATGCCGATTTACGACCCCAATCAAGAAGTCAGCTACCTGAAAGATTTCATGGTTTTTTTCAATCCAGGCGACATTGTGAAATTTAAGCCCATTGACCGGGCAACTTATGATCGGATCGTCGCGGATGTTAACGCTGGCCTGTACGAGCCAAAAATCCGACCCGTCACGTTCTCTCTGGATGATTTTCAGAAAGATATCGATGGCACCAACCAAAAACTCCTGGACGTGCTGCAATGACCATTCGTGTGACACAGCCGGGCTTATCAACAACGGTTCAGGACCTGGGCCGACCTGGATATTTTCACTTGGGGATTCCGATCTCCGGCGGTATGGATCGTTTTGCTTTGCGGGCGGCAAATCTCTTGGTTGGTAATGATGAAGGCGCCGCCGTATTGGAAGCGGTCTTTATGGGCCCTGCGCTCGAGTTCACAGTCGATGCGATTGTCGCCGTCACCGGTGCGGAGATGACCCCGAAAGTGGATGACCAATTGAGAGAGACCTGGACATCCTTTGCCGTTAAAGCCGGACAAATTTTGAGCTTCGAAATTCTAAAAAGTGGCGCGCGAGCCTACATCGCGATCGCGGGCGGCATCGACGTCCCTATGGCGCTTGGGAGTAGGTCAACATACTCGCTCGGTGGGCTTGGCGGGCACGAAGGACGCGCTCTGGTCGTGGACGATGAGCTCTCACTCGGACAAGCCGGTCTAGGCGCAAAATCCGGCATACACATCGCCCCCAAACTCCGGCGATCACCCGGCAACCCGGCCGAACTGCGCATGTTGCCAGGCCTTTATTGGCACCGCGTTACAGACGTTTCTGGGCGAAATTTTTTCGACGATACCTGGCAGGTCGCACCAGAAGCGGATCGCATCGGCTATCGTTTTCGCGGTGGCAGGAAATTGGAGTTCGTTGATCGGGAACAACCGTTCGGCGCTGGTTCCGACCCTTCGAACATCGTTGATGGTTGCTATCCCTACGGCTCGGTGCAGGTGCCAGGCGGCACCGAGCCGATTGTTCTTCATCGGGACGCGGTTTCAGGGGGCGGCTACTTCATGCTGGGAACCGTTATTTCGGCGGACATGGACCTGATCGGTCAATTGCAACCCCATACAGCTACGCGCTTTATTGAAGTGACGTTGGAAGGCGCGATGAAAGCACGGAGAGGTCGGCAAAATTTACTGGACGAACTACGCGCTTCCCTGGACTGAATACCAATCATCTTTCATACAAAATGTACAACCGCGAGGGATCTCGATGAAAGCCTTTCAAATCAACTCTGCCGACGGCATTGACGCGCTCACTTTAAACGAAATTGAAGAGCCCCGGCCCGGTCGCCACGAGGTCCTTGTCCGTGTGCGCGCGTCGTCAATTAACTACCGCGATCTGCTGACCGTAGAGAATCCGGAAGCACGGGGTCTGTCCTATCCCCGTATTCCAAATTCCGATGGGGCAGGCGAGGTTGTCGAGATCGGCAGTGACGTGACGCGGTTCAAGGTCGGCGAGCGCGTCTGCGGAATTTTTTTCCAGACCTGGATGGGCGGTGATATCACCG
>JAPYRI010000143.1 GCA_029941135.1 Alphaproteobacteria bacterium | reverse complement strand
TCGAGCCATATCCGGCGGCCGGTTTGGGTGAGCCCATGGGCGATGCCCGCGCCGATAATGCCGGCGCCGACGATGATTGCATCCGTGTTGGCTGCCATTTAATCGCCCCTCAACCCGATCTTGACCCGAGTTTAACCCCTCCCCAACCAGATTTGCGCCAAAACTTAACCGATAATCTCGGTGCCGGCGAAAAAGAAAGCGATCTCGATGGCGGCGTTTTCGCCTGAGTCCGATCCATGCACCGAATTCGCTTCCAGGCTCTCGGCGAAGTCTTTGCGGATGGTGCCATCAGCCGCGTTCTCGGGATTGGTTGCGCCCATCACTTCGCGGTTTCTAGCGACCGCGTTTTCCCCTTCCAGCACTTGGACGACCACCGGGCCCGAGGTCATAAAGTCACAGAGGGAGCCATAAAACGGCCGTTCCGCGTGGACATCGTAAAACTTTTCGGCCTGGGCGCGGCTCAAACGCAAGCGCTTTTGAGCAATGATTCTGAGGCCCACGTTTTCAAATTTCGTGTTGATTTTGCCGGTTAGATTGCGCCGGGTCGCGTCCGGCTTGATGATCGATAAAGTGCGTTCCACGGCCATGGTGGGGGTCCTTACGGTGAGTGGGTTGAAATGACAATTTGGGTTGAATTTCCGCGGGTTATAGAGCCTTCGAGCGCCCCCGGCAAGGGTCAATTGTGGCTCGGTTACTGGCTGTTTTCGTCGGCGTTTGCACTGGCCTTTTCCTGCCAGCCGCCCTGCGCTGATTGTTGCCAGTAGGACATTTTCGCGGTCCCTTCGGCGCATCGCCGCCAGCGCTCCCGCGCCGCTTCCAACGCCGCCGGATCGTTGCCATCGAACATATAGAGACAGCGGTCGTAGGCGCTTACGTCGAGCGCATCGGCTCCATCGACCAGCACCAACACACTAGCACCATTGGGGTTTTCATTGGCAGTGGTCAAATAAATCGGCTGGTCAGCGGCCTCGCCATCGCTCTTCGTGCCGTGCGGGAGAAAGCCGCCGGGGTCGTAGGTCCACAACAGCTTGTTCAAATCCTTCACCCGCTCAGGCGAAGAGACTTGTACGACCGCGCGCAAGCCGGCGCCGTAAACACTCTCCAGCAATTTGGGCAGCGCGGCTTCCAACGGCTGCCGCTGCAAATGATAAAAGCTGTGCTTGGTCAAAGGCTTACCACTACTTTCCTTCGTAGTTATCGGCGATCATCCGGTCGAGCAGACGCACCCCGTAACCGGATGCGCCCTTCGGGCAAATGTCCGATCCTTCCTTCGGCCAGACCATGGCGGCGATATCCAGATGCGCCCAAGGCACGTCGTTCACGAAGCGCTCGAGGAACTTGGCCGCGCTGATGCTGCCCGCGCCGGGACCGCCCACGTTCTTCATGTCGGCAATCTCGGACTTAATCGATTTCGCGTAATTGTCGTGCGTGGGCATGCGCCAGACTTTCTCGTTTTCGGCTTCACCCGCGGCGGTCAGGCGGGCGACCAGTTTGTCGTCGTTGCTGAAGACGCCCGCATATTCGTAGCCGAGCGAAACAATAATCGCGCCGGTTAAGGTCGCCAAATCGATCATTATCTGAGGCTTGAAGCGCTTTTGCGTGTACCAAAGCGCGTCCGCCAATACGAGCCGCCCCTCGGCATCGGTGTTGATCACCTCGATGGTTTGACCGGACATGGAGGTGACCACATCCCCCGGACGTTGCGCGGTAGAGGACGGCATGTTTTCAACCGCGCCCACGACCCCAACCACGTTCACTTTGGCTTTTCGACCGGCCAGAGCCTTCATGGTGCCAATGACCGCCGCCGAGCCGCCCATGTCAAACTTCATCGCTTCCATGCCCCCAGACGGCTTGATCGAGATACCGCCGGTGTCGAAGGTCACGCCCTTGCCCACCAGGGCTACCGGTTTCTGGGACGAAGAGGCACCGTTCCAGCGCATGACGATCAGTTGGCTTTCGCATGCACTGCCCTGGCCGACACCTAGTAAAGCGCCCATACCGAGGGTTTTCATCTTGACCTCACCAAAGATTTCCACCCTTACGCCAAGCTTAGATAACTTCCGCGCTTCGGCGGCCAAGGTCTTGGGATACAAGGCATTTGCCGGCTCAGTCACCAAATCACGGGCAGCAAACACACCTTCAGCAACCTTACTCATCGCCGAATATATGGTGCGCGCAGATGCGGCAGCGCCGGTCATAATTTTGAGTGACTTAAGGCGCGGCTTGTCGTCAGTTTTTTGTGTCGTGCGGTAGCGATCAAAACGGTAATTCCGCAAATGCGCGCCATAGGCAAAGTTGGCCGCCAATTGGGACCCATTCGCCTTGGCGCCTTTGATAGGATCAATAACGATGGACGCCGTTTGGTCCCCGGTACTCAGCAAATCCGCAACCAGTTTGCCACCAATCTCGCGCATGGCGAGGGCGGTCAGATCGGCCGGCTTCCCCAGCCCGACCAGCACAATCCGGTCGGCATTCACGCCTTTAGGCTGCAACACTGACAGGAGCTGGCCTTTTTTACCGGAGAACCGGCTTGCCTTTATCGCGCGCTTTAACGCGCCCCCGACTTTGCGGTCGGTTTCTGCGCCGGTTGCGGTTAATTTGCCGCCATCGATTGCGCCAAACACCAGTGCACCCCGGGCCGGAGCTGAAATCGCAGTAAACGTTGTTTTCATGAAATCCTCGTGGCCATTCCGCCATTAACAGGGTGCTTGTATTATTTTGCCCCGGTGAGATATTGGGATCGGGAGTCTTTGGCGTCCCGTGTGCGAGGACATCTTACTCGCCCAGGCGGCAAAGAAAAAACCCCGTTTTTAGCGGCCGCTGGAACCTAACCTCCAGCCCCGCTGTGCACCTGCGACGGCAACGGTTTATAGTGGCGTAATGAATTCCCTGTCGCGATACATATTCTGGCAGCACGTGGGGCCTCTGGTCCTGTTCACTGGTGCGCTCACGGGCGTGATCTGGCTCACACAATCGTTGCGGATGATCGATCTGATCATCAACAATGGCTTATCGCTCGGCACTTTTATCTACATGAGCGGATTGATGATCCCCAGCGTAGTGGCGCTGATCCTGCCCATCGGTGTTTTTTGCGCCGCGCTGTTTTCGGTTTCTCGCATGAACCGGGATAGTGAAGTCATGGTCATGTGGGCGGCCGGCCTGAGCCGCTGGGAAGTTGCGCGTCCGGTGCTGTTGTTGGCAATGCTGGTGACATTGATCACCTATTCTCTCAATCTGTATTTCACCCCTGCCGGCCTGCGCACCTTGCGCAACATGGTGTTCGAAATCCGCAGTGACTATGCGGCATTACTGCTTAAAGAAGGTGAATTTACCAATTTGCTGCATGGCCTAACCGTCTACGTACGGGAGCGTCAAAGTGATGGTCAACTGCTCGGTATTTTGGTCCACGACAACCGCGACCCCGACCGGCCAGTGACGTTAATGGCGGAACAAGGGGGGTTAATCCGCACCGACGCCGGACCGAGATTCGTCATGTATAATGGCAACAGACAGCAAGTGTCCAAAGATGATGCAACCTTGACCCTATTATATTTTGACCGATATACCCTGGACTTAGAGCAATATGCAAATCCAGAACATCACCATTGGATTAAACCGAAAGAGCGTTTTATTCATGAACTGTTCTATCCCGGCGACAGCGCTGCAGATCGCCAGAATTTGGGCCGCTTCAGGGCCGAAGCCCATAAACGTCTTTCGTCACCGCTCTATGCCTTGATGCTTGCGGCTTTGGCAGCGGTTGTTCTGCTTTCCGGTGAATATAATCGCCGAGGTCAAGGGTGGCGAATATTTGCAGCCATCGCTGCAGCAGTATTGATCCGGGTGGCGGGACTTGGGCTAGAAAGTTTAGCCATTAAAAAACCGGATGTCATTCCGGGCATGTACCTCGTCATTATAATTCCCGCCGCAATCAGTTTTTATATTTTGGCACGCCACCGACGACAAGTCAGAGTGGTAAACACCCTCCCCTTAAAGGCCAAGGTGTCCTGATGCGACTTTCTTCAACTTTGTCACGCTATCTGGGCGGCCAGTTTCTGATCGGCCTGGGGATTGTGTTTTTTGCCGTCATCGCTGTTATATTTCTATTCGACACGGTCGAACTGATCCGCCGGGCGGCCGGGCGGGAAAGCGCCACTTTCCCAGTAATTTTAATCATGTCAGCATTGAAACTTCCGAAACTGGCTGAAAAAGCGTTGCCCTTTGCCGCTCTGTTTGGAGCCATGTGGACATTCGCCAAATTAACCAGAACACACGAATTGGTTGTCGCACGAGCGGCCGGGGTGTCGGTTTGGCAGTTTCTAACGCCTCCTTTGATGTTGGCTCTACTAGTGGGCTCACTCACGATTACCGTAATTGACCCGATCGCCTCTATCCTGGTTTCCCGTTACGAGCAGCTTGAATCCAAACATTTACGCGGCCGACCCAATCTGTTGGCAATTTACTCGTCGGGTTTGTGGATGCGGCAAGTTGACGAACTGGGTCAGTCGGTCATTCATGCGGCTCGATTATCTCAGCAAGAACCGGAACTGGAATTGGAAGACGTAATAATCTTCCTCTATCAAGGTGCCGACCGCTTTATCGGGCGGATCGATGCAGACCGGGCGCGTCTTATGGAGGGGTACTGGCTGTTGAGCGATGCCACATTGACGGGGCCAGATGTCGAAGCGGAACACCATGAAACCCATTTATTGAACACATCGCTGACTGCAGCCCAAATTCATGAAAGTTTCGCGCCACCGGAAACTCTCTCGTTATGGGCACTGCCC
>JAPYRI010000142.1 GCA_029941135.1 Alphaproteobacteria bacterium | reverse complement strand
GGGAGAGTCCGGAGTTTGATCACACAAAGTGTGCAATGTTCATTCAGGTTTAACAGTATTGGATCGGCTCAGGCTGCGGTTGTCGGAAAAACCATTGGAGGTTGGGGAGAGCGGCCTTATCTCCGTCACCGCATCATTTGGATTTGCTGCAATGGATCGCGATTCTAGCCTTGAAGAACTGATCGAACGGGCTGACAAGTCTCTCTACAAAGCGAAGTCAGAAGGCCGTGATCGCGTGTGTTACTGGGATCATAAAGCCGGAATTGCAGTGGCTGTCGCTTGATCAAAAAACGTCGCGGTAATAGCTGTTATTACTTCTCGCAGGGGTTTCAGCCGAGAAGGGATAGCATATCGTGCTGGGTACGCTGCAAAGCTGCTTGAGCCCGATTATCTACTTTCATTAGCAACAACGCTCCCTGAGTTCGGGCAAGAGAATCAGCAGCAAGTTCCAAAGCCCGGTGCCTTCCGTAGCGTTTTTCCAATATATGCGCCAGTGATTCTACCCATTCTTCAAAATAGTGGGCTATGATCGGCATCAGTTCGGGCAAAGTATTGCCAGCTTCGAATGCAAAATTTGCCATTAAACAACCCCCTTCGCGGTCTTTGAAATGCAGGGAAATGCCCTCGGCAAAATCGATTAAGCGTTGTTGATCTGAGTTACCTTCCTGGTATGCCGAATTAAATATGTGCTCTTTTGCTACATTAATTTCTTTTTCCAAAGTAGCGCTTGCTAGCTCTTCCTTGGTGCTAAAGTAGTGATAAATACTGCCTTTTAGAAGTCCGCAAGCGGTGCCTATGTCTGCCATGGAGGTGTAGTGATACCCGTTTCTGCGAAAAAGACGCAGGGCGTGGTCAATGACACCTTGCCGGCTGGTTTTTCTGATAGCCATACAATGTCCCTAAACCAAACGGGCGGTAAGTAAAATTAGGGGACTGCGAGGGTTGGGTCAAGTTGTAGGACACGCGTGAAATGAGAGGAAAAAATATTTCAGTCGCCCGCAGAATTCACCCACTCTTAATGGCTTTCTCATACCGTGAACGAGCAAGATCTGACGGCCATATTCTTAAGCAGAACGCAGTGACTATTGCGCTAAATCAATACGGACTTTTAACCACACAATCAGGTGGTTGGCGTTAAATGCAAAAGCTTACCAACGCCAAAATACTCATCGTCGATGATATTCCGTCGAACGTATTGATGCTCGAAAACATCCTCGCGAATGCCGGCTACACAGATGTTCAAACGACGACTGATCCACTCATCGTGCGGGCATTACATGAGCGCGAACGCTTCGATCTTATCCTTCTCGATATTCGGATGCCGAAACTCGACGGCTTCGGGGTCATGCGTCAACTCAAGGAATTACAAACACCTGAGGATGAGGATTACCTCCCAATACTAGTTTTAACTGCACAAGGCGATGCCCAAACACGATCGAGAGCCCTCAGGGCAGGCGCCAAAGATTTTGTGACCAAGCCCATCGAAATGGAAGAAGTTCTGAGCCGCGCCTCCAACATGCTGGAAGTCCGACTGCTGTATAATCAAAAATGGCAGCAGAATGAGATATTGGAACAAAAAGTTCGGGATCGAACTCAAATGCTTCGCGAGACCAATCTGCAAATCGTCCGCTACCTTGGACGGGCCGCGGAGTATCGGGATACCGAAACCGGCATGCACGTAATAAGGATGAGATACCTCTCGTCGGGCGCATTTCAACAATCTGAGATGTCTTTGATGCTCTGACATCTGACAGGCCCTACAAAAAAAGCCTGGAGTATTGAAAAAGCTGCCGAATTTGTTAACAGCAGTTCTGGTAGTCAATTTGATCCAGATTTGGTGAATTTGTTCGTCGATCCGGGAAAACTATCCTGATCCCGATGAGCATTTGGACGCCGTGCAGAAAAGTGCATTTGCACCGGGCAAAGCTTGGGTGTTTCCGTGGTCAAGGAAGTCGTCCAAAGATGACAAAAACTCAGGTAAAGGCGTTGGGTCTACGGCTCTCGATTTAGATGACGAAGTGGCGGAGCTAAGAAGCATTGACGCACGCCGATAAACTGGCGTTTCTACTGCAATAAAACAGCCTAATAATATCTTTTAAAATCATGTTGCTATGGATCAAATCGGTGGTTTGTAACGATTCCTAAATATTTGCTGTGCACTATGTTGGTCAGTTCGAGCACACTACGACCCAGTTTTCCCCAGATATAGATAACCAGCTCACCTGGCAGCTGCTGAATTACTGGCAAGATTGCCGTGGTGATCGTGATTTGCCGACGCTTTCCGACATAGATTCGGATGCGATCGGGCAACTATGGCCGCATTGTTTTATTTTGGACACCCGGAATGCACATAGCTTTCCTTATTTTCATTAATTGGGGCCGGAGGTGGCCAAGTATTCCGGTATATTGTTAAGAGGACAAAAGGACTGGAATCAAACCCTATTGGATAAAGCAGTTGGACAATTCAACGAGGTGATCGAAAAAAAATTGCCAGTTTTAGTCGAAGACAGAATGACCTTGTTTGATGGTGGTAAGCTTTTGTTTCGTAACGTTATATTGCCTCTTTCTTCGGATCAAAAACAGATCGACTGTTTGCTGGGTGGAGCAAACGGCAAAATCTCCGCCGACTAAAGTCGTTTCAGCTCTTTATTTTATCGCCCGGTAAATTTGCCCGCCCTTCTTTCGATCATGGAATTCAATCCCTCTTTGAAATCTTCAGTGTGTGACAGCCTTGTTTGTACATTGCGAAATTCTTTAATCGCGGCGTCGGCGCCATGGGTGTATGCCAACCGGGCAGAACTCAAAGTTTCCCGCACCGCCGTTGGGGCCTGGGCGGCTATTTCTTGGGCCAATTCAATGGCTCTATCTATCTGCGTTCCCGCCGGAACGATTTCCTGGATCAATCCAATTCGCAGCGCTTCTTCGGCGTCAAACTCGTCACCCGTGAGTAAATGCTTCATGGCATTGCCCCAGCCGCCGCGCTCAACAAACCTAAATGTTGCGCCCCCGATGGCCATCAGCGCGCGTTTTACTTCAAGTTGAGACAAGCGGCAATCGTTCGACGCAATGACAATGTCGGTGGCGAGCATAAGTTCGATGCCGGCTGTAAACGTAATTCCATTGATCGCTGTGATAATGGGCTTGGTACGCGGCGAACCGCTAAGCCCGAATGGATCGATACCTGATTCTGGCCTTAAGTCTTGCCCATCTTTGATCCGATCTGCAAATTTGGGCAGATCAAGGCCTGCGGTAAAATTTGGGCCGTGAGCAAACAAAACCGCAACCCATAATTCTTCATTTTGTTCGAATTTATTGTATGCATCAGTTAACTCATCGAACATTTTCGGGGTAAAGGCGTTATATTTTTCCGGACGATTGATGCCGATCAGATAAACGTGTCCCCGAGTCTCGGTGGTGACTTGGCCGTCCGGGTGGCGATCCGTACTTTCTCGATTGTCATTTTTATCCTCAGAACTTGTCACCATGATCGCTCCATTTTCTCAATTACGCTGAATGAAAGAATTCCCGACCCCGAATGCCAGCGCGAAATAAATCAAATACACAACCTGCATTAGACTGATCAATAAAGCATACTACTTTTTGCCATATTCGAGAAATTGGTTGTAGCAATTCAGGGAGGGTTCATTATGTCCAAACGTAACACGGCAATAGTCGTGGGGGTTGGTGCGGCGCGTGGTATCGGAGGCGCGGTCGCTCGACGGGTCGCGAGTGAAGGTCTGGACGTTTTTGTTGGCGGACGATCAATAGACAAATTGGCCGATTTCGCACATCAAGCCAGTGTCGAAGATTGCGGCCAAGTGACTGCCCTTCAAACCGACACCACCAAGGAGGCAGACGTTATTGGCTTGTTCGATGCGGCCGAAAATTTCGGGCCCATCGATTTCGTCTGCTATAACGCGGGCAACAATTTCTTTAAGCCACTCAAAGAAATGGAAGCTGATTTTTTTGAAGACGTTTGGCGAGTGAGTTGTTTGGGCGGTTTTTTGGTCGGTCGGGAAGCCGCTCGCCGCATGACCCCGCGGGGGGGCACACTGATATTTACAGGCGCTAGCGCGTCGTTGCGGGGCAAACCTCCATTTACTGCTTTTGCATCGGCAAAAGCGGGGCTCCGTGCGATCGCCCAGTCAATGGCGCGGGAATTTGGGCCCGAAGGTTTGCATGTGGCGCATGTGATTATAGATGGGGGCGTCAACGGAGATATTCTACAAGGACGGTTCCCGCAAATGGTCGAGCAACGAGGCGAGGCAGGATTGCTCGACACCGATGCAATCGCAGACAATTACTGGAACCTTCACAAACAACACAAAACCACCTGGAGCCTCGAAATAGACCTGCGGCCCTTTAAAGAACCTTTTTGAACGATTAGTCGTCGAGACGTTTAAGTTTTTGACCAGGCAAATTGATGTAATGTGAAGGTTGGGAGTCAGCTTCCCTGGTGGGCCATTCACTTATGGGGGTTTGGGAACCTGGACCATGCCGCCATATCATGACAGTTTTGGAAGCGGTCTCAAGATTGGTTTTATCAAACACTGCATGGGCGCCGGTTGCTGTTTCAGAGTCACGTGCCGGACCGTTATAAGACAGGGTTTCAAGTGCCGAAAACGTTGCCTTATTGACGCCTGATGCTTTGAAACTAACGCGAGTGATTGCGTCTCACCGTCCTATAGAATCCGTCTAGCAGTGATTAAATTTAGGTCTGACATGTGGGATAGAGCCACGACAAACTCAGAAACCTGCCCGCCGCGCAGCAAACTCACCAGACTTTCTTCGCTTAAATTACCGTTGTGGCTCAATTGGCGAATATGTGCTTGCGCATCACTTAGTTTTCCTTCCTGCCGTGTGATGTCGTTGGCCGGTGCCTCCGGAGACAATGACAA
>JAPYRI010000141.1 GCA_029941135.1 Alphaproteobacteria bacterium | reverse complement strand
CATCGTCGCAGCCCTTTCTAGCTGAGGCGGAACCCTTCATAGCCGTTGGCTGCCACTTCGTTGCATTTGTCACGAAAGGCCGGCGCCCCGCCCGCGTAAAACAGAAACGCGCGCTTCTTGCCGGGAATATTGGTGCCCATAAACCAGGAGTCGGTCCCGGTGAACAGCATGCCTTCAGTTAGCCCCGTGGCGTGGTCGGTCCAGGCCGCTTCGGCGTCCGGATCGGCTGTAATACGATCGTATCCGTTGTCGTTCATATAGCCGATGCAGCCGCTGACCCATTCGCCGACCACTTCGGCGCAGCGGGTAAAATTGCAAAACACGGCGCCGTTCACGATAAAGAAATTGGGGAACCCGGCGGTTTGCAATGTCAAATAAGCGCTCGGCCCATCCGCCCATTTGTCCGCAAGCTTTTGCCCGCCTTCACCACGGATATCCATGCGGGTCAGCTCGCCGGTAATAGCGTCGAACCCGGTCGCATAGATGATCACATCGAACTCATAATCGGCGTCGCCGGTCTTGATGCCGGTTGGGGTGATGCTCTCGATTTGATGTTCGCGCACATCAATAAGCGACACGTTATCGCGGTTGTAGGCTTCGTAGTAGTTGGTCTCCATGGGAATCCGCTTAGCGCCAAATGGGTGGTCCCTTGGCGTCAGCAATTCGGCAATCGCCGGATCGTTGACTCGCTCGCGAATTTTGCCGCGCACGAATTCGGCATATTCTTCGTTGGCCGCCGTGTCGGTCATGATGTCTTGAAAACAACCGAACCACTTGGCGAATCCCGGCTGAGCCCAAATCTCCTCGTAGAAGGCCAGGCGATCCTCGGGCGACAGGTCGAACGTTGAGCGCGGATCAAAATCATGCATGAAACTCGCGAATGTCTCGTTGCATTTGGCAAATATCTCGTCGTAACTCGCTTTAATCTCTTGCTGGGTATCGGGGTCAATCTCTGAATTGCGCAACGGGCAGCAATAGTTGGGCGAGCGTTGAAAAACGGTCAAGTGCCCGACCTTGCCCGCGATTTCGGGGATAAGTTGAACGGCGGTCGCGCCGGTGCCGATGATGCCCACGCGCTTGCCGGCAAAGTCGACTTCCTCGTGTGGCCAACGTGACGTGTGAAACGATTGTCCCTTAAAATTGTCGATCCCCGGAATGCTGGGCATATGGGTTGCGGACAGGATGCCAACCGCCGAAATGAGAAACTGCGTGCGGGCGCGCTTGCCGTCGGTGGTTTCGATGTCCCAACGCGCGTTACTCTCGTCATAGATGGCTGATTTAATGCGCGCAGCGAATTGAATGTGCGGTCGCAGACCAAACTTGTCCGCAACAAAATTCAGGTAGCGTTCATTCTCAGGCTGACCGGAATAGTGCTCGGTCCAATCCCACTCCTCCAACAATTTCTTTGAGAAGCTGTAAGCGTAACTGACACTTTCAGAATCAAAGCGCGCGCCCGGATAACGGTTCCAATACCAAGTGCCGCCCACGCCGCCGCCGGCCTCGAATATGCGTGCGTCGAGGCCCAATTTCCGCAAGCAATACAATTGATAAAGCCCACTTACACCGGCACCGATGATCAACGCGTCCACTTCTTGGACCGGTTTCTTTATTTCAATATTTGCCACCTACTCGCCCCCTTGAGATCAAACTCTCTCTGTTCTGATCGCTAATATATAGCTTAATGTGGCATATAGTGGAATCGGGGAGCACATTAAGATGATCGACAATACTTACTATAACGAGGCCGACCACGGCCCCCATGAGATTTTCAAGCTGGGAGATTTTCCGCTCAATTCTGGCGATACCTTACGAGGCACTAAGCTCGCCTACAAAACCCACGGTGTGCTGAACGACAAGAAGGACAACGTAATCCTGTTCCCCCACATGTATTCGGGCACGTCCAAGTCGATGGAAATGTTCATCGGACCCGACCGTCCGCTCGACCCCGAAAAGTACTTTATTATTCTGCCGGGTCAGTTTGGAAATGGTTTTTCATCATCACCGAGCAACACCCCGCCGCCGTTCAACATGGGCGCGTTTCCCGACATTCAAATCGGCGACGACGTGCGCGCGCAACATCGGCTGCTCACGGAAAAGTTCGGCATTACAGAATTGCGACTCGTATTGGGCTGGTCCATGGGCGCCGAGCAAACTTACGAGTGGGCGGTCGCTTACCCCGACATGGTCAAGCGCGCGGCCCCCATTGCGGGTACGGCCAAAACCACGCCGCATGATTTTATTTTCGTACGCCTTTTGGAAGACGTGATCAAATCGGACCCGGCATGGAATGGTGGTTTCTACACCGAACCCGATGCTGTCCATGTGGGCATTCGCCGCCATGCACAGGTGTGGTCGGTGATGGGCGTGTGTCAGGAGTTCTACAAGCGCGAGACTTGGCGCGAGGTTGGATTTAGCTCGCTTGATGATTTTAACCGTGGATTTTGGGAGAACTGGTTCTTACCCATGGACCCCAATAACCTCATGTGCATGTCACGGAAATGGCGCTATGGCGACGTGAGCCTCCACACCGGCGGCGACCTCAAAGCGGCTTTAGGCCGTATTACTGCCAAAACCTTTGTCATGCCGTTCGGCAACGACATGTTCTTTCCGACACAAGATTGCGCCGAAGAACAAGCGATGATCCCGAACAGCGAGTTGCGGGTCGTGGATAGCTTGTGGGCCCACTTCGCCATGTTCTGCCTGTCCGACAAAGACCGTCAAGCAATCGACGACAACCTCCAGGAACTGCTGGATACGACGGTTAAATGAGCCAGAAATGAAGCGCTGATCCCCAATAGCGGCGGAGTTCGGCGCGATCATTAGGTTTTCGTTAACGAAAACCTTGCGTAGCAGCATTTCGAATTAAGAATATTAAACTATCTTATTCTCTCATCAGTGGTGTGAAGGACACGACAGATCATGGGCGACACAATTCTAGGAATAAAAGGAATTAAAGAAAGGCCGGACGCGTATAATGCCGAAGCGTCATTTCAGGATTGTGAAGGAATGCGCCGGGCGCTCACGGAAAACACCTCTGATTAAGTTCTTGTGATCGGCAGGGACGGAAATATTACTTATGCCAGCCCGGCGGTGGAACGGGATTCGGGGTACGCCCGGGACGAAGTGATTGGCCGAAGTTTTGAGAAATTTGCCCTGCCCGACGATCGCGCGAACGCCTCTCTGCGGGTTAAGGCCAGCGACACGGGCAATGGAATTCCAGTGGATATGCGGGAGAGCATATTTGACCCGTTCGACCGCCTCGGTACCGAAAACTCAACCACACCTGGAACCGGCATCGGTCTCTCGGTTTCAAAACAGCTTATTGAATATATGGGCGGTGACATTCGTTTTGACAGCACGATAGGTGAAGGGTCAACCTTCTGGATTGAAGTTCCTGTCGCCACGGCGGCACCGCTTGAGTTTTCGCCAGTATTCTAACTCAATTCGCGTGCAATCGACGCCCGCAAGAGGGTAGGCCCGTTGCTTTCGAGCAGGCCTCCATGGCCGCCAATAATGCGCTCGAACGGCAAATCCGCCAGGCGTTCGAAATCTGATATGAGACTGCCATTAGGTGGCGTTTGCCGTTTGCGCCACGGCGGTCCGATTTGCGCCGGCTTTTGAAAACCGATAACACGCGTGAACACCTTGGCGACAGCGGACATGACGTCCTTCGGCACCCAATGCTGAACACTGTCGCAGGTGATCAACAAGCCGCCCTCGCGCTCAATCAGTATGGCCGCTTCAGGCACCACCGTTTGCTTGAATAGAAACACCCGCGCGCCGGGGAACGGAAGCTCGCCGTCTTCGGATAGAGATCCGTCTTCAAGGGTCCATTGTTTGGCGCCATAGCGGTCGACATAATAGGCGTCATCCATACTGTGGAAGCCGATTTTCATCACGTGAGCAACTTTGCCAAGCGCATCCAATGCAGCCTCGCCGTCGGCATCAAGGCGCACACTGTTGATCAGCGTAATTTCGTCTCCGTTGCGCAAAATGACCATATTGCGCGATATGCGTAGGAGCGGCTTAAACACCACTGACCCGGTCAGGTACCACACATTGTCAATTATAGGTTCGAGAGTTCCGTGGGGCTCCACGGATGGAAAGGATTGAGACATGGTTTTACCTCATTGCTGATTTAACCGCTTAAACGGCGATCCTCATCGCCGTGTCACAACCCACGTAATTGTACACCATTCAATCCCTGGCAGGATAATATTCGTAGGCAAAGTAGAAGGACGCGCTCGCCAGGCAGTGGTTGACGAACAGGCAATTACTTCCTTTGTGGTCAGGCATACCTAGACTTTGGTCAGGTGCCGACTAGCCCTTTGCCGCACAGTCCTCTTGCGCTCACCCTGCGGCGCGTTTAAGGATTATGCCGGTTTTCGCAGCCTCCAAGGTGCCGGGGTCAAGTTGCAATCCCAGGCCATCGGCGATGCGGGTCAGGTAGTTGAAAATGCCGACGATGTGGGCCACCTCCAGGCACGCCTGATCATCAAAGCCGAGATCGCGCAATGGCTGCCAGTCCCCTTCGACCATGCGGGTCGGGTTTCCGGACATTTTTTCGGCGACCTCGGCCAAGGCCCGCTGCCGGTCAGTGAGGCTGGCAACTTCGCGCCAAGTCTTGTTCACAATAGCTTCTGATAGTTCGCGGTTATCGTCCTCAGCACGGAGGAACTGGGTGTGCGACTGAGTTCAGTAGAAGCAATCCTGAGCGGCGGCGGCGACCGCCGCGGTCATTTCCCGCTCGGCCCGGCTGAGGGCACTTTCCGGCGAAAACATAATCTCCTGATAAAGGCCGAAGAAATGAGGCCCAATTTTCGGGTGGGTGGCAATCAAGCCGCCCATGGCCGGAATAAATCCGAAATTATACAGGTCGCCGTCCGTCGCCATTGCGGCGCGTTGCTCGGGTGTTGGGATCTTGACCCACGCTTCCTGTGGTGTGTCTTCGCTCATATGCTGTCGCCTCCATTTGTACGCGGT
>JAPYRI010000140.1 GCA_029941135.1 Alphaproteobacteria bacterium | reverse complement strand
GGAAAGATCCGCCGCGCAGTAATCCAGTAATCTCGTCGAGGGTTGCTTCCGCTGCTTCTTTCGGGTCTTTCAGTTTATTCTGCTCGATCAGGCGGCGGCCGGCTTCCAACACCGCCCGCCGGGACAAAGCAACCGACATAGCATCACCATTTGCGCCGCGCTCGTCGCGCATACGATAGGTCAACCGCGCCTCGGTGAGGAGTTCGTCAAATTCTGACTTGTGTTCATCGGGCACAGCGGCGCGCACCGTTGCAGTTACATTGTTGCCCGCTAACTGACCTTCTTCGGTGCCACCCTCTAGCGCCGTGCGGATCAATCGCATCATCATGTCCGGCGATTCGATCGCCATCAAGTCGGCTACATCGTACCCGGTTAGCATGCAGTACCCGGCGCCGTTAATGTAAGATGTCACAGCATCACCGACGGGCCCGGACCGTTCTCTCAAGGTCTCGAGGATACTGTCTGATGGTGTGTCTGACCCGATCAGCGCGCTCATTTCAGAGTCTGATTGCAATGCTTCCCGCAAATTACCGAGTTCGGCGATGGAGCCCCGGGAAACTTCCGAGTAGCCTTCGAATAAGCGAAGACAATCACCTGCCGGTAAACCCGTCCAGTCCATGGTTTGAGACAAGAAAATGCCAAGCGGCACACCAAACGTATTGGTGAAACGGTGGTGATTGATGACGGTCTCGAGCACAAAATCGCTGGTCTCTTGAAGGTGCGTAATCAATTCATCGCCGCTCAAGGCAGCGACATCCACCGCCCGCAATTCAGCGGCGCGGGCTAAAACCGCAGGTTTAACCTCGTTGTCCCAAAGGGCGACGTCATTGCGCCAGATTTTCTCAGCCACCGCCCAGCGGGCGCGTTTGCGGCGCTTACGGATGGCCGGATGTAAATATTGCATCAAGGTGAAAAGCCATTTCGGCGGCAAGTCGGTGGCACCAGGCGGGGCGCCAACCGGGCGCGGCTGCAAATAGATGAACCGATTGATGAGTTGAAATTCGAGTTTTTCCAAAGGCGTGCCGTAATGTTCATTGGATTGGCGCATGCCCTCCATGAGGGCGTCGAAAAAATGTTGCCCGGCGTATCGGGAAACAGGTCGGTTATAATGCAATACTTCCAGCGTCCAGGATCCCGGTCCCGGGACTTCAAACTCCAAATTTTTCAACGTCGTCTCCTAATTTTACAGACTTACTCTAACCCAAGCCCGGCCACAGGGTTTTGTCGAGATAGGTGTGATCACTGATAATTTTGCCGTCGCGAAAGGTGAGGACCGCACACCAGGGGGTTTCAATTTTTTTCCCTTCGCTATTGGTATAGGTGAGCGTTGCCTCAACAATGACACTATCGCCAGCTGAATGGGCTTTGACTATTTTGCCGACCCTGTCAGATGCCGCTGCTGTGACCACATCTTCAAGTTTTTTGAGATTATCCACGCCTTCGATGGTCGCGAGACCCATGGCCTGCGCCACATAGTCTGGTGCGTAGCTTTCGGTCGCCATACGGTCGGTGTCGTTATTGTAGTTGTCGATCCACTGCTCGACAGCTTTCAAATTGGTTTCTTGAACACTCATTGGCTTACACCCTCCCTGAAGCGCGTCCGGCCTTCAACCTGTCACATTTCAGAATGAATTGCAGCTTTCAGAACTGTCTGCCACTCAGGGTGTTTGTTTTGCCAGTCCGATTTCAAGTCCGTCGATTGAGATTAGATTTATCTCTTGCTGGTAATCGAGAACCCCTTCGCGGCCTTTGCTTTCCGCCCATCGATCAAGAGCATCACGATGGGAACTTATCTCCATGTGCGGAACCGCATAGCCGCACGACGTTTGCATCTGGTCGATATCAACAAGCATGAGTTGCCGGGTGCCGACATTGTCGGGAAACAGGCTGATGTACTTCTCGAATTCGGGTGAACCCGAAGTCGCTGTGCGGCCATGCCCATAAAGCCGCATGATCATGGCATTTCGGGTAAAACTATTGAACATCACGGTGATGCGTCCATCGTGAGTGAGATGGGCCGAGGTTTCATTGCCCGAGCCGGTCAGGTCGAGATAGCAAAATAGATTATGGTTGATGACCCGGTGCAAACCATCGCCACCCTTGGGGCTGAGGTTAATGCGTCCTTCCGCGCAAGCGGTGGCGGTAAAGAACATCGGTTGTGCATGAATGAAGGCGATGTGATCATCGCTGAGTGCGTTGAAAAATTCTGACATTTGATCGCCGTTTTCTTTCTAATTCTGAGGGATCCTAGGGTAATCCATAGGGCAAGAGGTTCAAGTCCTAATCCAGCGAACCCGTCAATTGGGCGCGCTGGGATATTTCAATCCAGTTGCCGTCTGGGTCGCGAACGAAAGAATAGCGTGCAGTCGTGCCGATGGTGCGCGGCTCTTGCCCTTCTTCACCGCCACGGGCAAGGATCGCCGCGTGTTCCTGGTCGGCTTTAAATACCTGAATTGTGATGTAGCGGTATCCGGATGCCCACCAGTCGCCGGTACGGATGGCAGATGGGTCATGGAAGAACGATATCTTGGAAGTACCAACACGATAGGCGCTTTCGCCGTCTGAGGTGAGCTGCAAAACGTCGCGGTAAAAGGTGTGAAAGGCGACCGGGTCGCGCACACCCAGTTTGATACCGATGCCGGTAATGCCGTTCGTGCCGGGGGGCACCAAGATCACTTTATTGCCGTCCGGGTCGGTGAGATTCCGGGCCTCGGTCAGGCCTTCCATTGCGATTGTAAGTTCCTGATAGCCGCTCACAGGTTCGTCGGGCAGTGTGTCCCGGGCCTGGTTCAATTTGAAGATCGAGCCGTTCATATGGTGCCGATGCTGCTGTACGCCAGCACCCAATTTGCCCAGGTGATCATAAAGTAGTCCGATTTCTTGTTGCCAAAAATCGAACATGTCCTTGCGCCGATTGGTAAACAGACCGACATCGATGCACTGTTTTGCTAAATCCATTTTTTTTGCTAAGTCCCTAGGTGACAGATTACCGCCAAGACCGGGAGAGTGCCCAAATGGCAGGAAGAAGCAAGGATAAGATTGAAGTCACCCACGTTGGCAGCATGCCGCGCCCGCCCCGGCTAACCGAACTTCTATTAAGCCAAGAGCGTGGCGAGCCGATAGATGAGGCTGAATTCTGGCGCGAAGCGAACAACGCCACCCGCAATGTCGTGCAGAAGCAATTTGATTGCGGCATCACCATCGGCAACGACGGCGAGCAGCCTCGGGTCGGTTTTCAAACCTACATGCCGATGCGTATGGACGGGTTTGGCGGAGCAACAGTGCGCGGCCTGCCCACCGACTTTGACCGCTTTCCCAAGGTGGCTGAACTGGTGGTCGCGGCAATCGGCAATTCCAAAGCAATCTCAGCACCCCAGGCTCTGGCCGACGTCAAGTACGCCGACATGGGCCCGATTGAAAAGGAATGCTCTTCATTTCAGCAGGCGCTCGACCGGGTTGGCCATGACTTTAATGACGTATTTATGAATGTGCCATCGCCGGGGATCATCGCGACCACCATGGGCAATGCCTATTACGCGACCCATGATGCCTATGTGATGGCGGTCGCCAAAGAGATCGGCAAAGAATATCGCTATGTGGTGGATCAAGGCTTTTCGCTTCAGGTGGATGCGCCCGACTTAGCCATGGAACGTGCCTGGTTGTTTAAAGACGAACCGATTAGCAAGTTTAAAGAAATCACCGAACTGCATGTGGCGGCGATCAATGAAGCGATTGGTGACATCCCCCGGGAGAAAGTTCGGCTGCATGCGTGCTGGGGGAACTGGAACGGTCCGCACGCCGATGATGTGGACCTGGTGGACGTGGTCAATATTTTTTATGGCGCCAACGTGTCGGGGCTTAGTTTGCCGTTCGGTAATCCGCGCCATGAACACGAAATATCAGTGCTGAAGAAAGTGCGTTTACCAGATCACATGGATCTGTTCCCAGGCGTCATTGACACTACGACAAATTATATGGAGCACCCGGAAGTGGTTGCCCGCCGACTCAATGACGCGATTGATGCTGTCGGCGACAAAGAGCGGGTGATCGCTAGCACCGATTGCGGCTTCAGCACTTTCGCCGGCTACCGCTTCTGTGCTGAAGATGCCATGTGGATAAAACTGAAGGCATTGGCGGAAGGGGCGGCTATCTTGAGCAAACGCCTTTGGTAACGTTATTTTCCCAAGCGCCGCACGGCGGGGATGGTGCAAAACTCATCAAACAGCTCAGGTTCATTTAAGCGCACTTTGAAGCCGCCGTCGATTTCGTTCACGTGCTGCATCAACGTTATGGAATCGCGATGCATATTGTGGACAGTGAGTTTTGTCCATGACCAATAGGGGTCACCTTTTTCCGGCCATTGTATCCCGTCGGGCATCTGATATACCGTCGACTGGTTCATGTAGTTCTTGAGGATTTCGCCTTTGCGATCGTAAACGATGGCGGTTAAGGGGCTCATATTGCGCGGGTCGAACCACACTCGGCGTTTGCCATAGGGGGCATTAGGAAAACCAACCGGCTCCATATCGATCACAATCGCCTCGGGAATTAACTCAAGCGTGCTGTCGAAAAAGCGTCTGCCATTGGTGCCCCCATGACGACCAATGAGCCAATTATCTTTATGACCAGCCCAGCCGCCGGAAACACCGGCCAAGAACGGAACTTTGCCGACAATTTTAAAGTTGCCCCACAATAAAACCGGGTCGCCCATCATATACGTGTCCGAAGTGGAGTAGTTCGATCCGGGAACCGCGGGTTCAAAACGTTGGCTGGAGGTTAAGCGTCGAATGCGCTTGAAATCAGGCAGAAAGCCGTAAAATTCAGGCAATTTGGATTGATCGTAGTACCAGATGTTAAGGACCGATGTACCTTTTGCAGACTGAGGCGAAGTCATCAAAAATGTACTGTAGCGCAATTTATCTTTGTGGCCGGTTGCGTATGGTTTGGGATCGACGATTGTTCGTGACACAACCAAAAACTCAATAAAGAGATACTGGTAGTGGAACATCTCCCGGTCGTTTCGGTCCAAGTCCCATTCGTAC
>JAPYRI010000139.1 GCA_029941135.1 Alphaproteobacteria bacterium | reverse complement strand
CTTCTCGCGAGCGTGCACGGGCGCCAAATATTTCGAGAATCAAACCAGTTCGGTCGATCACTTTCGCGTTCCAGACGCGCTCTAGGTTTCGCTGTTGTACCGGACTGAGCGCCCCGTCAAAAACAACAACGTCGATTTCCATCCTACGGATGACCGCCGCCAAGTCCTCAATTTTGCCTTTACCCAGATAACTGGCGGGGCGAATTGTCTTAATCACGACAATTTCCTCGTGGGCAATATCAAGATTGATCGCTGTCGCCAAGCCAACGGCTTCTGAAAATCGAGCGCCCGGTTCGCGACCCATGCCTTCGGCAACGCCCGCAGCATTAGATGCGCCACGATTACGCGGACGTTTCTTCAAAAATGGATGGAGAACCAGGGCCCGCCCGCTGACTTCGTCAGGGCCCTCGTTATATTTGTTACCCGCGAACCGGCTGTCCGATTTTTTGCTCCTCGACTTTGAGTCAGAAGCCTCGTCAATCTCGGGCGCCCGACTTATGCGGGCCTTGGTAAACTTCTTAGGTGGCTTCTGCGACAATCTATGTGGCTTCAGCCGCCACGGCAGCCTCCTCTGCTTCCGGCTCGAACAACTGTATTTGAGTCGCCGGCATTACCGTTGATATTGCGTGCTTGTAAACCAGCTGGATGTGACCATCTCTGCGCAGTAGAACTGAAAAATTATCAAACCAAGTAATGATGCCTTGAAGTTTAACTCCGTTTACAAGGAAAACGGTAACCGGAGTCTTATTTTTACGCACATAATTAAGAAATACGTCTTGGACATTTTGCGATTTTTCTGACGACATGGGATATTCCCTTTTTACTTTTTGTTTTTGCCGCTCGTCTTAACTTGGCGTGTTAGCGAACTTTATATACCCCTCTTATACATTCACTACTGAATTATACTCTGCCAAATATCAAATAAGAATGTTCAACACCACGTACAAGTTACGCTGGCATAAGCAGATAAGCAACGAACAAGTCTAGACCGCATACCGTCTATATAGGGTCTCCAATTGCATTGCCACCGGTCCCGGTTGGCCCTTCCCAACTGGCTCACCATCGATCCGCACAACGGGCAGTACGAAAGATGTAGCGCTCGAAATAAATGCTTCCCGTGCGTGCTTTGCTTCATCAACAGTGAAGCTACGTTCAATTACGTGAACTCCTGCTTTATCCGCTAACTCCAGTAAAGTCCGCCGGGTAATCCCGCTCAAAATACTGCTATTTGTTTGCCGGGTCACCAGGTTCCCATCCGCATCAACAATCCAGGCATTGGTCGAACTGCCTTCGGTGACAAACCCATCTTCATCAACAAACCAAGCTTCGTAAGCACCTGCATCGCGTGCATCCTGTTTGGCCAGCACATTTGGCAGTAAAGCGATTGATTTGATGTCGCATCGACGCCAGCGGGTTTCGGGCACCGTCACCACACCTATGCCATTTTCAAACTTATGCGGGTCGGGCGGCAGTGCCATAGCGCGCGCGGTCATTACGATGCTCGGAGACACCACCGCGGGAAAACCGTGATCGCGTGGCGCAACGCCCCGGGTCACCTGCAAGTAAAGTATTCCGTTCCGTACTCTGTTGCGGCGTAATACTTCAACGATCACCAAGCCTAGGGAACGACGAGACAACGGCACTTCTATTTTGATCTCGCGAAGAGAGCGCTCCAACCGTTCAAAATGAAAGGCAGGGTCAATCAATTTTCCCCGAATGACAGCGAAAACCTCGTAGACACCATCGGCGAACTGATAGCCCCGATCTTCAATGTGAACAGCTGCCTGGTTGTGGGGTACGTACTGTCCATTGACATAGGCTATTCTAGACATGTCGTCCTATAGCCTTTTTGTTCGATTTAAACGGCAATTTTCAGTTCCGCCAATAGGTTGGATTTATCAGAGTGAGAAGGGTAAGAATTTCAAGCCGACCCAATTGCATCGCTCCACAAAGAACCCATTTGGCGCTGTTAGGCAAGGCCTGAACGTCTATCACCGAAATGAAACCTGCAGTCGGACCGCTGTTACCGACCGCCGCTGCGGCAAGCGCCAGGGACGTTTCAAAATCAAGCCCTACCAGTCCCAGCAAAAGCGTCGCCGCCGCCACGCAAAAAATGTAGAGCACAAAAAACGCCCAAATGGCAGCCATTATTTCGTCCGGCACAACGCGATCACCGTGACGCAACCGGATGACACTATGGGGGTGAGCAAGACGCGCAATTTCGCGTTTGCTCTGATGAATAAGCAAACGAAAACGCATCAGTTTCAAACCTCCTCCAGTAGAACCGGAGGAAGCACCGATCATCATCAATCCGAACACGACCAGGGCAGGCATTAACGGAAATGGCAACTGACCACTGCCGGCAAATCCAGTAGTACTGAGGATTGAAACCGCACTGAATAAACCAGTCCACATGGAACTGACCAAGCCAGGCCCCATTGTGCTGTCGGCTAAAAAGAACAGTCCAAATCCCAAAATCAACGTGCCGATTACGGCCACATAAATAAAATATCTTACTTCAGGGTCATCATGGTAGTTACGATATCCGTCCCGAAGCATGGTAGCGTGAAGCGTAAAATTAAGTGCTCCCATGGCCATGAATATGATCAGGATCATTTCCAGTGCTGGGCTTTCAAAGGCGCCGATGGAACCGTCGCGTGTACTGAACCCACCTGTGGAAATGGTACTCATCGAGTGACAAATGGCGTCAAACAGTGTCATGCCACCAAACCACAATGCCAGCGCGCAGGCGACTGTGAGACCTAGATAAATCGGCCAAATTGTTGCAGCTAAATGTTTCATACGGGAAAACATGCTGCCGCTTTCGCCGCGTGGAACGGTACTAATAAACACCTGCATGCCGCCGATGCCTAACAAAGAAAATAACGTAACCGCCAGCACCACCGTCGCCAGCCCGCCTGCCCACTGTAATAACGCCCTCCATAATAGGATGCTCGCCGGCGCCGTATCCAAACCACTGAGCACAGTTGTACCGGTAGTAGTCAATCCTGATACGGCTTCAAAATATGCGTCGGTAATGGAGGTTGTTAGGCCGCCATAGGAGAACGGTAGCGCGGCAAATATGGGCAACAGAAGCCAGGCCAGAACCGGCAATAAAAACCACTCCCGGGTCGTGTCTCCTTCAACTTCACCGCGTAGACCCAGCACCCCTGCACCACCAACAAATCCAGTGATCACCAATGTGCCCAGGAAACCCTCTACTTGAGCGGTTTCTCCTAATGTTATAGCGACAACCAGCGGCAATACGGATAATCCCGCCAACGCAAGCATCAATAATCCGAAATAATAAAGGACCGAGCCGTATGACATTCGTCTTCCGTTCGGTTAGGACTGAAATCGCATTTGCGTTGTCTCAGTAATACTCAAGCCGCACGGCAAACATATTCTCAACTTTTTTTATCATGTTCGCCAAGGCGAATATTACAACTCGATCATCTTGCCGCACAACGGCATCGCCACGCGGTATGATCACCTCTTCACCACGCACAATTGCACCAACGATGATGCCGGCCGGTAACTTGATATCGCGCAAAGGTGTTCCGATCAGACTTGAAGTTTCCAATGCGTCAGCTTCGATTACTTCCGCCTCGCCGTCGCCTATGCTGTAAAGACCGTGAATACGTCCTCTGCGCACATGTTGTAGGATGATTGAAACCGTTGTCGCACGTGGGTCGACGAATACATCCACCCCTAGCGATGTGACCAGGGCACCGTAGCTAGAATTATTGACGAGCACCATCGCTCGTTGGCACCCCTCCCCCTTGGCAAGTAGAGATGCCAGTATGTTTACTTTGTCGTCATTGGTAACAGCAACAATGGTTTCGGTCTCGCGGATATTGGCTTCCCGCAATATATCCTGATCTAGCGCGTCACCATGCAACACCACCGTGTGGCCTAATTCATCGACAATTTCTTCTGCACGCGCCAGGTCACTTTCAATGAGTCGCACTCGCACATCTGGATAATTACTCTCGATTTCCTTGGCGAGAAATAGTCCTATATTTCCACCGCCGACGATAACTATTCGGCGTGCTTCCTTTTCTTCATGGCCAAATACAACCAGTGCCCGTTCCACATGGTCGGCTGCAGCGACGAAATAAACTTCGTCGTCCGCCAGCATCTGATCGTCGCCTTCGGGCGCGATTGTTGTGGTTCCACGGGTGATCCCAACAACACGAATATTTAAGTCGGGAAACAATTCGGTGAGCTGACGCAGGGGTGTGTCTATGACCGGACAGTCCTCAGCCAGGCGCACCCCAACCAGACGCACTTTTCCGTCGCCAAATGGCATGACATCGAAAGCACCCGGGACCTCAAGCCGACGAGAGATAGCGTGTGCAACTTCGATTTCCGGTGAAATAATCACGTCGATCGGCATGTGGTCGCGACTGAACAGATCACTCCAAATAGGATTCAAATAACTTTGAGTACGGACTCGCGCGATTTTCGTCGGCACGTTAAACATGGAATGCGCGATCTGACACGCCACCATATTTACTTCATCCGCAAATGTGACGGCGATAATCATATCGGCATCACCTGTTCCGGCACGCTCCAATACATCTGGCTGCGACGCGTAGCCCACCATGGCTTGCACATCAAGTGAGTCACTAATTTTTTGGATCAGTTCAGGCGACTGGTCAATGACTGTAACGTCGTTGTGCTCACTGGCCAGTTGCTTTGCGATGTTAAAACCGACTTGGCCCGCCCCGCATACAATTATTTTCATGCCCCGTCCCCGCCTTACTTATGACCTTGTCAGTGTCCCGATTGGCAATGTCAGGAAACCGCCCGTTCGGCTCGATCCCGAGTGGCTATATTCAGGGACTTCAGTTTTCGGTGTAGAGCTGAGCGTTCCATACCAATGAAATTCGCTGTGCGCGATATATTGCCACCGAATCTTTTGATTTGAGCCATCAAATACTCCCGCTCAAATATCTCTCGCGCTTGGCGCAACGATTTGCCCATTATTTCGTCGGCATTTTCATTCTTCAAACGGCCTCCAGGCGACCGGGATATTTCAGACGGGAGTTTATC
>JAPYRI010000138.1 GCA_029941135.1 Alphaproteobacteria bacterium | reverse complement strand
CATAAAAACCGTGCAAAGGCGATGAAAGTGCTGCGTGCTCGTCTTTACGATTTGGAGCGCACCCGGGTTGAAAGTGAGCGTGCCGAGGAGCGCCGGGGTCAAGTCGGTTCGGGAGACCGATCGGAGCGGATACGCACCTACAATTTCCCCCAGGGCCGAGTGACCGACCATCGGATCAATCTCACCCTTCACACGCTGCCGCAAGTACTAGAAGGCAGTGCTCTAGATGAAATAGTCGAATCGCTGGTAGCTGATGATCAGGCGAGCCGCCTGGCGGCCTTGGATGAATGACCATGGGGGTGGCCGCCACAGACGTCGTCGGATCCCTCCCTCAAACGGTTGCTATTGTCGTGCGGGACGCCACTAATACTTTCGCCGTGGCTGGGATCGATACGGCGCGTTTGGATGCGCAAGTTTTGCTCGGATTCGTTTTGGGAACCGGACGTGAGGTCATTTTCGGCTATCCTGAAAGAGTTCTCACCCAGGCTGAACGGAGCAAATTTGCCCTGTTGGTTGTACGGCGTGCGGCGCGACAGCCCATCTCTCAGCTCGTCGGTCAAAAAGAATTTTGGGGGCGCTCTTTTGCGGTAACCGAGGACGTGCTGACCCCGCGACCGGACAGTGAAACATTGATTGCGGCGGTGCTCGATCAACTCGGCGAAAAATGTCGTCACCAGAAATTGGAAATATTGGATGTAGGCACTGGCACCGGGTGTCTATTGCTCACATTACTGGCGGAGTGTCCATTGGCTCGCGGTACTGGGGTCGATATCAGCGCCGCCGCCCTCGAAGTTGCAAAATCCAACGCACGTGAATTGGCATTAGACAAGCGGATTGAATTTATCGAGGGGCACTGGTGTGCGTCATTGCCTGCCGAAAGTGCGTTTGACGTAGTTGTTTCCAACCCACCTTACATATCGGAACAGGAGTGGCGAGGATTGTCTCCCGAGGTTGTCCGTTACGAGCCCCGGGCGGCGTTGGTCGGCGGCGCAGATGGTTTGGAAGCCTATCGGCTATTGGCGCCTCAGATCCCACGGGTTCTCGCACCTCAGGGGTTTCTCGTGATTGAAGTCGGTGTCGGGCAAGCTCGTGGAGTGGCCCGTATTCTGGCGGCTAAAGGTTTAGAGGTACAGGCATTTTGCCCGGATCTGGCGGGCGTTGAGAGGGTCATTGTCGCGTCGCATCGCGATAAAATCGGAAACTTAAAAAAATGAGTTGGATTATTAACTTTCACAGGATAAGGTGCATTTAGGGATTGAGAGCAAATGCTCGGGACCCAATAAAGTCCTTAATCTCGAGACCTCCGACAACAAAAACATGCGCCATCATGTATACGCGCATTGGCTTAACCACTGTCCCACCAAATATGGTTGGTTCAGATTTTTAGAAAGCAGTTACCGGGAACAGGTATGAGACAGGGCCAAAACGGTAAGCGTTCGCGCGGCAATCGCAGAAACAATTCCAACCCCAACAGAACCATCGACAGTAGCGGGCCGGAGGTGAAGATTCGGGGATCCGCGAGCCACGTTTACGAGAAGTATCAGTCGCTGGCACGTGATGCGAATATTGCCGGCGAACGGATCGCATCGGAAAGTTATTTACAGCACGCTGAACATTATTTCCGGCAGATGAACTTAAACCCGGCGAGCAATGGCCGAGGACCGCGACCAGAAGGTCAGGGCGATAATGCTCAACGCAGCGACAATGCTCAACGCAGCGAAACCCATTCACCACCTTCCTCAGCACCGTCAAATGGAAATGACTCCGCGGACAGCGAAGTCGCCAGTGATACAGCCGCAGCCGCACCGGAAAATGCCGAATCGCCGGCCGGTTTACCACCTGCAGCGCCGCAGCAACAACCGCGCCGCCGCCGGGCGCGCGGACGTCGGCCGGCAAATGAAGCGCGGCAAGACGGCGACAAACCTTCGACAACGACAAACAATGGCGAGATCAAAAGTGAGTCGTCCGACGCGACATCATCCACCAATGCTGAAGATCGGGGTACTACTGAAGAAGCTTGATCCAGGCACTTCTTATGAGTTGAGTTCAAGGGGCGGTCCCGGAAGCGGGGCGGCCCTTTTTGTTGTCCAAAAAATGCGGCGAACGCGGTTACCACCTAATCGCTGGGACATGACTTGTGTGGCAGAAATAGCACATTATATATCGGGGAGGGTTGGTGAAGGTAGTAATGTAGCGAAAAGCCAGATAGCAAGCCGTGCTGGAAGGGCGGCCGCGATCAGGGCAGGGAGTAGTCTATGAATCAAGAAAAATATACCGAACGCTCGCGGGGATTTATCCAATCTGCGGAGGGCTTGGCCCTTCGATCCAACCACCAGCAATTTACGCCGGAACACCTGTTGAAGGTGCTCTTGGATGACGATGAAGGTTTGGCAGCCCAGTTGATTAGATCTTCCGGCGGCGATCCCCGGGCGGCCCTCATAGCGGTCGAGCAAGCCTTGCAATCGATGCCCCAGGTTGACGGTGCTGGCGCCGGGCAACTTTATCTCCAGCCCGAAACCGCGAGAATTTTTGAGTCAGCCGAACAAATTTCTGAGAAGGCGGACGACAGTTTTGTCACCGCCGAGCGCCTCCTGCTCGCACTGGCTTTGGCGCAGGCTACCCGCTCTGCCGAAATATTGGCCAAGTCAGGGAGCAATCCTCAGGCGTTGAACGCTGCGATCAATGAATTGCGCAAGGGCCGAACCGCAGATAGCGCGTCGGCCGAAAATGCATACGACGCCCTCAGAAAATATGCGCAGGACCTTACCGAATCAGCCCGCGAGGGAAAATTGGACCCGGTCATCGGGCGGGACGAGGAAATTCGCCGGACCATTCAAGTGCTGTCCCGACGCACTAAAAACAACCCGGTTCTGATCGGTGAACCGGGCGTGGGAAAAACTGCGATTGTTGAAGGTTTGGCCCAGCGCATCGTCAACGGTGATGTTCCCGATTCTCTCAAAGGTCGACGGTTAATGTCCCTTGATCTCGGCGCTCTGGTTGCGGGAGCAAAATTTCGCGGTGAATTTGAAGAACGCTTGAAAGCGGTGCTGCACGAAATCACCGGCGCGGGCGACGTGGTTTTGTTCATTGACGAGTTGCACACATTGGTGGGGGCGGGTGCTGCCGAAGGTTCAATGGACGCATCCAATTTGCTGAAGCCTCTACTTGCCCGCGGGGAACTTCACTGCGTGGGCGCAACTACGCTTGATGAATATCGCAAACACATCGAAAAAGATGCCGCATTGGCGCGGCGGTTTCAGTCGGTCTTTGTGCCTGAGCCAACGGTTGAGGACACAATCTCGATCCTGCGTGGATTGAAAGAGAAGTATGAACTCCACCACGGCATCCGGATAACGGATGGAGCCATCGTTGGTGCGGCCACGTTGTCCAACCGTTACATCACGGATCGTTTTTTGCCAGACAAAGCAATTGACTTGATCGATGAAGCCGCGAGCCGGCTGCGCATGGAAGTGGAGTCGAAGCCGGAAGAGCTTGACGAGATTGATCGCCGCGTTATCCAAATGAAGATAGAGCGGGAGGCCCTGCGCAAGGAAAGCGATACGGCATCAAAAGAGCGGCTGGTGAAACTAGACTCCGACTTGTATGAGTTGGAAGGAAAATCGGCGGATTTGACCACCCGCTGGCAAAACGAAAAATCGAAATTGGCAGACGAACAAAAACTGAAGGAACAATTAGATGCGGCGCGCATCGAACTGGAGCAAGCCCAGAGGTCAGGTGACCTGGCGCGCGCAGGCGAGATATCGTACGGAGTGATCCCGGAAATTGAGACCAAGCTTGCCGAAACTGAAGAAATCGACGGCAATAGATTGCTCACCGAAGAAGTTTGCGAGGACGATGTGGCATCTGTTGTATCCCGTTGGACCGGTGTGCCGGTCGAGAATTTGCTCGCCGGTGAGCGTGAGAAACTTTTGCACTTGGAAGACGCGTTGAAAAAGAGCGTGATCGGTCAAGAAGAAGCTCTGATCGCAGTGTCGAATGCTGTTCGCCGGGCGCAGGCCGGCTTGCAGGACGCTTCACGGCCAATCGGCTCGTTCTTCTTTTTGGGTCCAACCGGGGTTGGCAAGACCGAACTCGCTAAAGCTCTGGCCGAGGTTCTGTTCGACGACGAACACGCGATGGTGCGGATTGATATGTCTGAATATATGGAAAAACATACGGTGGCCCGCTTGATTGGCGCTCCACCCGGATATGTCGGTTATGAGGAAGGGGGGGCGCTCACTGAAAAGGTGCGCCGCCGGCCTTACCAAGTCATCTTGTTTGACGAGGTCGAAAAAGCCCACCCCGATATTCTTAACGTGCTCCTGCAAGTTTTAGACGATGGCCGCCTGACCGACGGCCAAGGTCATACGGTTGATTTCTCGAATACCCTGATCATTTTG
Source organism: Alphaproteobacteria bacterium (assembly GCA_029941135.1). Taxonomy (GTDB): domain Bacteria; phylum Pseudomonadota; class Alphaproteobacteria; order JAPYRI01; family JAPYRI01; genus JAPYRI01. Next base: position 668 of record JAPYRI010000138.1, on the reverse strand, counting down.
ACCTCTAACGTCGGCAGCGGCCTGTTGGCGGCCCAGAGCGGCGAAGAAGACGTGGATATTGTTCGCAACAGTGTGATGGAGGAGCTCAGAAGTTCGTTTCGGCCCGAATTTTTAAACCGCCTGGACGAGATTATTCTGTTCCAGCGCCTGACCCGGGACCAAATGGGCGCGATTGTAGATATTCAAGTCATGCGATTGGGGCGGCTTTTGGATGATCGCAATATCACTCTCCAGCTGGATACCTCAGCCCGGGTTTGGTTGGCCGATGCGGGTTACGACCCGGTATACGGCGCACGGCCCTTAAAACGGGTCATTCAACGTCAACTTCAAGACCGCTTAGCGAAACTGATATTAGAGGGCAAATTAGGCGAGGGGGAAACCGTTGGCATTTCGGCGAACGACACAGGTCTCTCGATCAACGGGCGGGCGGTCGAGACCGCCGCTTAGTTCATTATCTAATCGGCACGGGCGACTTGAGCTTGATGGGGCGCTTCGGCGAGTAAACTGCGGGTTTGAAAGGCAGCGGCCTCAAACTCCGCAAGCATACCTCCCTTTAGCTTCCACCCTGTTGGCATTTTAACCCTGAGAGGGTTCGTTTGCCGGCCATTCTTCAGGATTTCGTAGTGGAGATGGGGGCCGGTTGAGCGCCCGGTTGAACCCACGTACCC
>JAPYRI010000137.1 GCA_029941135.1 Alphaproteobacteria bacterium | reverse complement strand
CAGAAGTGTTAGGGACTGGCAACGATGTCCGCTTTCAGGGGCAAAGCCGACATGCAGAACCGTGGTATGTATGTCTGTCGTTATCCACCTGGGCCTTGCGATAATCTCGGAGAGTGTCGGTGACGGTTCGGAATGAAACCCGAACTTCTTTGCAGATATCCGCGTTTTGGAAACCATTCTCGTATGCGGCGATGATGGCGGTACGTCGGCGACCGTGGATGGACTTTTTTACGGCGCTTCGCCGGCGACTGATTAGGTGCTGGATATAAACGGTCGGAGCATCAAAAACGGCAGGAGAGGGACCTTATTAGTTCCTGTCGGGCTTTTCTTTGCTGGTCGAGCCATTCCTCCATTCCCGATAAGCCACAAGAGCAATTTTTCTGTGATGTTCTTTTCGGACCTCCTGTTCGGCATTGAACACCTCTCGACTGTGATCTATTTCGATACTTTGGCGTGCTTGGCGAAGCTCACTGGCAAGTGACTCAAGTACGGCTGGGCCTTTCGCGATCAAAAGTACCCCGATTTCGACGGGTACGTCGATCGACCGTCGGACAGTTTGGTTTTTACGATTTTGTTCTGGCTGTGCGCCTGTGTTGCTCACGGAGTATCTCCACATGAGCGGGCACACTGGTGTGAGAAGGGATCACCGGTTTCCCCGGAGACTTTCCTTCTAAAGAGCGAATTGGCTACATTACGTCTGTAATATACGCATAATAAATATTATGGGAAATCACAGAGTGGATGAAGATTCGCTATAAACCGAGGTGTATCAACACATTCAGGTGGTAAATAAGAGAGACACAAGTCTTTACATGTCTGGCAGGTCTATTTCCATGCCGTCGTAACCCGGTTCTACCCCTGCCGGTAGCTCAGCGACGAGACTGTCGTAATCCATATCCAGCGCCATATGAGTCAAAATAGCCCGCCGGGGTTTGACGCGTTCTATCCACTCTAGCGTTTTTTCGAGGTGTGTATGTGTTGGATGAGGTTTCTTCTGTAAAGCGTCCACAATCCACGTATCAATTCCAGCGAGCACATTGAACGACTTTTCGGGTAATTCCACGAGATCAGTTGAGTAAGCGATTGATCCAAAACGGAATCCGAGAGTCTCTTTACCGCCATGGACCTGAGAAAACGGGATAATCTCTATGTCGCCCACTGAAAACGGACCGGTAATAGGATTGGCTTCCACAATCGGACGGTAATACTCGCCCAATGGGACAAAGGCGTATTTGAAGCGATGCTTAAGACCGTCCAGAGTTTCAGCACTCCCGTAAACATTGATTGGCTTTTTATTTAAATAAGATAGCGGCCGAAGTTCATCTATTCCATGAGTGTGATCGGCGTGCTCGTGTGTATAGAGTACGGCGTCTAATCTATCGACACCCGCATCAAGACATTGTTCGCGCATGTCGGGCGACGTATCGACCAAGATTTGGGTTTCGCCTTGATTGACGAGTATCGAGACCCGTCGTCGTCGATTTTTAGGGTTGGTTGGATCACAGTCACCCCATTGATTACCAATGCGCGGTACACCGCCTGAAGTTCCACAGCCGAGTATCGTGACTTTCATAATGGCGAAACACTCATCGATTTGGGGTCAACTTTATTGAATAGTTTCAAGAAATTGGCTGTGGTGCGCGTCGCCAGTTCATCCGTGTCCAGGCCACAAACTTCGGCTAAACAAGCGGCTGTGTGAGCGACGAACGCGGGTTCGTTGCGTTTACCCCGGTGCGGCGTTGGCGCCAAATAGGGGGCGTCGGTTTCAACCAGCAATCGATCATGGGGCAAATCAGCTGCGATATCGCGGATTTTCTGCGCTTTTTTGAAGGTAAGTATGCCCGAAAAGGAAATATAAAATCCCATGTCCACGGCACGCAGGGCGAGGTCGCGACCGGCGCTAAAGCAGTGAATGAGACCGGGGAACACCCCCTCCTCCATTTCTTCTTGGAGGATTGACACTGTGTCGGCATCAGCATCGCGGGTGTGAACAATCAACGGCAATCCGGTTATACGGGCGGCTGCAATGTGGGCGCGGAACACGCGTTGCTGCACATCGCGCGGGCTGTGTTCGTAGTAGTAATCGAGCCCGGTCTCACCAATTCCGACTACATCGGGGTGTTCACTCAAGGCAATTAGTTGGTCGGCTGATGTATCCGGCTCGTTTTCCGCTTCGTGGGGATGTACGCCGACCGAGCAATAAATGTCGCCATGCCTTTCGGCAATGGCTCGAATGGACGGAAATGTTTTGAGACTGGTGCTAATGGTCAGCATGAGACCAACCCCTGCGCTATGGGCACGGGCCCGCAATCCATTGACGTCGCCTTCGAAGTCGGAAAACTCCATGTGGCAGTGACTATCAACCAACATGTTAGGCGTCTTCCTCTTCAACGAGCCGGGGAAACACTCCTTGCGGTTTGGGCAGCGGTGTTCCGGGCAACACTCGACCATTTTGTCCGAGCGATGCAAAGTCGCGCGCGTCCGCGCCGACACCCAACTGATTGAGCAAAATCGTACAACTGTCGGGCATGACCGGCTGAGTCAAAATAACCAGCTGGCGGATGACTTCGGCGGTCACATAAAGCACGGTGTTCATGCGATCTGGATCGGTTTTTTTGAGCGCCCATGGCTCTTGGAAAGCGAAATAGGCGTTGGCGTCTCTAACCACACGCCAAATTTTTGCCAGGCCCCGATGAATTGTCTGACGATCAAAGTGGCCGCGTAAAGTTTCTAATATGTCCCCCGCGGCCTCCAGTATGCGGATGTCATCGTCAGTAAAAATGCCCGGTTGCGGCATGGTGGCGCCGCAGTTTTTGGCGATCATGGATAGGGACCGCTGGGCTAAATTTCCAAGGTCGTTGGCCAGGTCGCCGTTAATGCGGTGGACAAAAGCCTGGCGCGAAAAATCCCCGTCTCTCCCGAATGGGACCTCGCGCATGAGGAAATACCTCACTTGATCGAGCCCGTAGCTTTTAATCAGTTCCAAAGGGTCGATGATATTACCAAGGGATTTGGAGATTTTTTCTCCCTCATTGGTCCACCAGCCGTGGGCAAACACGCGTTTCGGCGGTTCAAGTCCCGCCGCCATCAGGAACGCCGGCCAATACACCGCGTGAAATCGCAGGATGTCCTTACCCACCACATGAATGTCAGCGGGCCAGTATTTTCGGAAGCTGTCGCATTCTGTGTCCGGATAACCGATGGCGGTGAGATAGTTGGTTAATGCATCCAGCCACACATACATTATGTGGTCGGAATTCCGTGGCACCGGCACACCCCAATCAAAACTGGTGCGCGATATGGACAGGTCACGAAGACCTGATCGTACGAAACTCAACACTTCATTGCGGCGGCTCTCGGGCAGGATTGCGTCCGGGTATTTTTCATAGTGAGCGAGCAGCTTGTCTTCCATGGCCGAGAGGCGGAAAAAGTAGCTCGGCTCCTCGACCCATTCAACTGGCGCCCGGGTCGGCGCGAGGCGCTCCCCCTCTTCGCCGTCGATCAATTCGTCTTCACCGTAAAAAGCTTCATCGCGCACCGAATACCAGCCGGAATAACCATCCAAATAGATAAAACCGGCCTCTTCCAACTTGTTCCAAATATCCTGGCAGGCGGTGTGGTGGCGGGATTCGGTGGTGCGGATGAAATCATTATTGCTGAAATTCATTTTAGGCAGCAGGTCACGAAAGTTCTGCGAAACCATGTCACAAAACTCAATCGGCGTTTTTCCGGCCGTGGCGGCTGATTTAGCGACTTTTTGACCGTGTTCATCGGTACCGGTCAGAAACATGACATCATAGCCATCAAGCCGCTTGAAGCGCGCCAATACGTCGCACGCAAGCGTCGTATATGCGTGCCCGATGTGAGGCACATCGTTGACGTAATAAATCGGTGTTGTGATGTAGAACGTCGGCCGCCCGGCCATGCTTGTCTCCCAATGTATTTAGCGTGCTGTATTTAGCGCGTCGTAATCCGCCTCATCACGTCCGGACCGCCGTCCGGTGTCCAGGCTCAGAGTTTGTCACCATAGATTAGTTATGTCGCTGGTTTTACAGCTTTTTCGAGAGTGGAAAAAAGGCTGATGATCACATGTTTGCGGTCAAGATTAACGGCATCAGCCTTGGTGATTAGATCTCGCGCTTTTTCCCACACCTGGACCCATTGATCAAGGCCGCGCCCGGCACACAGGCGTGCCATTAATGCCGCTTCACCTGGCACGGCTTCGGGTGCGGGTCGACCGGTCGCTGCGCTACGGATCATGCGTTGCAGCCATTCGGTTAATAAACCCGTGAACGTTTTATAGGCTGCTGTGCCGTCTTTGCGGCGGAAGCGGTCTCCCAGGCTTTGCAGAGCGCGCGCATCGGAATTGGGCAGCATGTTCAATAATTCGACCATCTCTCGGTATAAAGCGAAGCCGTCACCAGTCGCGAGAGTCAGGGCGCGTCCCGGGCTGCCATCGGCAAATCGCGCAAGCGACAAACGATCGGCTTCGCCTAATTCGGGTTGGCGCGCGCCGACAATGTCCGCTACATGACTTTCATTCAAGGGCTTGAGAACAAGGCGCCGGCACCGGGAGCGGATTGTCGGCAGCAATCGGCCCGGTGCGTGAGAAACAAGCAATAACAGCGACTTGGCGGGTGGCTCCTCAAGTACTTTAAGGAGGGCATTTGCAGCGTTGCGGTTCATGTCGTCGGCCGGGTCGACAATTGCCACACGCCAGCCATCGGCGCCTGCCGTCATGCTGAACAATCCTTGCAATTTTCGCACATCGTCGACTGTGATTACGGTTCTTGCTCGTCCGGTTTTTTCATCGACTCCGCACCGCAAGACCATCAGATTTGGATGGCTACCGGCGCTCACTTGAGCTGTGGCCGGGCCTTCTAATGCCACATCAAGACTTTCTGGCGCGGCATTTTCTTCGGCGGCAAATAGGCTTTCATTATTACCGCCGTTGGATTGGCTCAACATGAAGCGAGCGATCCTAAAAGCCAGGGTTGCCTTGCCGATACCTTCTGTTCCAGTCAAAAGCCACGCATGCGCCAATCGCCCGCTGTTGTAGGCGTCGACAAACTGACGCTCAACGATTCCATGGCCCAGAAGAGTGTACGTG
>JAPYRI010000136.1 GCA_029941135.1 Alphaproteobacteria bacterium | reverse complement strand
GCACAAAAGCTCTCTCATTTCAGACAAAAAACTGTAGTTGCTGTGTCTGTTCAAGTCCTGAGGAAGCTTGATGTCGTCGATTTCTTCCTCAAGAGACCGATAGATATTTGACATGTAGTGTCCCATGGCCGTTCTCCAAATAATTCTCTTACACTGGAAGGCGGCCTGAGATTGGCCTTCAGGCGCCATTCATGGGTAGGACTATAGGGATAAGGGGGACTTGTTGTTGATCCTTCAAACGGAGGACTCCTCCTAAAGCAGGAGGCGAAGACGGGGAAAATTTTACTTAATTCCGTAACAAATAAGCCGTCGAACTGACTATTTCTTATATTTTTTTGTGGCGTATCGGATTGAGCATAGAATTTTCGCAACTGGTCTCACCTAGCATCCAAGCGCGAATTTTGTCGCCCAGAGTATCATCTTTACTGTGAACGGTGACTTGAGCCCCGTAACCTTCTGGCGATTCGAATACTTCCACCAAAGTCACATAATTACCATCAATCCGAACCCATATTTCATACACTGTCCTCCTATTGACAGGGCTCTTATGACACCAATAGCTTAATTTAGTCAGTCGCATTCAAAGTCATACACGAAAGTGTTGGGCCAATACCCGTCGGCCGGCCGAGCGTCGGACATGACCGCTGACTTTCCGTAGTGACGACAGTGTTCGGTTGCAACGCCGCCGGGATGTCCGGCCAGGATACCCGCTCTGACCTTCACGTGATCTTTGCTACCACTCAACACGGTTGGCGGCGAATATTTCAGTAATGTCGCGCACCCGCCTAGCGTAATAACAACAAAACACAAAACTAGAAATCGGAACAAAGTGTCGCCCCCTTTCCGCAAATACGTTTCATTTTATCACAGCTATCATTTGGAGCCAGTTTCGGATGCAGTATGCGATTTACGACTTTTTCGCGCTCTATCACAAGTCCACGGACACTGGCCTCGCTAGTCAGCCGCCGATCGAACACGGGTTTGGCTTGGTTCCAACCACACCGCATGAGCGCCATTACGCCAGAGGTCAAAACGATCTAACACCAGATGCGCAGATGGACACTGGCGGCGAACCGGAGTCAAGCTGATCACCACTGTTGCTGCCAGACAATATTCGGTTAAGGCCGGCTATCATCAGCACGAAAGCGGCGACCGCCCATGGCGTGATCCATAGAGCCATAATAGGCAGCGCAACCAAGTTGGCTGCGAGACCGTAGTCGACAAAGCGGTCGAAATGAAAGGCAGCATAGGGCGCGGTTGCCAAACCAGCCACAAATGAAGTGAGCAAAGTACCGCTCAGGTAGACACCAATTCGGCGTCGAACGGAATGCCGCACAAAACGGGGATAGCGGTCGCGAATAGTCTCATACGTAGCGATTAAGGCCACCACCGCCGCAAACGACATTTGAAATCCGGATTGTCAAATAATTTCAGACGTAAATACCAAAGCAATCATTGCCGCCCAAGCAACCAGCCGCATAGAAATGGCCGAACGGTCCACAAACACGGCCAGCAATACAATTGTCGTCATAATAAAGGCCCGCTGAGTCGATACGGTAGCGCCAGTTAGCAGCAAGTACCCGAATGCACCAAAAAGTGCCGCCGCCGCCCATTTTTTGATCGGATAATGCGGGGCCACGCTTTCCCACAGGGAAATCCACCGCGCACGGTAAAAAACAAAAGCGCTGCCATCAATCCCATGTGAAGTCCGGAGATGGCGAGGAGATGAGCCAATCCGGCATCGCGCACACGGGCTGAAATCGCTGCCTGAGCACGACCGACAAACATCATCAGCGGATTGCATAGGAATCCTCGGAAGTATTCTTGGGCAAGCGCTGAAGGCCGTATATGGCATACCCAACCGCGCCAATTCGGTCGAATCAGGCTTGCCGGGAAAAATCATAGGCATCCGGTGTTACCGGCTCCGGCGGTGGCATCAAAATGGCACGTACTCTGACACTGTCCCCTTGGGGCAACCGCGTCGCCGGCGCTGCGCACTGTTATTCTAGCCTTGGCAGGCTTATCGATTTCCGCAAAACCTCTAATGGACGGATTGCTCAATATCAGCCGCGACGCCCCTTTCGCTATTAACGTTATTTTTCGACCTGTCCTGTTAGAGACACGGGACCGGTTTTCTTTTGAACAACTGGTGCAGAAACCCTAACTGTTCGCCAATGGCCATTGAAAACCCAATTGCACCGACACAGACCGCAAGCGCCAAGGCTAGAACAATTGGGCGTTTGCGGGCCAAAGCCGCGCTTATCGCCGCCACTAAGATCAATCCAATGCCTTCGACAGCCAACGATCACGCTCTTGTCCTAAAGTAGCAGCCAAATCAGCCACTAGATTGTGCCAAATGCCGCCGATGATCGCCGCCTCTCTTCAGGACCGAGAATGTACAACCGCAAGATTATTACGGCACGCCATTTGATGAAGGATAACTCTGTGGTACAAATCGCCGCGCTTGAAACTCTGCGCACTCTCATTTTAGCTTTGATCCTGATAATCGGATAGCATGACATTTGTAACCCGTTTCGCTCCTTCCCCCACTGGCTATCTCCACATCGGAGGCGCGCGCACCGCAATGTTTAACTGGCTATTTGCCCGCCATCACGGGGGGCGGTTTCGCCTTCGCATAGAAGACACAGATCGAAAGCGATCAACACCCGAGGCAATTGAAGCAATTATTGAGGGTATGCGCTGGCTGGAACTCGATTGGGACGATGAAGTTGTTTACCAATCCAATAAGTCTAAACGTCATGCCGAGATCGCTCATGAATTGCTGAAGCGTGGCGCAGCTTATAATTGTTATGCAACCCCCGAAGAACTTGAGAAAATGCGTGAGGAAGCGCGCGCAGAGGGCCGGCATGCCAGTTATGACGGCCGATGGCGGGACCGGAACCTTGCCGAAGCGCCACCCGGCATTTCACCAGCCGTTCGATTGAAAACGCCGCAAGAAGGCGAAACAATCCTCAATGACCTTGTTCAGGGCGAGGTTCGGGTTGCCAACGAAGAACTGGACGATATGGTGCTACTGCGCAGCGATGGTACACCGACATACATGCTGTCGGTAGTCGTCGATGACCACGATATGGAGATTACTCATGCCATACGCGGTGATGACCATCTGACGAACGCAGTTCGCCAAGCCCAAATTTATCAAGCTTTAGACTGGAAGTTACCAGAATTTGCGCATATTCCACTTATTCATGGCCCGGATGGCGCCAAGTTATCAAAACGGCACGGTGCACTAGGCATTGGCGCCTATCGGGAGATGGGATACTTACCCGAGGCCATGCGTAATTACTTGTTACGCCTCGGGTGGAGTCACGGCGACGACGAGATCATCTCGACACAGCAAGCGATTGAGTGGTTCGGTCTGGAAACAGTCGGCAAATCACCCGCACGCTTCGATTTCCAAAAGTTGGAGAACTTGAACGGCATTTATATTCGAGAGGCCGACGACCATCGCCTGGTTGATATGGTGACTGCGGGTCTTATCAACGCCACAGGCCGCGAATTAAATCAAATTCACTTGGATCGGCTGAAATTAGCCATGCCAGGGCTCAAGGAGCGCGCAAAAACGATCCCAGAACTTGTTGAAAATGCTAGGTTTTGCGTAGAAACGCGACCTCTCGACCTTGACACTAAAGCCCAGAAATTGATAGACGATGAGGCACGCATTAGGCTTGCATTGTTAAGGTCTTGTCTCGACACTATCGATGATTGGATAGAATCTACTCTAGACGAAACGCTGCGCGCCTTCGCTGCGTCAGAAGGCATTAAATTGGGCAAGATCGCACAACCGCTCCGCGCGGCTTTAACCGGACGTACCGTTTCTCCTGGCATCTTCGATGTCTTGTTAGTTCTCGGGCGCGAAGAAAGTCTCGCTCGTATTAGTGATATCGGCAGTACGCTCTAGTTTGACCAAATCTGGGGGTTCAATTTTTGCCCGCCGCCCCTGGGAACTTCAGTACTAGTCTGCGGGACCATTCGGACCTGGATGGGGAGTCTGGACCGGTTTTTATTGTGTTGAAGGGGTGAAGATGATTTTTCTTCGCTCCTGATGTGGAAAGGTGAGAGCTCAGATGGAAGAACTAAAAACAGATACGCCCGCACAGGCTTCTCTCACAATCGATGGCAATGCAGAGACCAATTTTCAGGTTCACGGCGGAACCGTCGGACCGCGCGTCATTGATGTGCGCAATCTTTATGCAAAAACCGGGTATTTTACTTACGATCCAGGATTTACATCGACGGCAAGTTGTCAGAGTGAAATCACTTATATCGACGGTGAAGAAGGAATACTTCTATACCGGGGGTACTCCATAGACGATCTGGCAGAAAGCAGTGACTTCATGGAAGTATGCTTTCTGTTGCTGTACGGCGAACTACCAAACCGCGCTGAGCGGGATAAATTTGTCAAAGAAATTACCTATCACACGATGATTCACGAACAGTTGAATCACTTCTTCAATGGCTTCAGACGCGACGCTCATCCCATGGCCATCATGGTCGGTGTCGTCGGCGCTTTGTCCGCGTTTTATCACGACAGCACAGATATCAGCGACCACCGCCAACGTTTGATTGCCAGTTACCGTATGATTGCAAAGATGCCGACGATTGCGGCCATGGCCTACAAATATTCTATTGGCCAACCATTTGTGTACCCGCGCAATGATCTCAATTATGCCGAAAATTTTCTTTACATGATGTTTGGCGTGCCATGCGAGGAGTACCAAGTTAGTAAAACCGTTTCCCGTGCAATGGACAAAATATTCACATTACACGCCGACCATGAGCAAAATGCTTCCACGTCCACTGTACGCCTCGCGGGTTCATCGGGTGCAAACCCATTTGCTTGTATTGCCGCGGGCATAGCGTGTCTGTGGGGACCGGCGCATGGGGGCGCCAATGAAGCCGCCCTTAACATGCTCGAAGAAATAGGAACCGTTGACAAAATTACCGAATATGTTCGGCGCGCAAAAGACAAAGACGATCCTTTTAGGCTCATGGGTTTTGGCCACCGAGTCTATAAAAATTACGATCCGCGCGCCAAAGTCATGCAGCAAACTTGCCACGAAGTACTTGACGAATTGGGCGTTCGCGATGAACCCCTACTTCAAGTAGCCATGGAGTTGGAACGTATTGCACTTGAAGATGCGTATTTTATTGAGAAAAAACTCTATCCCAATGTCGATTT
>JAPYRI010000135.1 GCA_029941135.1 Alphaproteobacteria bacterium | reverse complement strand
GCGATAGATAGCGCTACGCGCAGTGGGGAATCGCGGGAGCGCGACGACGGTCGCAAACCGGCGGAAGTTTTGAAGTTCTTCGGCATTAAGCCGGGGATGACGGTTCTGGAAGTGGGCGCGGGTACCGGTTACTACGCCGAGATTGTTAGCGCCGCCGTGGGGCCGGAAGGCAAAGTGATTGCGCAAAATTCACCGACTGAATTTTATCTCAATACTATCCAGGCAATATTTGAGCCCATGGCCGAGCAGCTCGCGAACGTTGAGCCCCATGTGGCCCCCCTGGAGGATCTGAAGGTTGCAGACAACTCGGTCGATGTGGCGATGATCTTGCTCATTTATCACCACATGCATTACACCGAAGCCGAGGGCGAGAAATTGCCCATCAGTGCACAAGGACACTTGAAGGTGTTGCTCAAGGCGTTGAAGCCTGGGGGGGTGCTCGGCATTATTGAGCATGCGGCGCCCGACGGTACCAACCGGGCCGACAGCGCAGCACTGCATCGGGTTGATGAAGCGACCACGGTTGCCGATATCACCGGCGCCGGGTTCACATTGGCCGCCAAAAGCGATTTGCTGCAAGTGGCATCCGATGACCGCACGGTCTATTGGTCCAGGACGGTGCACATGGGTAAGACCTGGCGGATTTTGCACAAATATGTAAAACCGGAATAGGAGAGCTGCATGCGATTGGATCCTCTTTTCGAATTGTCGGCGACTTTTAGGACGCCGGTGGATGTGGGCGCGACACCCATTGGCGGACGCATCATCGCGGATTTGACCGGCGGCACATTTGAGGGCCCCAAAATGAAAGGCACCGTGCGCGCGAGTGGCGCCGACTGGGCGGTGATGCGCAGCGACGGTAACCTGCGCTTGGACGTGCGCATGGTTTTGGAAACCGACGATGGCGCTGTCATCTATATGCCCTACCGGGCGAGCGTGGTGGTGAACGCAGCGATTGAGAAAGTGCTTGCCGAGGAAAACGGGGGCACTGAGTTTGGTGACGCCTATTGGATTACGCAAACCCAGTTTGAGACCGGCGATGAACGCTACGCCTGGCTCAATAGCAAGATGGCGGTGGGCGAGGGAAAATTGGCACCCAATCTTGTGAGCTATCGGGTCTTCTCGGTTGAGCCCGACTGATCGGGCTACTCTGTTGAGCCTTGATCGCCCGGTCGGTCGGGCGTAACAAACAAATTTGAGTTTTGAGGGAGCGAAGAATGAAGTTGGAACATCTATTTGAGTTTTCAGTCGGGGTCAAAAAACCGGCGATCGCCGGCGCAACCCCAACCGGGCAACGGATGATCGCGGATTTGACCGGCGGCACTTTCGAGGGGCCGAAGCTCAAGGGCACGGTGCGGGCGAGCGGCGCCGATTGGGCGCTTGTTGGATCGGACGGGGTGATCCGGGTCGATGTGCGCGCGGTTTTAGAAACTGATGATGGCGCTGTCATCTACATGCCCTATCGGGGCCGCTTGGTGGTCAACGGCGCAGTCGGCAAAGTGCTATCGTCGGGCGAGGGCGGAACCGAGTACGGCGATACCTATTGGATTACTCAGGTGCAGTTTGAGACCGGCGACGAGCGCTACACCTGGCTCAACTCGGTGATGGCGGTGGGCGAGGGGAAGATCGCCCCCGATCTGGCCACCTACCGGGTATCGGCGGTTATGGTGGATTAGTCGCTCGGTCGGCCGAGCGCACTAAATATCAAGTGCCGAGTGCAAACATTTCTGTCGCCCGGTCAGCCGGGCGCAAACATCTTTAATGCCTGCCAATCAACAGACCGTCCGCCCTCGGGCAGGATGGTTTGGATGACCACTTGATCAGCGCCCGCGTCTATGTGTTCTTGCAACCGCGCGCGAATTTGATCCTCGGTGCCCCAGGCGATGACCGCGTCCAAGAGCCGATCGCTGCCGCCCTCTTCGAAGTCGGAGATATCGAACCCCAGCCGCAACCAATTGTTGGTGTAGTTGGGCAACGTCATGTGCACCCGGATGGAATCACGGGCGGCGGCGCGGGCGGCATCGGCGTCGGTGGTGAGGCATACTTTCTGCTCGACGTAGACCAAACCCTCGGGACCAAAAGCGGCGCGCGCTATGGCAGTGTGCGCGGGGGTTGCATTGTAGGTGAGCGTACCGAGCGTGCGGGCCCCCGCCAGCTCAAGCATGCGCGGACCGAGGGCCGCCAGCACCATCTGTTTGCCGCCGGCTTCCTTGCCCATGGCCGCCCACGCCGCTTCCATGCCATCCAAGTAGGCGGCCATGGTGGCCAAGGGCTTTTGATAGGTGTGGCCCCTGAGACTCTCCACCAATACCGGGTGCGACACGCCCAAGCCGAGAATGAACCGGTCGCCATAGAGGGAATTCAATGAATCATGCCCGGCCGCCGCCGCCATGGGGTCGCGGGCATAGAGGTTGGCAATACCGCTGCCAAGCTGGAGGGTTTCAGTCTCGCCCAGCATGAACGCGGCCAGGGTGAAGCTCTCGTATCCGGCAGCCTCCGGATACCACAACGTTGAATACCCCAGCCGCTCGACCCTTTGCGCAAGTTCAATCACTTGGTTTCGGTCGAGCGGATCGGTGTAGGCAAAAACGCCGAATGGACCGACTTTCATAAAACCTCCTTCGCGTACGCTTCGAGCTCGACCAAAATTTCATCGGTGTAGCGGGAATGGATCCACACCAGGGTGCGGTCGGCCCCGGCAAGCTCCAACTCGCGCATGTGATCGGCGGTGTGCCATTGGCCTTCGCGATTGAACGCGGTCAGGTGGATGGTCCCAGGGTCCCGGTCTGCGGCCTCGGCCGCCGTGCGCACTTGGGTGACCGCGTCAGCGAAAGCGTCCGCATCGGCAAATATCGGCATCCAGCCGTCGCACCAATCGACCACACGCTTTAATGCTGCATCGGACACCAGGGTGCCGCCCATGATGATCGGCGGGTGGGGCTTGCTCGCTGGTTTGGGCTGGCACACGACCTTGGGGAAATCCACATAGGTGCCGTGATACTCGGCCTCATCCTCGGTCCAGAGAAGCTTCATGGCTTCCACATGCTCGCGGGTCTGGGTCCAGCGATGCGCGAAATCGCCGCCCATGATCTCGCACTCTTCCTTGTTCCACCCGGCGCCGATGCCGAACTCGAAACGCCCGCCACACAAATTATCGAGGCTGGCGATCTGCAGTCCCATCACGAGGGGGTCGCGCTGGGGGACAAGACACACCCCGGTGCCGAGTTTCAGCCGCGAGGTGGTGGCGGATGCGCGCGCAAGCGTGATGAACGGGTCGGCCATATGGAGCAGAAAATCCGGCGGCGGTGCATCGGGTGGGCCGCCGATGTAGGGGGTCGTCGTAACGACCGGATAGACCGGATGCTCGCCGACCCAGTAGGATTCGAACCCCAGTGCTTCGGCCTTGGCAGCGATGATCGCCGGGTCAGCCCGGTCGTCCGGTAAAATGTGAAAGACCCCGATGTCCATAATCTTCTCCCCTGAATGTCCGCGCATTTAAGCATGGCCGACGGCCGAGATAAACCGCTGCCACCGGATTATGGCGCCTGGCTTCCAGGGCGTGCTAAGGTCGTTTCTCCAGCAATACAACCGCCAAAAACAACAGCAGGCGAAAACCATGAGCGGATACGACCTTCCCTATGAGCTTGAGCACGTGACCTCTTACGATGCCACCTTGGAGCCCCCCGAAATAATTGGTGAATTGGCCGAGGGGTTGCGCGCTAATTATTACGTGACCGGCGGCACCGTGGATGGGCCTAAATTGAAAGGGAAGCTGCGCCCGGTCGGCGCCGATTGGCTCACGTTGCGGAGGGACGGCATCATTGTATTGGACGTGCGCGCGACCATCGAGACCCATGACGGGGCGCTGGTCTATGTGACCTATGGCGGCATGATCGACTTGGGCGAGGATGGTTACGCGGGCTTTGTTGCCGGCAACCCGCCACCGCCCGAGGGCCTCGACATCCGCATTACCCCTAAGTTCCATTGCGCCCATCCGGATTATTTGTGGATCAACCGGGCGGTCTGCGTCGGCATCGGCAAGGCCTATTTGGACAAAAACCGGGTCTGCTACGACATCTATCAGGTGAAGTAAGCGCCATGCCCTATCTCGCAAGCCGTGTTGGCCACCCCTCTGGACCGTTCACCACAGAAGTCACCAAGCGCGATATTCTGGCTTACAGCGCTGGATTGGGCGTGAGTGACCCATGCTATTTGGATGACGCGCGGCCGGGCGGGGTGGAAGCCCTGCCGTTTCAATCCGTCTCGCTTGAGTGGCCGGTGGTGGTCGCCGAACGCGCCGCCAACGACACCGGATTGAGCCCCAGCGAAGTTGGCCGCCAGGTGCATGCCATTCAAGACAGCATCTACCATCGGCCCTTGAAGGCGGGGAACGTGATCGATGCGTTCGGCAAGATCGTCGAAGCGCGCGAAAACCGCGCCGGTGTGCTGACCGTGGCCAAATTAGACACCATTGATCAAGCGACCGGCGAGCCGATTGCCACTTCGTGGTCCACTGTCATCTACCGGCAGGCGGCACTTGAGGGCGATCCCGTCTGTTTGGACAGCGCGCCGCCTTTGCCGGTCGATCCGGCCCTGCCGCTGCCGGCTGACGCCACGCTCGTCACCGTTCATGTGCCGCGTCAATTGCCGCATATTTATACCGAGTGCGCGCACATCTGGAACCCGGTGCATACCGAACGCGAGGCGGCGCTAGAGGCGGGCCTGCCCGATATCATTTTGCAGGGCACCGCCACCTGGGCCCTGGCCGGATTGGAAATCATGCGCGCATACGGTGAGCAAGACCACGGCGACAATCGTCTTGCAATGAAGCGCTTCACCGGGCGGTTCGTCGGCATGGTCATTCCCGGCACCGATATCACCATCCGCCACGCGCTGGACCCGAGCGACCCTAAAATCATTCGCTACGAGGTGCTGACCGAAGACGGCAAGCGCGCCATCGATCAGGGTGTCGCCATTCTGGGTTAGGTGTGGCTCATAATTGCAGGCGGCTTAAAACTCGCCGCCGTCCAAGGTGACTTTCTGCCCGGTGACATAAGTGTTGTCGGGTGAGCACAGGAACCCGACCACCTTCGCCACTTCTTCCGGCACCGACACGTGGCCGAACGGGCTTTTGGCATCGAGCTCCGAAATGCTCGCCACCCCGCGCGTTGCCTGCGCCAGCCGGTCGCCCATCTCGGTGACCGTCAAGCCCGGCGCGACGGTGTTCACAAACACATTGTCCCGGTTCACTTCCTTGGACAAAGTTTGCGCCAAGGCTTCCATCGCCGCCTTGCCCACATTGTAGGG
>JAPYRI010000134.1 GCA_029941135.1 Alphaproteobacteria bacterium | reverse complement strand
GAACTAACCATCGCGCATTGTCGACTTAATCAAGCACATGCGAGACCAGCCCATCGGCTAGTTTGGGCTCGAACCAAGTGGATTTGGGCGGCATCACTTCGTCCGCGTCAGCAACCGCCATCAAGGCCGACATCTCTGTCGGATACAGAGCGAACGCGACGGCCATCTCGCCGCTATCAACCCGGCGTTCAAGTTCTTCAAGTCCGCGGATACCACCGACAAAATCGATGCGGTTGTCGGTCCGAGGGTCGCCGATAGCAAGCAGGGGACGCAGCAGATTGTCTTGCAGCAAACTGACATCAAGGCGCGCCACCGGATCGGCCTCGGGCACTTTGTCGGCCGTGATCGTGAGCCGATACCAATTGCCGTCCAAGTACATGCCAAACTCGCCCGGCGCCGCAGGTTTGGCCGGACCCTTGCTGGTTTCCACGGCAAAGTTTGCGCCGACCTGGTCCAGAAGCTGATCGGCGGAGAGCCTGTTCAAATCCTTCACCACCCGGTTGTAGTCGAGGATCATGGTTTCATCGTCGGGGAAGGCAACCGCGAGGAAGCAATTTACATTGGCACTTTCCGCCTCGGCTTGGGCCGCCGCCGCCACCCGTGACGCCGACGCGGACCGGTGATGCCCATCGGCGATATAAAGTGCGTCCATGCTGTTGAAGGCGTCAGATATCCTCGCAATCAGAGCGTTATCATTGACCACCCACAAGGTGTGCCCGATGCCATCATCGGCGGCGATGTCATAGGTGAACGGCGTTGCCGTTACTTTGGCGACGACTGTGCGCAATTCTTCAGACGCACGAAAAGTCAACAGCACTGGACCAGTCTGGGCGTTCAACGCGGTGATTTGCCGCACCCGGTCATCTTCCTTTTGTGGCCGGGTGAACTCGTGTTTTTTGATCTTATTGGCATCATAGGCGGCGACAGACGCCCCGATCACCATCCCGGTTTGGACATGATCTCCCATGCGCAGTCGATAAACATAGTAACAAGGCTGGTCATCTCGAATGAGGGTACCGTCGGCCATAAGGCGTGCAAGATTCTCCGCACCTTTCTGATAAACCTCGGGTGCATAGGGGTCGGTCCCAGGAGGCAGATCGATCTCAGGCTTCGAGATGTGGAGAAAACTCAGCGGCTTACCGGCGGCGCGAAGGCGCGCTTCTGCCGTATTCAGAACGTCGTAAGGGGGCGCCGCCACCTCTGCCGCTAAACCGGGTTGGGGGCGCAAACCAGCGATGGGTCTCACCAATGTCGGCATAGGTCGAATTCCTGACGAATATTAGAGGAGCATTCGTAGCGTTTATTGGCAGGTTCGCGGACAAAAGAAAAGGGGGCCTGCTCTCAACAACAGACCCCCTCGCCTTAGCTAAGTCGTAAATCGGTGACGGCGGTTAGCCCTTGTCCCCATTATTGTCAATTTTAACCGCCACATAACGGCGATCACCGCTGCGATAAAGGTAGAGCAGCACAACTTTCTTTTTGTTTTCACTCGCTTCTTCAACCACTTTCAGAAACTCCTCTGCGGTCTCAACGCTCAACGTGCCCACGGTGAGAACCAGATCACCCGCACGTACACCCTTGCGCGCGGCGTCACTACCGTGGTCAACATCAACCACCATCACGCCTTTTACTTTGTCCTCAACATCGAAACGCTCGCGCAAACCGGGGGACAATGTTTTTAGGGTGAGACCCGCAACTTTGGAGCCTTCCGCGTCGCCTTTGTCGCCATCTGATCCGCCCGAGGCCGAGGCTATTTCCTCTCCTTCGTCCAGGCGCGCGATCATCACGCCCACGGTTACTTTTTTGCCTCCGCGCCAGACCACGACTTCGACTTCTTTATCGATCGGGGTGTCGGCAACCAGTCGGGGCAGCGAACGCATGTCGGGCACGTCTTTCCCGGCAAACTCGATGATCACGTCGCCTTGCTCGATGCCCGCTTTTTCAGCCGGTCCGCCGGGTGACAAGCCTGCAACCAAAGCGCCCATTGTCTTTTTAAGGTCGAGGCTTTCGGCTATTTCTTCGGTCACTGTCTGAATGCGAACACCAAGCCATCCACGCCGGGTTTTGCCAAATTCGCGCAATTGGGAAATAACTTGTTTCGCGAGCGCGGAGGGGATGGCAAAACCAATGCCGACGCTGCCGCCGGTCGGTGAATAGATCGCTGAGTTGACCCCAACCACTTGACCATCCATATTGAATAATGGTCCGCCTGAATTGCCCCGATTGATCGGCGCATCGGTCTGAATAAAGTCGTCATAAGGACCCGCGTTGATGTTGCGGTTGCGGGCAGAAATAATGCCGGCGGTCACGGTACCGCCAAGCCCAAAGGGATTGCCAATGGCGATGACCCAGTCGCCGACGCGAGACTTATCCGAGTCTCCAAATGAGACCGCCGGCAAAGGATTTTTAGGATCCACCTTCAAGAGTGCCAAATCGGTTTTGGCATCCCGCCCAATGATTTCCGCATCCAGAGTGTCACCATTACTGAACTTGATCGAGATCTCGTCCGCATCTGCAATGACGTGATTGTTCGTCACCACATAGCCCTTGGGATCGATGACAAAACCGGATCCAAGTGAGGTCACAGGGCGGCTTTCTTGCCGCTGCAGACGATCGAAATAATCTTTGAAATATTCTTCGAACGGCGATCCCGGCGGAAACTGTGGGAACTGGCCACGATTGCGCGCTTTCACTTTGGTGGTGGTTGAAATGTTGACCACCGAGGGCGATAACTCTTCGGACAGATCGGCAAAACTGTCTGGCGCGCCACGTGCCCAGGCTGTCACTGACATGAAAATGATCACAGCCCCGGCTAATCCTGAAAGATAACGGGACAGGCTTATGGGGCCGGAGTTATTTCCCGCGCCCGGAATGGACCCGTAAATTTGTTTCGTTTGTTGATGTGAGCTCAACAGATTTCTCCTTGGTTACAAGTCCGGAGGACCGCTTTTTATGCTGGGCTCCGGGACGACGCTGGCCGGCGTTCCAGATTTGGGGACAAAGGTACACGCGACACTGTGCCATCCCGAAGCGCCCTGACCATCACCGCCAATTATGGACAAATTGTGGTCACAACTGGGCAATTTCGTGGGGGCACCCAGGCTAGCCTCTGATCAACCAAACCAGCGCGACGCCAATGCCGGCTGCAACCAGCCCCGCCGACCGCAACGACGTATCGGATTGACCTATCGCCGCCGCCATCATGCGCTTGATCGGCCCCGGTATAATCGCGTATGCCGCACCCTCCAACACCAACACCAGTGCGGCAGCGGTTAAAAAGTCGGTCATACCAGGATTAATACGCGGTCAAGGTGAGGGTGCAGCCCGGTCAAGTTCCGGGGGTTATTTTCCAGTCTTGCCTCCGATACTACCGAAGAAGCGGAAAAATTCGCTGTCTGGCGACAATACCATGGTCGTGTCATCAGTACCGAGCGCCTTTCCATAGGCCTGCATGGAACGGTAAAAGGCGAAAAAGTCTTTGTCCTTACCAAAGGCGTCGGCAAAAATCTTGACGGCCTTGCCATCCCCTTCACCCCGCAAAATTTCCGACTGCTTTTGAGCTTCGGCGATCAGAACGGTTTTTTCGCGATCCGCCCGCGAGCGAATGCGCTGGGCGGTTTCGGCGCCTTGCGCGCGGAATTCAGCCGCCTCGCGCAGACGTTCGGTTTGCATACGCCGATAGATCGCTTGGCTGTTGGCCTGGGGTAAATCAGCGCGTTTTATTTTGACGTCAACAATGAAAATGCCGAAGTCCTTGGCTTCCTCGTTGACCAAATCTCTGATCCGTTTCATTAGGGCGTCACGCTTGCCGCTGAGGACGGTCGAGAAGGCTTCGCTGCCCAAAACTTGACGAAGGTTTGAGTTGATCAGTGAGCCCATGCGCGAGCGCGCCACCGCTTCATTGCCGACAGTCTGATAAAATTTCAAAGGATCGGTGATCTTGAAACGGGCGAAGGCATCGACCACCAAACGCTTCTGATCGGACGCAATTACCTCTTCGGGTGGCGCATCCAAATCCAATATGCGTTTGTCGATATACTTTACGTTTTGAACAAAGGGGATTTTAAACTTCAATCCGGGTTCGCGCACAACGCCGACCGGTTCGCCAAACTGAAGTAACAACACCTGCTGGACCTGGTGAACGGTATAGAGGGAGCTGAAACCGACGATACCGATTATAACGGCGGCGATGGCGAGGGCTGTGAGACTCTTACTCATTGCGCCCCTCCTTCACCCGTTTTTGTATTTCGGGCAAGGGGAGATAGGGAACCACGCCGGTTCCGCCTTTGTTGTCAACAATCACTTTATTCATGCCACCGAATATCTTTTCCAAGGTTTCCAAATAAATTCGTTGCTTGGTGACTTCTTTCGCGACTGAATATTCGGCATAAACCGCCGAAAATCGCGATGCTTCACCTTCGGCGCGAGCGACCACTTCTTGCCTGTAGGCCTCGGCCTCCTGAATCAATTGCTCCGCTTCACCCCGCGCCCTGGGGATAATGTCATTGCTGTAGGCTTCGGCTTCATTGCGTTGACGCTCCAAGTCCGCACGCGCCGCCTGAACATCGCGGAAAGAGTCGATCACCGCCCCCGGCGGATCCACCTTCTGCATCTTGACCTGGGTGATCTGAATGCCCGCATCATAGTCATCGAGTGTGTTTTGAATAAGTTCTTGCGTCGCCATTTCGATCGGCTGCCGTCCCTCGGTCAATGCCGACTGAATGGGTGTGCGGCCGATAACTTCGCGCATGGCCGATTCCGCCACCGCCTTCACGGTGTTTTCAGGCCGCTGAATGTTGAATAAATATTCGCCTGCGTCCTTGATAATCCAAAACACGGCAAAGTCGATATCGACGATGTTTTCATCACCGGTCAACATGAGACTTTCTTCGGGAACATCGCGCAAAGCACCGCCCCGCCCGGTGGAAGCACGGAAACCAATCTCGACCCTGTTTACCCGCGTGACTTTAGGGGTAAGGACGGATTCAATCGGTGCCGGCAGATGATAGTTTAGACCGGGTTGGGTTGTCGCCGTCCACGCGCCAAATCGCAGAACCACTCCCTGTTCATCGGGCTCGACCCGGTAAAAGCCGCTGGTCGCCCATATCGCCGCCACAGCCAGCACGGCGAGCAGTATGCCCCGCCCGGCCCAGCTGCCGCCGGGCAGATAGCGCTTCATCTGCTCTTGGCCGCGTTTCAGCAATTCGTCCAGATCTGGGGGTTGGGGTCCACGACCAGAGGGGCCACTCCCCCAAGGTCCGCGGTCGCCGCCGTTGTTGTCGCTACTGGGCATAATATTCCTCAGTTAAGGGCCGCCATTAGACGAGTATAGAAGTTGGCAAACCAAAGTTACGTCGTT
>JAPYRI010000133.1 GCA_029941135.1 Alphaproteobacteria bacterium | reverse complement strand
GCCGTACTCATGTCCTTCGACATTGGAGTTGTAGCCGGTAATCCAGCTTTGCGCCTTCGCCATGAGCAGCCCTTCGTAGCCTTGTTTCACTTCTTCTAACCAGCCTTGTTCCGCATCTTTCTTCGGGTCGAAGCGGGTGTGGCCGCTGTCCCACATCTGCTGCAGCAGCGGCATGAGCCAATTGACCGCTGTCTCTGAACCGCGCGGAAAATTCGCGGCGGCGGTCTGCGGCCCCCCGAGCATGGCCATGTTCGGGAAACCACTGATGAGCATACCGAGATATGTGACCGGCCCACCCGCCCACTTTTCGCGCAGTTTCTGGCCCCCGAGGCCCCTGATATCGATCCTGTCGTAGGCCCCGGTGAAGGCATCAAAACCGGTGGCATAGACGATGACATCGAATTCGAATTCCCGATCCGTCGTGCGGAGACCGGTTTCAGTGATCCGGTCGATGGGCGTTGCCTTGCTGTCGACAAGTTCGACATTGTCCCGATTGTACGCTTCAAAATAATTCGTCTCCAGCGGCAGACGCTGCACACCGAACCCGTGATCTTTCGGAATGAGTAACTCGGCAACTTTCGGATCGTTTACTCGCTGGCGGATCCGATTGGCGATGTAGTCGGAAATTTCCTTGTTCGCTTCTTCGTCAACAAAGATCTCGGGGAAGTTCGCTAACCAGATCCCGAAGCCCGGTTCGTCGTACAGTCGATCGTACAACGCTTTACGTGCTTCTTTCGGCACGTCGTAGAAGCTTCGCGGATCCGATATGTGCTCAAACCCGAAGGGCGAGCGCGCGCAGGCGGCGAAAATCTCGCCGTATCGGGCGCGTATGTCGTTCATTTCCGTGGTGTCGATCGGTCCGTTGTTCAGCGGCGCAGCCCAGTTCGGGCGGCGTTGGAAGACCGTGAGCTGGGCGGCCTGCTTGGCCACCTCGGGGATGATTTGAATGGCGGTTGCGCCTGTACCAATGATCGCGACGCGCTTGCCGCCCAAATCGGTCAGATCATGCGGCCAGTATTGGGGATGAAATGAAATTCCCTCGAAGTCGTCCCGACCTTCGATGTTCGGCAGGGTTGGCGTGGACATTAGCCCCACACAGTTTATGACGATACGCGAACTAATCATGCGGCCGTCACTCAACGACAAGCGCCAGGTATCCGTATCTTCATCAAACACCATTTCTTCGACCCGGCAGCCGAATTGCATGTACTGGCGAAGGTTCAACTTGTCGACGACATAATTCAGATAACGAAGCGTCTCCGGCTGAGGCGAAAAACGTTCCTTCCAATGCCATTCACCGAGAATTTCGGATGAGAACGAGTAGCCGTAAGTGTAGCTCTCGGAGTCGAACCGAGCGCCCGGGTACCGGTTGTTGTACCAGGTACCGCCGACGCCATCGTTCCCGTCGAGTACGGTGGCGTTCACGCCTTGGTCGGTCAGCCGCTTGATTTGGTAGATGCCGGATACGCCCGCGCCGATGACGATGACTTCGTAATCGTAGGGGGCGGCGACTGCGCCCGTGCCGGTTGTTTCCTGAGGTCTCGCGGACATGTCGTTTCTCCTGATAGAAAACTGAGGGCCAAGAGTTCTTAGAGCCTCTTTCTGTTAACGTGACAATGCAGATTACCGATTAAACTACCGGGTAGCACGTAGGGGAGGAATTCGCGGCGATACCCTCAACTTAGCCGAAACCGGCGATGGGCAGTCTAGCGGTAGTCGTGGCTGAGCGGGAGTCAGTAAATTGAGGCAGCGGCAACGGCTCATACGGCATCGTTGATCTTCCCCTGTCCGTCGGTTTTCGTGCGGCCACGCTTACACTTTCCCACGCATCGAACGCAACGCTTCGAAACTGTTTGAACGTGGCTCGCTTGGCCGTGTCTCTCGGCCTGACATTGTCACGTTATGGGTGCCGACATGGCCTCGCTCCCGGGTCGCGATACACCGCTTGAATAGGGGCTAAACCCCTGAATTATTGAGACTTTCCGGAGTGTCACTGGGAGAGACCTAAATGCGGGAGACTCGTTGGCGGAGGGAGTGGGATTCGAACCCACGAGACGCGTTAACGCCCACACGCTTTCCAAGCGTGCGCCTTCAGCCACTCGGCCACCCCTCCAGCAAGGCCGCACTATACCCAAGGCGCGGGCGGACGCAAGGCTGCGCAACCGACGAAAGGTATTCCGTTCATTTGTGCAGGGACAACGACTAAACTATCGCAACTCGATTTTTTGTGTTTGCGAGGAGAGGGCCAGTGACGCAGCATCCTAAATGGCGGTTAACCGGCAGTTTGACCGGGCGAGCGCTGTCTATTCTGGGCATCATGTTGCTCGGCGCGGAACTGGTGCGGGCCCTGGAGCGGGGCGCACACACACGCCTCGCCCTGGGCGAGTTTTGGTATTTGGTTGATGCCGGAAGCCTAAACGGTTTGCAGGCGGGGATTCAACGCTGTCTGGATCCGGGATTATGGGACATGGCATTCGCGCCCCTATTATTCGCGCCCGCGTGGACGATATTTATGGTGCCGGGACTGATTCTTGCCTTTCTCACCCGGCCCCTGCAGCCCCGCAGGATTTGGTTCTAAAATCTTACTTTTCGTCGGCCACTTTCAACGCGGCGATAAAGGCTTCTTGAGGAATTTCCACTTTGCCCACGCTGCGCATGCGCTTCTTCCCCTTTTTTTGTTTGTCCAGCAATTTGCGTTTGCGGGACACATCGCCACCATAACATTTGGCGGTCACGTCCTTACGTAGCGCCTTCACGGTTTCACGGGCGATCACTTTGCCACCGATTGCGGCTTGAATGGCAATCTGGAACATCTGGCGCGGGATTAAATCCTTCAAACGTTCGCACAATGCCCGGCCGCGGCTTTCTGCTCGATCCCGATGCACGATCAGCGCCAGCGCGTCTACGGGTTCACTGTTGACCAAAATGTTCGTGCGCACCAAATTGCCCTCTTCATAGCCATCCATTTGATAGTCGAAACTCGCGTATCCACGGCTGATGGATTTCAGGCGGTCGTAAAAATCAAAAATGACTTCGTTCAAAGGCAGTCGATAAATCAGCATGGCACGGTTGCCCGCGTAAGTGAGATCGAGCTGAATCCCGCGGCGGTCTTGGCACAGTTGCAAAACCCCTCCCAAATGTTCGTCGGGCACCAGGATCGTCGTCTTAATCCACGGCTCTTCCATAAAATCTATGTGCACCAGATCGGGCATGTCGACTGGATTGTGCAGTTCAATGACTTCTTTGTCATTCATGTGCATGCGGTAAATGACGCTCGGCGCAGTAGTGATTAAATCCAGATCAAACTCGCGTTCCAACCGCTGCTGAATGATTTCCAAGTGCAGCAATCCGAGAAAGCCACAACGATAGCCAAGGCCCAATGCTGTGGACGACTCCATCTCGAACTCGAAACTCGCATCGTTCAACCTGAGTTTGCCCAAACTGTCGCGTAGGGTTTCGAAATCTGCCGCGTCGACCGGAAACAAACCGCAAAACACCACCGGCTGAGAGGGTTTAAATCCGACCAGAGGTTCGGTCGTTTGGTTCTTGTCATCAGTGATTGTGTCACCGACATTGGTGTCTGCCACTTCCTTGATCGAGGCTGTAATAAAACCGATCTCGCCCGGCCCCAGTTCATCAACCGGCTCCGTTTTGGGTGTAAAGACACCAACTGTGTCCACTTTATGGCTGGTACCCGCCGCCATCATTCGAACCGGCATGCCTTGCTTGAGAGTGCCGTCGACAACCCGCACCAGAATTATGACGCCGAGATAGACGTCATACCAACTGTCGACCAAAAGCGCCCGCAGCGGCGCGTTAACATCTCCTGTCGCCGGTGGCGGCAAGCGGTGGACTATCGCTTCCAATACGTCGTCAATGCCGAAGCCGGATTTCGCCGATGCTTCAATGGCGTCGGTCGCATCGATCCCAACGACGTCTTCAATCTGCGCGCGCACCTGGTCGGGCTCGGCCGCTGGTAAATCAATCTTGTTCAGTATCGGAACAATTTCGTGATTATTTTCAATGGCTTGATAGACATTTGCCAGGGTTTGCGCCTCAACACCTTGGCTCGCGTCCACCACCAGCAGTGAGCCCTCACATGCGGCTAACGAGCGGTTTACTTCATAGGCGAAATCCACGTGTCCAGGCGTGTCCATCAGATTAAGAATGTAGGTTCCGCCGTTTTTTGCCCGGTAGTTGAGACGCACGGTTTGCGCTTTGATGGTAATGCCGCGTTCACGTTCAAGTTCCATGCTGTCGAGCACTTGCGCTTTCATCTCACGCGACGTCAGCCCACCGCAGGTGTGGATGAGACGATCAGCCAATGTCGACTTGCCGTGATCAATGTGGGCAATGATAGAAAAGTTACGAATGTGAGAAAGGTCTGTCATCCGCGCAAGGTGGCTCCGGTCGCTTTGTTAACCGCGGCAATAATCTTCTGGCTCACGTCGTCGATCTCATTGTCGGTTAAAGTTTTTTCGGTCGGTTGCAAACGCACGAGTATGGCAATCGACTTCTGACCTTCAGGTATTCCCTTGCCCGCGTAGAGGTCAAAAACCTCGACACCGGAAATGAGCTTTTTGTCGCCGCCGTGCACCGCCCTTACAATTGCCGCCGCCGCGATGGCGTCATCGACGACAAACGCAAAGTCACGTTCCACCGCCGGCAGATCGGAAACATCGTAGGGCGGGCGGTTGCGCGAAGATTTAAGTTTGGCGGCCGGAATACTATCCAAATTCACTTCAAAACCTACCAGTGGTCCATCGACATCAAGCGCCCGCAACACCCGGGGATGAAGCTCGCCAAACGCAGCGAGTACATTCTTCGGACCCAATGCCAAAACCCCCGACCTGCCAGGATGATACCAGTCAGGCGCAGACGTGGTGACCTGAAGGCTACTTATCGGCGCCCCACATTCGGCCAGCACCGCCAGGGCATCCGCTTTGACATCGAAAGCATCTACGGCACGTGCGCTGCCGGCCCAGTTTCGTACGGTATAATCCCCACGGCGTACGCCTGCGGCAACCGTCGCTTGCCCCGATTGTGTGTCGTCCGAATACTGGGGACCGACTTCAAACAAGGCTATGTTCGCCATGCCGCGATCCACATTGCGTCCCACAGCCGATATGAGGTTAGGCAACACACTTGGGCGCATGGCATCCAAATCGCTGCTGATCGGGTTGACTAAGATCAATTCGGAACTGCCGCCGCCGAATAGTTCCGCCTGCGCGCGTGGTAAAAACGACCATGTAACCGCCTCACTCATACCGCGCGCCGCCAGCGCCCGTCGAGCGTTCGCAACCCGCCGCTGGGCGAGACTACGGGCCGGTCGCGCGACCGCTGTGTTTCGGTCGAGAGCCACGGAAGGGATCTGGTCGTAACCATAAATGCGCACAATTTCTTCGACCAAATCAGCCTCACCGTCGATGTCCCGCCGCCACGAAGGCACCGTGATACGCAGCAC
>JAPYRI010000132.1 GCA_029941135.1 Alphaproteobacteria bacterium | reverse complement strand
ATCAATCTTGAGCTCTACGAAAGCGGCGAGCGGCCGCCGGTGTCGGAGATCATGGACGAAATACGGGCTCGCACTGCCCACATTGCGGGTATTCAAGTTGAACTATTTGTCGACCGAATGGGCCCCAGCACCGGTAAAAACATTCAAATCGCAATTCTGTCCCACACGCCGGAGGTCTTGCGCCCGACGGCATTAAAATTCCGCGCAAAACTCGAATCCATGGCAGGTGTCCACGACATCGAAGACACATTGCCGCTGCCAGGTATTGAATGGATGTTAGAGGTTGATCGGGCCCAGGCTGGCAAGTTCGCCGCTGACGTTACCGCTGTCGGCAACGTGGTCAAACTGGTGACCAACGGGGTCAAAGTTGGCGAATACCGGCCCAACGACGCGAAGGACGAAGTGGATATTCGGGTTCGATATCCTTTGGGCGACCGCAATATGGACGAGTTGGACCAATTGCGCGTGCAAACCAGTCGAGGCCTCATACCGATTAGCAATTTTGTTGAGCGCAAAGCCCGCCCCAAAGTCGGCCGTCTCAATCGGGCGGATGGCGCGCGTGTGATCAAAGTGCAAGCAAACACTGCCGAAGGAATCCTCCCCAGTGAAAAAGTTGCTGAAATCCGGGACTGGATGGAAACAGCAGAACTCGATCCGCGCACTTTGATCGTGTTTAAGGGCGAAGATGAAGAGGAAGCCAAGGCGAGCGTGTTTCTCAAAAAGGCGTTCGCCGTCGCCATATTCATTATGGCGGTCATTCTGATTACCCAGTTCAACAGTTTTTACCACGCCTTCTTGATCTTGACCGCCGTAGCGATGTCCACGGTTGGGGTTGTCCTCGGCCTAATCGTCACCGGCAAACCGTTCGGCATTATCATGAACGGGATCGGCGTCATCGCCCTGGCTGGCATTGTGGTCAACAACAACATTGTGCTGATCGATACCTATGCCCGATTGCGGCGCGCCGGCATGGAAACTCTTGAAGCCGTCGTGCGCACAGGCGCTCAACGTCTGCGCCCGGTTTTTCTGACCACGATCACAACCATTTTTGGACTGCTGCCCATGGTGTTTCAGGTCAATATCGACTTCATTGCCCGTGATATTAAATTGGGTACTTCGTCGTCGCAGTTTTGGGCGCCGCTGGCAAACTCGGTCGCCTTCGGGCTTGCATTTGCTACGATTTTAACCTTGGTTGTGACCCCGTGTTTACTGGCCGCACCAGCACAGTTCGTCACCTGGCGGGAAAAACGACGCCTAACTGAGGCTGCTCCAGCAGAATGAAAGCAAGGGGTTCAGATTAATTCTTGATCATTGGACTCATCGGCATCGGCAGTGACTGCGTCTTCATCGATATCGCCGAGGTCTTCTGCCGCTCGGGCAACGTGGCGCCAGTGGGTGAATATCGCGTGGGGAATGCTGCCAACATAAAGTGTCCAAAAAACGGCTACTACCGCCCAAGGATGGTTGACCAATACCGCTGCGGTGAGCGCGACGGCAATCAGGGTGGGAAGCACATACTCGCGTCTCACCCTCAGACGTTTGAACGAATAGGTAGGTACCCGGCTGATCATCAAAAATGCAATCAGCGCCGTGTTGGCCGCAACCACATATTCGGACAGCAGAACTTCCATGCCCACGCCGAAACTGAGAATGAGCGGTAGTAAGGCAAGCCCCGACGCCGCCGGTGTCGGGATGCCGGTAAAATAATCTGCCGTCCAAGCCGGCCGATCGGGTTCCTCAAGCGCCGTGTTAAAGCGCGCAAGGCGAAGCGCGCAGCAAACACAGAATGTGAGCGCAATGATCCAACCGCCGGGCTGCACGTCTTTTAGCTGCCACAAATAAAGTGCGATTGTAGTGGCCACGCCGAAACTCATGAAATCGGCAAGTGAATCTAGTTCGGCGCCAAATTTGGTGGCCCCTTTAAGGAGGCGCGCGAGACGCCCATCCAAACTGTCCAGAATAGCAGCCAGAACAATCGCCGCCACGGCGGCTTCCCAGCGGCCATCCAGGGAAAAACGAATTGAAGTCAAACCCGCGCAAATGGACAGCACCGTTAAAATATTTGGCGCCAGACTGCGAACGGGCAGCCCGCGGTATCGACGTTGGCGCGATTTATTCATGGTTTTGTCCCGTGCTGTCGCCATCCTTTATCATTACCGGCGACGGCTTACTGCAATAGGCTTCATTAAGAATGTTTAATTCAATTGGCCTTCGCGGGCAGGTTCATCCGCTTTGTCGTCCGCAATAACAGTCTCCCCGGCAACCGCAGTTTGACCTACGACAACCATGGGCGTCATGCTGTCATCCAAGTATACATCGACCCGGCTACCAAAGCGAATAAGGCCAAAACGGGTGCCCACGCTCACTTGCTGGTCGGTGCTTAAGTCGCACATGATGCGCCGCGCTACCAGTCCGGCGATTTGCACAAACGCGATATCCTTACCCTGATCGGTGGTCATACGCACGGCCTGGCGTTCGTTATCCTCACTAGCTTTATCTAAAGTAGCGTTCAAGAATTTTCCCGGATGATAGGCCAAAGCAGTAATGACGCCGTTGGCCGGAATGCGATTTACATGCACGTTAAACACGTTCATGAACACGCTGATCCGGGTCATCGGCGCGTCGCTCATGTCGAGCTCGGGCGGCGGCACGGCGTCAGTAATCATTTGGACGATCCCATCGGCGGGACTGACCACCAGTCCATCGCGCTGGGGTGTGACCCGATCTGGGTTGCGGAAGAAATATGCGCACCAGGTTGTCAGCACAACACCAATCCAGCCGAGCGGCGTCCACACCAGAAACAACAACATTGTTGCCACGGCAAAAAACGCAATAAAGCGCCAGCCTTCTCCGTGAATGGGAACCAAAACTGTACGAATGGTGTCCATAATTTCTCCTTACCCACGCGGCAGTTACTCGCCGACATCCAAATCCAAGGGGGTGAGGCTGCCCTCCTCCACAGCCCGATCCAAGCGGGCGCGGGCTTCCGCTGCCTCTTGCTGCTTGTGCCACATGGCCGCGTATTGACCATTTCGATCCAGCAATTCGCCATGCCGCCCGCGTTCCACAACCCGGCCCTGCTCCAAGACCAATATCTCGCCGGCATCGACGATGGTCGATAAGCGGTGCGCAATAATCAAAGTAGTGCGGTTGGCCGCCACTTCATCAAGGGACGCGAGTATCTCTTTTTCAGTGTGGGTGTCCAGCGCCGAAGTCGCCTCATCGAGCAGCAATATGGGTGGGTCTTTCAAGATCGTGCGGGCGATCGCCACTCTCTGCTTCTCACCACCTGACAGTTTGAGACCGCGCTCGCCGACCATGCTGTCGTAGCCATCCGGCAGGCTTTCAATGAAATCGCTAATACGAGCCAAGCGCGCCGCCTCTTCGACTTCAGCATCGGATGCTTCCGGCCGGCCATAGCGAATGTTGTAGCGGATGGTGTCGTTGAACAGCACTGTGTCTTGCGGCACGATGCCGATGGCACTGCGCAAACTGGCCTGGGTCACATGGCGAATGTCTTGGCCGTCAATCAGGATGCGGCCCGCTTGAATGTCGTAAAAGCGGTACAGCAGCCGCGAGATGGTGGACTTGCCCGCGCCGCTGGGTCCGACGATAGCAATGGTTTGACTGGGTAGCACCTCAAACGACACGTCATGCAGGATGCCGCGCCGGGTTTCGTAGCTGAACTCGACGTTCTCGAAGGTTACGCGACTGTGGGAGACTTTTAGGGGCTTGGCGTCAGCGTCGTCTTCAATTTCGGTGTCGACCCGCAACAGCTCGAACATCTTTTCCATGTCCACCAGCGACTGCTTGATCTCTCGGTAGACAAAACCAAGGAAATTGAGCGGCATGAACAATTGAAGCAATAACGTGTGGATCAAAACAAAATCACCAAGGGTCATAGAGCCATCGACAACCCCTTGCGCAGATAGGATCAAAGCGGCGATCAGTCCAAACGCCATTGCCACGCCTTGACCGACATTGAGCAAAGTGAGCGACGCCTGGCTTTTGACCGCCGCGCTTTCATAGCGCTCAAGCGCAACGTCATAGCGCCTGGCTTCATGGGCCTCATTGCCGAAATACTTGACGGTTTCAAAATTGAGCAGGCTGTCGATTGCCTTGGTATTTGCTTGCGTATCCTGACTGTTCATCTCGCGGCGGTACTTCAATCGCCATTCAGTGATCATGAAGGTAAAAGAGATATAGCCAACGACCGTGCCGATGGTGACCACAGCGAGGCCAATGCCGTAGTTGTACAGCATGATGCCGCCAACAAGAGCGATCTCAAGAATGGTTGGAATGATGTTGAACAAGGTAAAGCGCAGCAGAAAATCAATGCCCTTAGTGCCGCGCTCGATCACCCGCGACAGGCCACCCATGCGCCGCTCCAAATGAAAGCGCAACGAAAGACCGTGCATATGCCGGAAAGTGCTGAGTGCGATGGAGCGGATCGCGTGCTGGCCAACCTTGGCAAATATCCAATCTCGCAGTTCGGCAAACGCCTGCGACAGCACCCGCGCGAGGCCATAGGCGGCGATAAAGCCGACTGGCACCACAATCGCAATTTCGGTGGTGGTCAACGTATCGACCGCGCCCTTTAGGAGGAAAGGCGTGTAGACTGTGACTGCCTTGGCAACTGCCAAAAGACCCAGCGCGATGACAACGCGCAGCCGCAGGCTCGGCCGGTCTTTCGGCCAAACGTACGGCAGCATCGACTTCAAGGTCTGAAAGTGGGCCTCAGTATCGCCCTGTGCCGCTGGGTCGAAGCCGGCAGTTCGCATCTCTCGCCTCCGTCCCCATGATAAAACGTCGCACTAACTTCAAGGGCGGCACACGGATGCGCACCGCCTCAAAACGGCCCCAAACACGGACTATGAGTGGTTTTAAGACAAACCGTCCTACAAATCAGTAAATATTACAGAAACTGGGAGTTTAGTGGATTAGTTGTGATCAATTAGGTCGTCAATATCTACTTCAGGGCACCGAAGGCGACTCAACGACGATCTCCTAGTTCTTATTCTTATTCTTATTCTTATTCTTATTCCCGTCGAAGAGTATTTATCAACAATTTCCGAAGCACTATATTTTGACGCCATATACCTATCGTAACTTTCGGTGATAGGTCTACTTTCCAAAACATATCTTGGTTGTGAGGAGCTCCCCAATAGTTCGTCAACATTTCTTGCCTTGCACATTTATCCGCCTTTGCCGGTGCCCTTAGTATGCCATGCGTTGTTGGATGCGGGGGTAGGCGGGCTAAAATCATTAGAAATTGTGGTCCGAATATACGATCTGGTCGATACCTTCATTGCCAATGGCGCAGCCATGAAACCATCTGAAAAACCGCGCCAGAAAACCATCGAGAATGCGCTCGAGATGTTACGTTTGCGGGGCATTGTGAGCGAAAACGAAGATGTTTTCCAAATTGTTGGCGCCCGCCGGACCTTAATCGACTACTACGCCAACTCCCTTGCGCATTTTAACTTCCAATAGCCGTGCCGTCGTCGCACCGCCGACGATTTAGATTTTGTTCGCAAATGAGCCGTTTAGTGAGCAACGATTGCTAAGACACTCC
>JAPYRI010000131.1 GCA_029941135.1 Alphaproteobacteria bacterium | reverse complement strand
ACCCGACACCGCTAAAGCGGCAAACAGCTTCACCAAGGGTTTAGACATTCGATCACCTCCTTTCTGTTGTTGAACCAGGAGGCAAGTTCGTCACGGACAAACTCATTTGTCAAGGTTTTGGCATCAAGAATGAGGTAAAACTGCCCGTATGATTATCGTCACAGATAAAATACACCTGTCCGAATACCAGATTGAGGAGCGCTTTATCCGCGCTCAAGGTCCTGGCGGTCAGAATGTGAACAAAGTTGAAACCGCGGTTCAGTTGCGGTTTGACGCGAAGTCGTGCGCTGGATTACCCAAGGCGGTTTATCACCGTCTCGAACGACTGGCAGGAACCCGAATGACCTCAGACGGTGTAATTGTGCTCACCGCCAGTCGCTTTCGCAGTCAATTGCAAAATCGCCGTGATGCGCGCGAGCGACTGATTGATCTGATCCGGCAAGCCGCTGTCGTCCCCAAACGTCGCCGCCCGACAAAACCTTCGCGCGCGTCGAAACAACGGCGGCTGGCCGCAAAAAAGAAACGAACGAGCGATAAATCCTATCGCGGCCGGGTTCGGGATACCGATTGATAACATGGCCAATAAAACCGATGCTGTCACGCTGAGAATCTAATAACGAAAAATCACACACCCTATGACTAACACCACAATTATTGATCGCAGCCAAACACCAGCCCAGTTGACGGTGCCGGCGGATTACAATGCCTCGTTGGATTTCATTGACCGGCATCTTGATGAAGGGCGTGGCGGCAAGGTCGCCATTCGGGACGATCAAGGTGAGCACACATACGCGCAGATGGCCGAACAAGTTCAACGGGTCTGCAATGCCCTAACCACGCTTGGCGTCGAGACAGGCGACCGCGTTCTGATGGTCATGGCGGACACGGTTTCCTTTGCCGCGGTATTTTTTGGTGCGATCCGAATGGGGGCTTTGCCCGTTCCACTGAATACCATGCTCACAACCAAGGACTACGACTTCATGGTGCGCGACAGTGGCGCCGCGGCGATTGTTATATCAGAGATGTTTTGGAAGACCGTCGAGCCTGCGTTGAAGGATCAGCCGGCCCTGCGGTCGATTATTGTCGATGGAGGCGAGTTCGAAGGTGTTTTTTCGCTCGCGGAACTCATGTCGGCCGCGGTTGCTAAAGCGGATGCGGTTCTCGCCGACCCGAATACACCCGGCTTTTGGCTCTACACCTCGGGATCAACAGGCCAGCCGAAAGCCGCCGTCCATGCACAAAAGGATCTTGTCCACACTGCTGAGCTTTACGGTATTGGCGTGCTCGGCATCAAGGAAGACGACGTTGTTTTTTCGGCGGCCAAGCTGTTCTTCGCCTATGGTTTGGGTAACGCGCTGAGTTTTCCGTTTCACGTGGGTGCGACGGCAGTGCTGATGGCCGAGCGGCCGACACCCGAGTCGGTGTTGAAGCAATTTGCTAAACACAACCCCAATATTTTTTATGGTGTTCCCACCTTATACGCGGGCTTGCTGGCGAGCGGGTTATTGCCGGAGGGCGGGTTTCCCGGCCTGTGCCGATGTGCGTCGGCGGGCGAAGCACTGCCCGAATCCGTTGCTAAGCGATGGGAAGAGCAAGTTGGTGTGCCCATATTGGACGGGATTGGCTCAACCGAGATGCTGCACATATTTCTGAGCAACCACCCCGTCGATGTGCGCTACGGCACGACGGGTAAGCCGGTTCCAGGGTATCAGCTTGAGCTACGAGGGGAAGAAGACACCCCAGTTGCAGTTGGAGACATTGGTGAGTTGTGGGTAAAGGGGCCTACGTGCCCAATCGAATATTGGAAGCAGCTGGAAAAAAGCCGTGCGACATTTGTCGATGCTTGGACACGTACCGGGGACAAATATGTGCAAACCGACGACGGCTATTACGTTTATCAGGGGCGGTCGGATGACATGCTCAAGGTCGGCGGCATCTACGTGTCGCCCTTCGAAGTTGAAGGGGCGCTCGTGTCCCATCCGGACATTCTTGAAGCTGCGGTGGTTGGACATGCGGATGAAAACGATCTGATCAAACCCCAAGCTTTTGTCATATTGAAGGATGGGGTCGAAAGATCAGCCGAACTAGAGGCAACTCTGAAGGAGTTCGTCAAAGAAAAATTGGCGCCGTACAAATATCCGCGCTGGATCGAGTTTGTTGATGATTTGCCGCGTACTTCCACGGGCAAAATTCAACGCTTTAAACTGCGCGCGGGTTCTCCCGAGTGAATACACCCATAGAAGGTGGCTTTTTACGGCTGGGCGATGAAACCTG
This sequence comes from Alphaproteobacteria bacterium, assembly GCA_029941135.1. Taxonomy (GTDB): domain Bacteria; phylum Pseudomonadota; class Alphaproteobacteria; order JAPYRI01; family JAPYRI01; genus JAPYRI01. Next base: position 3,309 of record JAPYRI010000131.1, on the reverse strand, counting down.
GGAAGCCCGCTGGATCGGCCCTGGTCCTAAAACCGCCTCAACCCTCGTGTTTTTGCACGAGGGTCTAGGGTGCGTCGGCATGTGGAAGGATTTCCCCGATCTACTGGTGGCAGCGACCGGGTGCGGCGGTTTTGTTTACAGCCGGGCCGGATATGGCAAGTCGGACCCAGTTGAGCTGCCGCGCCCCTTGGATTACATGCAGGAAGAAGGGCGAGACGTGTTACCGCGCCTGCTGGATGCCCTGGGGATAGAACGCGCGGTCTTGGTTGGCCACAGCGACGGGGCGTCGATTGCTGTTGTGAGCGCAAGCCTTGATCAACGCGGACGTGTCGCCGGGTTAGTCTTGGAAGCACCTCATGTATTTACCGAAGACATGGGTGTGGCGAGCATCGTCAAGATCAAAACAGTTTACGAGACGACAGATTTGCGCGCGCGTCTTGCCCGTTACCACGGTGACAATGTTGATTGCGCTTTTTATGGCTGGCAGGGGGCGTGGACAGATCCGAAATTTCGCAATTGGAATTTGGAGATGTATTTGCCAGATATCTTCGCGCCAATCCTCTTGGTGCAAGGTGAGAACGACGAATACGGCACGGTCGAGCAACTGCGCGCCATCGTGCGTCAAGCCGGAAGTGAGGCCAAAACTCTGCTGCTCCCTGACTGCGGTCACGCACCCCACCGGGACCAGCCGGACATTGTACTGAAAGCCATGGTTAAATTTGTTGAACGGGTTTTGGCTTAGGCTATCTTCTTGCGCACCCGATATCCGATCCGGGGAAAATGTACGTTAATCTCGCCCACGCGCTGATCAGTGCATCTGAGAACAATGCGGTCATCGTCCAAGTTAACAAGCACCCCTTCTGCCGGCGAATTTTCATCCAAAGGAAAGACTGTTACGCGATCACCGGGTTCGACGCCTTCTGGTGATTTAAAATTTACTGTAGGTGTCAATTTGGCAGGAGCCGAGTTGAGTGCCCGGTCTAGAGCCGCCGAGGGTTCCATCTCGGTCGGAGTACCATGACCAATCGCGCTCATCCGTTCAATCCAGGCGCAGGTGTTGGGTTGTCGGGTAATCAGTTCATTTTCGCCACCAATGGTTTTGAGGAACCACGGCGCTTCGTAGTAAATGATGTCCACTAAACCCGGTTCGTCCCCCAGGATATAATCTTGATCTCCGGATAACAGATCGTTGAGACTAAGAAATTGCGGCCGAAACTGGGCCAAATTTTTACGGGACGACGCTTTGACCCGTGCAAGCTCGGGCGGCGGTTTGCCGTGCAACTGCGCGCGATCCTGATGAAAGTGCTCGGGAAACTTGTCGGCGTTCAAACCGGTGATATAGAGCGCCAGCGGCCAGAACATCTGGCCCTCGGCCCAAGTTGCCATCGAATTTGTCAGTGCTTTGGTGCGCGTGGGATTGGGTCCGGGAAACAAACTGGGTTCAGGGGCCATCTCCTCCAGCACATCCGCGATCAACCGCGTGTCGCAATAGATATCAGCCCCTATTTGCAAGGCCGGCGCCCGCCGGTAGCCACCGGTCAGCGGCGTATAATCGGGTTTGGGAGCGGTCGCGGGAATTTCCACCGAATGCCAGCTCAGGTTTTTTAAGCCCAAAACAAGCCGGATTTTTTCAGAGAAGTTTGAAAAATCGTAGTGGTGCAAGATAAGCTCTGAATTCACAGCAATTAATTCCCTATAGATTTCTAACAGCTTGACTTAACCCGCCTGGGAAATCCATGGTTCCTGTGTGAATTATCTGCTGGCCGTCTATGGGGGACCCACTCAATGGGGACAATACTAAACGTCTATAAAGTAACGGACGAAGACCGGAGATTGGTCGAAGAGTTTCGCGGTAATCCGAACGGTCATCACAGCAAAGACCTTCAACGGTTGCTGAACCTGTTCCGCGGCGAGGACATCGAAGGCAAATACATTGTTTTGTGTAACAAGCCTTACAAGGAGTGGGAACTGGGTCAAACAACCGGTATTGGCAAGCCGATGAAACGTCTGGGAATTAAATATACCAATCTAAATGATGCCGAGTGGGACGTGTTTAAGCGCCGCTGGAAGAGGCATACCGGGGCAACGCTTAAATAAACAGGCTGTCAGCCTACGCAAGGAATTTAGGGGAGCAAAATTAATGGTCAGCCTTACCGGATATAGCGACGAAATCAGTGTCGTTGCGGGTGACAACATCAAGTTCATGGTCAATTGCGATGGCCACAAATCCTACCGTGCTCAAATTGTCCGTATCATTTGCGGCGACTTAAATCCAGAAGGCCCAGGTCTTAAAGAGGAAGTCGTGCGCACGTCAGCGAGTGGGACGTATTCGAGCCATAAACAGGTTATCGACGCAGGTTCATATGGGCGGGTCGACACGTCGAAACTGTTGGACGATCTGGATAGTTTCACGGTCCAAACGATGATCTGGCCGACAACGCCCCAAAATGGCGCGCAAGGTGTGGTCACCCGCTGGTCGGGACGCAGTAAGCGCGGCTTTGCCTTGATGATTGACGCCGATGGCTGTGCTGCAATCACCGTAGGTAATGGCAAATCGGTAACCACCCTCTCGAGCGGCAAACCACTATTGGGCCGGGAATGGTACTTCGTAGCCGCCAGCTACGATGCTAAATCCAAATTCCTTCGCTTGTATCAAGAACCCATGACCAATTACGAGACCGTCGATGATGGTGGTGTTGCGTCAACCAAAGTAAGGGGCGGAATGGCGGTAGCCAAAAGTACACCTCTGGTTTTCGCAGCCCAGTATGCTGGCACGCGAAAAGGCAAAGCCCTGTTTGATAACCATTACAACGGCAAAATTGACAGTCCTCGGCTGTCACGTCGCGCTCTCGATCGCGCCGAGATGGAAGCCATTATGGCCCGCAAAGTGCCGACCTTCTTTGCGCATGAAGTGGTCGGGTCATGGGATTTCTCTCATGATATATCGTCTGAGAAATTGTCAGACGTGTCAGAAAATCGCCTGCACGGCGAAACCATCAATCTGCCGGCACGCGCGATGACCGGTTACAAATGGGATGGCAGTGAACACCACTGGCGCCATAAGCCGGCGCAGTGGGGCGCCATCCACTTCCACGACAAAGATATTTATGACGCCGGTTGGGATGTGGATTTCGAATTGACCGTGTCCGACCGCATGAAAAGTGGCCTCTACGCGGCAAAATTGACGGCAGGCAACGATACCGAATACCTGCCGTTCGTCGTTCGGCCGACCCTTGGCAAGGAAAAGAAAATCGCTTTTTTATTCCCATCGGCGAGCTACATGGCCTACGCAAATGAGCATCTGGCGAC
>JAPYRI010000130.1 GCA_029941135.1 Alphaproteobacteria bacterium | reverse complement strand
GAAGAAAGCAATAACCGAAAAAACTCTGATCGTTTCGATTATGACGGTCAACAATGAGATTGGCGTTATTCAACCGCTGAAAGAAATTGGGGCGATTTGCCGCGAGAATAAAGTTTTCTTCCATACTGATGCTGCCCAGGCGGTGGGTAAGATCCCCCTGGACGTCAATGAAATGAACATCGATTTGATGAGCATTTCCGGCCATAAAATTTACGGACCCAAGGGCATTGGCGCCCTATTCGTGCGCCGGAAACCACGCGTGCGAATTCAAGCCTTAATCAATGGCGGTGGGCAAGAGAGAGGCATGCGTTCGGGAACCTTGCCAACACCGTTGTGTGTGGGTATCGGCGAAGCTTGTGCCTTGGCCGAGGAGGAAATGGAAGGCGAAACCAACCGCATACGCAACTTGGCGGAAAGATTTCAGAATGGAATTCATGCAAACCTGAAAGACGTCTTTTTAAACGGCGGCGAGAAGCACCGATTTCCCGGGAATGTAAATCTCAGTTTTGCCTACGTTGAAGGCGAATCGATGATCATGGGTTTGAAAGACTTAGCGGTATCGTCAGGATCGGCATGTACCTCGGCGTCGCTCGAACCGTCCTATGTTTTGCGGGCGCTGGGTGTAAATGAAGAGCTTGCCCATACTTCGATACGATTTGGGATCGGCCGTTTTACAACCGAAGCCGAGGTCGATTTTGCCCAGGAAGTCATCGTCGACAATGTAAATAAGCTACGTGCAATGAGCCCACTGTGGGAAATGGTTCAGGATGGTATCGATATCTCAAAGATCGAATGGAGTGAACACTGAAAGTACTTAAGGACAAATATCCCTAAATTCTTGAAAAAAAGAGAGAAAAAACAATGTCTTATAGCGATAAATTGTTAGATCACTACGACAATCCACGCAACGTCGGCTCGCTCGATAAAGCGGATGACAATGTGGGTACTGGTCTTGTCGGTGCACCTGCATGCGGTGATGTGATGAAACTTCAAATAAGGGTCAATGATGACGGTGTCATTGAAGACGCCAAATTTAAGACCTTTGGGTGTGGATCGGCAATTGCCTCGTCCAGTCTGGTGACAGAATGGGTAAAGGGAAAGTCGGTTGATGAAGCCGAGACCATAAAAAACACTGAGATCGCGGCGCATTTGGCCTTACCGCCTGTGAAAATTCACTGTTCAGTTTTGGCCGAAGATGCCATTAAGGCGGCAATTGCTGACTATCGCAACAAAGTCGACAGGACCACGGAGTAGAATGGAACTGATATGCCGAATGCATTGATGACCGTGACGGAGTCAGCGGCGGAAAGGGTCAGGCAGATGATCGATAGCCGCGGTAAGGACACCTACGGCGTGCGTATTGGAGTCAGTACCGCTGGCTGTTCAGGTATGTCTTACACACTTGAATATGCGGACGAAAAAAGTGAGTTCGATGAAGTCGTAGAAGACAAAGGTGTTGTATTAGTCATCGATCCTAAAGCAGTGATGTTTGTCATTGGCACAGAGATGGACTACGTGGTCGATAAATTGCAATCGGGATTTACATTTAGCAACCCGAACGAAAAAGGCCGATGCGGGTGCGGTGAATCATTTCATGTCTGAGATACCCTCAAAAACGGGGTATGGGAGAGTAGACTTGTCTTAATTGACCGATATGCCGGTGTACAGAAGGGTCCGTGCGGCGGGCCCTTCTGCGTCAGGGGACGACGCCTATCGGGTAAGGGCCAAAGGATAAGAGGCAGTGGCAACAATTGATAACACGAGCCGATCGCAAGGTACGGGCGCATCGGGATCACGGCCGTGCTGGTCATGCAATGAAGAAGTAAATTTACGCTCACCCTTTTGTCATCTGTGCGGTGTGATTCAACCGCCACTGCCATCGGATCATTTCGTGCGCCTTGGATTGCCGCGAAATTATGATCTCAGTGATGATAATTTGGAGCGCCAATATTTCGGCTTTCAGAGAACCTATCATCCTGACCGTTTCGCCCAAAAACCACCCCGCGAGCAAGCAATATCGATGGAATATGCGGCCAACATTAACGACGCATATAACACCCTGCGTAATCCATTGCTAAGGGCTGAATATATGTTGAGGTTGCAAGGGATTGAAGTGGCAGGAGGCGATGGTGATACCGTCGCCGATCCGGAGTTGCTGATGGAAGTCATGGAATTAAATGAATTGATCGTTGGCGCCAATACGATCGATCAAATGACATCATTAAGGGAGCGGATTAACGCCGAAGTTGCCGCCAGCGAAATCGCACTGGGCGTAGTATTTGCCGAAAATGATTTTGATCGAGCGGCCAACGTTGCCTTGCGCCTGCGCTACATGACGCGCTTGTCTGAGCAGGCGCAACAAAGCGCAGGGTCGCTACCGGGCAACAGGAAAAATTAACGTGCAATTGCTTGATATTCATGAGCCAGGTGAAACCCCCCGGCCCCACGAAAACGAGTTGGTTGCGGTTGGCATTGATCTGGGTACAACCAATTCCCTGGTCGCGATATCAAGCCAAAATCGCCCGGAGGTCGTGCGTGGCGAAGATGGTGAAACATTGTTGCCGTCGGTCGTGGCTTACTTGGGCGATGGCCGTATGTTGATTGGGACCGAAGCGCGCGCCAAATTAGCGGCTGACCCGGAAGTCGTAGTGTCGTCTGTAAAGCGGTTGATGGGACGGGGTCCAGAAGATGTAAAAAGTCTCGCCGGTCATCTGCCCTTTGAGCTTGAACCTATCCACGATGGCGGCATGGTACGGGTCAAGGTCGGTCATCGAACCCTAACCCCGGTTGAAATATCAAGTCACATTTTGGCGGCGTTAAAGGCGCGCGCGGAGCAGGCCTTGGGTCACAATGTGGATCAAGCGGTTGTTACCGTTCCCGCTTATTTTGACGATGCCGCCCGGACGGCAACCAAGGATGCCGCGCGCCTCGCCGGGCTTCAAGTCTTACGGTTGGTGAATGAACCCACCGCGGCGGCTCTGGCGTATGGCTTGGATAACGCAGCCGAGGGACTTTATGCAATTTATGACTTAGGCGGCGGTACGTTCGATATTTCGATCTTAAAAATGCAAAAAGGTGTGTTTCAGGTGCTCGCGACCGGGGGGGATGCGACACTGGGTGGAGATGATTTTGATCATGCCATAGCGGAACATTTTTTGGCGGAGCGGGCACAGAAAATAGGCCAAACCTCTCTCAGTATAGGTGACGTAAAGCGGGCATTGGTAACCGCCCAATTAGCCAAGGAAAGTCTTTCCAGCCAGAAGAAAGGCAATTGGGTTCTGGATGTGGGTGGCCAGCAGAGCCGTCATACATTGAATGTGAAAGTGTTTGAGGATTTGGTTGGTGATTTGGTAGAGCGCACCATACAGGTTTGCGCTAATGTTCTTGATGACGCGAAAGTAAGCCCGGCGGACATCAAAGGAGTGGTTCTGGTAGGAGGGTCTACCCGGGTGCCCTTGGTGCGCAGGCAAGTTCAAAAACTATTCGGCAAGGAGCCCTTGGCGAATATTGATCCGGATCAAGTGGTAGCTTTAGGGGCGGCACTCCAAGCCGAGGCGCTCACGCGTGGGAGTGATATTTTGTTGCTCGACGTGACCCCGCTATCGCTCGGCATTGAGACCATGGGCAGCATGGTCGAGAAAGTCATTCAAAGAAACACTTCTATCCCGGTGTCGAAAGCGCAAGAGTTCACCACCTACCAAGACGGGCAAAGCGCCATGGCCGTCCATGTTGTTCAAGGCGAGCGCGAAATGGTCGAAAGCAATCGTTCGCTTGCCCGTTTTGAATTTCGCGGCATTCCGCCCATGGTCGCCGGCGCCGCGCGCATAAGAGTGACTTTTACCGTTGACGCTGATGGGTTACTCACTGTGAGTGCACGGGAAGATACAACCGGGATTGAACAAGTGGTCGAAGTCAAGCCGAGCTACGGCCTGACGGACGATGAAATGACGAACATGTTACGCGATGCCATGACGCATGGACGAGAGGACATGACCTGGCGACTGCTCACAGAATCAAAAGTCGAGGCCGAGCGTGTTGCGGGGGCTGTGCGTGCCGCCTTGGTGGCGGACAGCGACTTACTGAACGAAGGTGAAATTTATGCCTTGAACACAGCACTTGACGCGGTTGCCAAAGCTATCGAAGGAGACGACCGCGAAGAAGTGGAAAAAACGTCACACGAACTGGATGATGTTAGCCAGGATTTCGCGGCGCGGCGCATGGACCGGGGTATCGAAACCGCGCTAAAAGGTGCAGATGTCACAGCATTGGAAGCGCGTATAAGCGACGACAATCCGTAACCATGCCACTTTGGCGGGCCCTGCCCAAATAGTAACACCAGAAACGAGATTGCTGGTTACAATCGCAAGGAGTTATGGCCGATGGCCAAAGTTACGTTTATCAGTGCCGATGGCGCGACCAGAACTGAATTAGAGGCCCCGGTGGAGACGACTATTTTGGAACTTGCCCACAAGAATAACATCGACCTGGAAGGGGCGTGCGAAGGTGCACTCGCATGCTCAACGTGTCACGTCATCATTCATTCCGATTATCTCGATCGATTGCCAGAGCCGTCCGAAGAGGAAGAAGACATGCTTGATTTAGCATTTGGTTTGACACTCAATTCAAGACTAGGCTGTCAAATTGAGATTACGGATGAGCTGGAGGGCATGGAAATCACCTTACCCGCGGCAACCCGTAATATGATGGTTGGAAGCTAGGTAAAAACCGAAGACGGATACCATGGGCTTACATTGGACTGACAGCCGTGACATAGCCATAGAACTGGAAGAGAAATACCCAGATACCGATATTTTGAGCATTCGATTCACGTATTTGCATAAATGGGTGTGCGCATTGGATGGTTTCGAGGATGACTCAGAGAACTCCAACGAAAAAATACTCGAAGCCATTCAAATGACCTGGCTCGACGAGCGGGATTAAATTCCTAGACCTCCCGAAAACGCGAGACACCCGTCCGGTGCCCGAGCGCACGACTGTCCAAAGCGACAGATTTTGCGAGTGCGTATACTTTAAGTCCTGGGGCAAGCTTCAAATCGGCAAGAGCGGCTCGTGTAATCCGCGCCCAGATGAGGCCTCCATCGGCCAGATCGAGACGGACATTGACCTCAGTGTCATTCTCAGTGAGCTGAATTTCAGCAATCGTGCCCGCAAAAATGTTGCGCGTGCTCACTCGGCCAGGCGGATCAACAGCCAAGGTTACGTCGCGTGCGCGCACGCGAATTCTGAGCCGGGCACCTGGGTTGAGCGCCAATCGGGCGACCCACAATTTGCCGCCCAGTACTCGCAGACACGTAAGTTTGTAGTCGTTGTCATGGCACTCCACTTCGGCGGCCATGACAGTGCCGGCATTATGACGGCCGGTAACCGGCCCCAAATCAAGGCGGCTCAAGACTTCTTCCACGGGTCCTTCCGCGACGACCTGTCCATCTCCCATGAGCACGGCAGTATCAGCCAAGCGAATGATCTCTTCCATGTTGTGACTAACGTAAATGATTGGAATGTGAACTGCGGCATGCAGTTCTTCGACAAATGTTAAGACTTCGTCACGGCGTTCAGGGTCCAAATTTGCCAGCGGCTCGTCCATCAACAGCAACAGAGGATTGGCGAGGAGGGCACGTCCGATGGCGACCCGTTGTCGTTCGCCGCCCGAAAGTGATCTAGTTCGGCGGTCTAGTAATTGGCCGAGGCCAAGGAGGTCGATGATTTGCTCCAAAGTTACGGTGGAGTTGGC
>JAPYRI010000129.1 GCA_029941135.1 Alphaproteobacteria bacterium | reverse complement strand
GTCAGGACGTCGGCGAGTGGATGGTGTCCCGCGGCCTAGCTGTCGCGTACTATCGATTCAGCTATGAGTACGAGCGGGCAGAGCACAAAGCAAAGTCGACCATGGAGTTGCATGTCCGCTTTCGAGGGGAAAGCAGACGTATCGCAGTGCTTTCTGAGAGTCCGTTCTTAGCCAGAAGCGGAAGTTTGTCTAAGTCTAAGTTTAAGTTTGAGCCTCAGGACTTTAACTGATCTTCAATCCGAACGATGGCGATTGAAGAGGGGCTTTCATATTCAGCGCTAGTGCAGGGGCGGTCCAGAAGGAGGACAGCAATGCGACAGCATCCGTTCAATCGAGGTGCAGTGTCGGTCCGCCGTTTTCGAACCACATCTGATTGTCAAAATAATCACGCCAGCCGCAAATTTTGCCGTCGTCGTCAATGTCGAACATGCCGATACATGGCAGCTTGAGCCCCCAACCGTTGCCGTCGAAGTCCCAGCAGTCGAGGCGTTCGGTGACCACGGTATTGCCGTAGCCGAAGCAGTTTCGGAGCTCCCAATGCACCCCTTTCGAGAGCTTCATGATGCCGGCGACAATTTGGCGCACGTCCTTCTGTCCGAGCACCGGCGGCAGAGGCTGATTGATGTACTCGATGTTGTCTGAAAGGCAGGCCATTGCAGCATCAGGGTCGATGGCGCCCCAGGCGTCGATGAAGCGGCGGACCTGCTGCACGTTGTGTTTGACACTTTCGATTTCGGACATAGATCCTCCTATTGCTCAGTGGCTCTGGGTCACGTAATGATTGCGTTTGGGTTTCACAGTTCCAGCCCCGGACCGCCGTATTTGGTCCAGTGTTCATTATCGTAGTACTCACGCCATTCGTATATTTTGCCATCTTCGGTGAGCTCGAACATGCCGCAGACCGGGAGTTTGAGCTCCCAAGTGCCGCCGCCGCTCCAATCCCACTGGTCCAGCCGCTCAGTGATCACTTTGTTGCCGTGACCGAAGACGTGGATGAGCTCGAACTCGACCCGCTTTGCCGGCTCGAAGATCGAGGCGATCATGGTGCGCACATTTTCCTTGCCCCGAATGGCCGCGAGCGGCTGATTGAGGTAGCACATTTCATCGGTCACCTGCACCATGCAGGCATCCACGTCACGGTCGTCCCAACCCTTGAGGAAGGCCCGCACAACAGCCTCGTTGCGGGCAATTTTTGGATCTTTATCAGCGGACATCGGTACCGTCTCCCTTCGTGAGCATTACCCTACACGGTTCTGCCGTTCTGACAAAAAGACTGGTGGAATGACCTCGCGCTGTTGAGCGGCGCGGTTGGCCAGTGCGAGGCGACAATAAGTTGCTTGACGACTGTCATCAAATTGCCAACGATTGGCAATTATCTATATGGGAAAAGCTGCGGCAATCTCTTTCGTTATAGGTACGCGGTGAATGTCACTGCGTCAGAATGCCGTTCATGAGAGGGGACCCCAATGAACAAGCCCGGTAAATTCGTCCAAGACGGAAAGCTGCGTATTCCGAGCACCGACGAACTCGGCTTCGACCCACAAGAAGTGCGTCGCAAGTACGACTTTGAGCGCGACCGGCGCCTGCGCCCGGATGGCAACGACCAGTATCAGGACATTGACGGCGATCTGAAGCACATGATCGACGACCCCTACATTATCGAGCGAATTGAGCGCGAGCCGGTGCAGGAGGAGATCGAGGTCGCAATCTTGGGGGCGGGCTTTGGCGGCATGCTGATGGCGGCGCGCCTTCATGAGGCCGGCATTACCGACTTCCGCATTATCGAGCGCGCGGGCGATTTCGGCGGCACCTGGTATTGGAACCGCTATCCAGGGGCGCAGTGCGATGTCGAATCCTATATCTACCTGCCGCTGCTTGATGAGACCGATTACATGCCAAAGGAGAAGTACTCCTACATGCCCGAGATATTCGAGCATGCTCAGCGCATCGGGCATCACTTCGGTCTCTACCAACGTTCCTATTTCCAAACCCAAATTCGTGAGTTGCGCTGGGACGAGGTCGCCAATCGCTGGACGGTCACAACCGATCGCGGCGACGTCTTGCGCGCTCGCCACGTTGTCATCTCAAGCGGCTCCCTCAACCGTCCCAAACTGCCGGGCCTGCCCGGTGTCCGCGATTTCAAGGGCCACACCTTCCACACCAGCCGCTGGGACTACGATTACACCGGTGGCTCGTCCACCGGCAACCTGGACAAGCTGGGTGACAAGCGGGTCGGCATTATAGGGACCGGCGCCACGGGCATCCAAGCCGTTCCGTATCTGGGCGAGGCCGCACAGCACCTGTACGTCTTCCAGCGCACACCGTCGTCGGTTGCCGTGCGCGGGAACCTTCCGACCGATCCCGAATGGTTCAAGTCGCTAGAACCCGGTTGGCAGCGCGAGCGTAATGAAAATTTCACCGCGCTGGTCGTGGGCGCCGAAGTGGAGGAAGACCTAGTCAACGACGGCTGGACCGAGCTGTTCAAGGCGCTTGGCGGGTTGATGGAGGATACGGGCGCGACGGAATTGACCGCCGACGAGCTCAATCAACTCGGCGAAATTGTGGATTACCAGTACGGCAACCAAGTACGAGCCCGCGTCACGGACACCCTCAAGGATCCAGCGGTCGCGGAGAAGCTCAAACACTGGTACCGCCCGTGGTGCAAACGGCCGACCTTCAACGATGACTATCTGCCGACCTTCAATCGGTCAAACGTGACCCTTGTCGACACCGGCGGCAAGGGCGTCGAGCGGGTTACCGAAAAGGGTATTGTCATCGACGGCGTCGAGTATGAACTCGACTGCCTCATTTTCGCGACCGGCTTCGAGGTCAGCCGCGCCACCTACACGCACCAAGCCGATCTCGAGATTGTGGGGCGCGACGGGGTGAATCTGGGCACCCATTGGGCGGACGGCATGCGCACCTACCAAGGCCTGATGAGCCATGGCTTCCCGAACTGCTTCCACATGGGCTTCACCCAAACCGGCTACACACCCAACTTCACCTATATGCTGGATAACCAGGCGCGGCACATCTCAGCGGTGCTCGCCGACGCGCGCGGGCGCAACTTCACGTCACTGGAAGCGACCAAACAGGCCGAGGAAGACTGGCTCGCGCTGGTGACGGCACCGAACCAGATGACCGACTATCTGGCGAGCTGCACCCCCGGCTACTACAACGCCGAGGGCACCTCGAAGGGTCACGATGGCGGATTTTTGCAAGGCCACTACCCGGACGGCGGCCTGCGGTTTTACCAGATGCTCGCGGAGTGGCGGGCAGAAGGCGACTACGCCGGCCTAACAGTTCGTTGAGCCCTACGAGGGCTTGTCAACTTAACCAGACCGGAGGCACCGGGAGCCTTGTGTCTGGCGACGCCTAAACAGCTGCCGTGATAGATTGCCAGCCCTCCGTCGCGTGAGTGAAGAATATACCAAGTGCACGAAGGGAGATTAATGGTAATGGCATGCGACTAGCTGAGGTCCGTTATGGGTCAAAAGCGGAAGTCCCGCTGGCTTGTCACGATGTCGGGTTTCCATGGTTAAGCGGACATCGCGCGAGAGGTCAATCTACCCGGTCTGGCCGTACTATTGACTCAGTTAGGACGCTGAGCATTTAGACGGTGTGGACAATGGCTCCTATTTCCGGCAAAAATTTTAAAAATTTTTGATCGACTTGGATGGCCAGGATCCCTACTTCCCGGTTCCGGAAATTCAAAAACCGGACACCCTCTTCTTGTGAGCCGCTGCCGTTCTCGAAGTTGCGCTACCGCCACGAGCCCCATTCTAAGTCGCGACAACCATGCCGAAGTGCGAGCCATTGCGCACCACCAATTCAGGACGGGCCGGAGGGGTTGGGGGTGGGCGTGAGTGGGGCGGGCCGCCGCGGGGTTTCTGGTCGAGGAGTCGAGAGGGGCCGAGGTTCACCGATTGATGCAATCCGGGCTATTTGGCATCAGAAAACCTACAAACCGGGTAGATCAACCGGAATTTTTATGTGGGTCTTTTTGTGGGTTATCTTCAGATATGATATCTATTTTCGATTTAATAACAAATAGATAAGGCGATAAGTTGGCGGAGAGGATGGGATTCGAACCCACGAAGGGCGGTTAACCCTTACTCGCTTAGCAGGCGAGCGCCTTCAGCCACTCGGCCACCTCTCCACCGGCCGTTCTACAAAGGCGCCGGAGGGGTGTCAATGAAAGCTCGATGTCAGGTGGAATAATAGGCGTTCAGATTGAATGCAAATTTAGGCTTTAATCTTAGTGGGTGGAGATCCATTCTCGCGCCAACTTTTGCGCTTTGGCGATTTCCTTGTCGCTCATCAATTCGGCCATTTCGGCACGCTCAAGCCGGGCCGGCTCATACCCGCGCACGGCAGCCAGATTAAACCATTAGTGAGCAATTACATAATCACTTGGCGCGCCGTTGCGACCTGTAGAATAAGACAGCCCCAAAACGTAAAGCGCGGCGGCATCCCCCGCCTCGGCTGCTACTTCGAAATCTACCAGGTCAGTGTCTTTTTGACCCATATTCCACTCCCCGCCGGTGCTCCGGCCTCTGCTGCTCCTGCGGCCCTCTTCGGCGCCCCTGCTCGGACCGCCGATTTGGACCTCATCCCCCAATTCCGGGAGAAATATTGTTCATCGGTCTCCTCTGTCGCGGCATAAGAATATGGCTCTATTTCTTAATTAACTCTAAAGGTGGATGGTCGGCAAACCGCAGAAATCTGCGATATTTCCAAGAAAATTGCTTTTCTTTTGAATTAAGGGCCGAGAAGCACGTATTGCGGCTTCAGCCGTCCAATTTTGCCCGCAATAGATCGTTCGCAACCTGTGGGTTGGCCTTGCCCTGGGTGGCTTTCATAACCTGGCCGACAAAGAACCCAAACAATTTATCCTTACCGCCACGGTATTCGGCCACTTTATCGCCGTTTGCAGCCAGTACTGCGTCCACCTCGGCTTCGATGGCGCCGGTGTCGGTCACCTGTTTCAGGCCTTGGTCTTCGACAATTTTCGCCGGTGCCTCACCGGTCTCGAACATGATCTCAAACACATCCTTGGCGATCCGGCCCGAGATCGTACTGTCGGTGATTAGGTCCAATAAGGCACCCAAGTCGCTGGACGTAACAGGAGATTCGGTAATGTTGAGACCCTCTTTATTCAAGGCGCCAAACAATTCGCCAGTGACCCAATTAGCCGCCGTTTTAGCATCGCGCCCCGCCGCCACTTGCTCGAAATACGCGGCATTTGCCCGCTCGGCCACCAGTACATCCGCGTCGTAAGTCGAAAGCCCCAGGTCACTCACGAAGCGGGCCCTCTTTTCATCCGGTAGTTCTGGTAAGTCTTTGGCGATTTCATCAACCCAGGCCTGTTCAAACTCCAGCGGCAATAAATCCGGGTCGGGGAAGTACCGATAGTCGTGCGATTCCTCTTTTGACCGCATTTTGCGGGTCGTGCCTTTACTGGCATCAAACAAACGGGTTTCCTGGGCAATTTCCCCGCCCTCTTCAAGCACGTCAACTTGGCGCTGCGCTTCAAAGAGAATGGCCTGCTGAATAAAACGGATCGAATTGACGTTTTTAATTTCACAGCGCGTCCCAAGGGGCTCGCCCGCCCGGCGCACGGAGACATTGACGTCAGCGCGCATGGACCCTTGATCCATATTGCCATCGCAGGTGCCGATATAGCGCAAAATAGTGCGTAACTTGCGCACATATTCGGCAGCTTCCTCGGACGACCGCATGTCCGGCTCGGACACGATCTCCATCAGTGCGACGCCGGAGCGATTTAAATCGACAAAGGTCTTTGACGGATGCTGGTCATGCAAGCTCTTCCCCGCGTCCTGCTCCAGATGAAGGCGCGTAATCCCCACTTCTTTGGTCACCCCATCAGGCATGTCCAAAATGAGCGTACCTTCTCCGACAATCGGGTCCAAGAACTGAGATATTTGATATCCTTGGGGCAAATCCGCATAAAAATAGTT
>JAPYRI010000128.1 GCA_029941135.1 Alphaproteobacteria bacterium | reverse complement strand
ACATAACTGGGGTGTCGGGTTCATCTGGGCATGAACCAGTTCCGAAGCCGCTTCGATATCGTCCAGGGTCAACATGGCCAGAAATCATCTTTATCAGGCGTGCAATAAAAAGCTATTCGCCGACGCGAAGCGCGGCAGACAAATAAAATTCGCCGCGCAACAAAAAGCGGCGACCCAGTTATTCACCAGATCGCCGCAGTTTAACAAGAGGTGGGCCTGATTATTCGGCCGCTTGCCGCATCGGCTGCGAGCCGCCCCCATGGCGGAGCAGACGGCCCGAATAAGTATTTGTCTGCTCGTCATTCTCGATTGTGACTTCGCCGTTGATCAGAATGTAACGGTAGCCCTTGGCGCGTTGAACACGGCGCCACTCATCACCTGGCAGGTCATGAACCACTTCTGTCGGCAGGACTTCCAAGTTCTCGAAATCGTAAACAACGACGTCCGCTGGGGCCCCGACTTTCAACACGCCACGCTCGGAAAAGCCGGCCAATTGCGCGGGCAACGCTGACAGCCGCCAGTGGGCATCTTCGAGGCTCATCATTTTGTGTTTGCGCACAATTTTGATGAGCGCTTCGGTCGGGTAACGGCCGGCAGTGAGGAACTTGGTATGCGCGCCGCCGTCGGAAACCCCAAACAGTACATACGGGTTGTCCATCATTTCTTGCAGATTTTCAATCGACTGATTGGGCGGCATGGTGAACAGCTCGGTTTTCAGTTCATCCTGAACCACGATGTCCAACAAGGCATCGACCGGGTGTTTGCCGGTTTTCTCGGCAATGATGCCAACCGTGTGATCGAGCCACTGCTCTGTCTCCGGCGAAGCAGGGCCAGTCACAATGATCTCATCAAAAGCGGCCAGCACAATGAACGGCATATTGTCCTTCAGTGACTGACGACGGCTTGGATCGGCCAATTTTTGGAGTCTCTCCGCCTGCGTGCCGACGGTTGCTTCGCGCCAGGCTGAAGATTCATCGAACAAGTTCCAATCTTCGAAGGTAAAAGTGAAGCCTGCGTCCGTCGTGACACCTTGACCATAGACTCGAATGCCTTTGCGGCGGCACTCTTCCAGCCACTTCAATGTGCTGCGAAGCACGTGCGGCCGATCATCAAATGATTGAACCACATTGTAGACCAGCGGCCGGCCACTGATTTCGGCCAACTCTTCCATGTGTTTCCGGTCGGCTTTGTTGTCGCCGGTCGACATGGTCAACTGAACGTTGCCCATGTTCCGACGGCCCAGCACCTTGGCAAACTCAATACAAGTTTCGTCGCGCATCACATCGGTCGGCATGGGCGTGCCGTCAAAATCCGTTTGTGCGGCAGACGGGCCACTGGGGGGCAACCGTTGCGCGGACCAGCCACAGCCACCGGCGTCAAGCGCTTCTTCAAAGATGCGCATCATTTCGGCGTGTTCTTCGTCGGTCGGCATGCGACCGGCTTTGGCATCTTCCAGTCCGAGAACCGAGACCAGAATCGGCCCCGTGGGCACATAGGGGAGAATATTCATGGCTTTGGGAGTTTCATCGATCGCATCCAGAAACTCGGGGAAACTTTCCCACGTCCACGGCATGCCTTGCTGCATGGACGCGAGCGGGATGGCTTCAACCCGAGTCATGCTCAGCATCGCGCGTTCGCGCATTTCAGGGGCGACCGGGGCAAAGCCAAAGCCGCAGTTGCCGATCACCACGGATGTGATGCCGTGCCAGCACGAGATCGAGCAATAAGGATCCCAAAAAAGTTGTGCGTCATAATGGGTGTGGAGATCGACGAAACCCGGCGCCACGATCTGACCTTCGGCATCCAATACTTTGTCAGCGCGGCTTTCGTCAATGCGGCCAATTTCGGCGATCACGCCGTCCTTGATGGCAATGTCACCCTTGTAGCGCGGAATCCGCGTCCCATCGACAACGGTGCCGCCCTTAATGACGGTATCAAATTCGGCCATGTGCTTCCCTCCTAGGCTTCAACATCAATCGCGCCCGCGGCTGCTTTCGCGCCTTTCATCGGCGCGGCAATCAGCGGGTTCCCTAAACGATCGTTCAATATAACACAAATAGTACGCCTGGTCACGTTGCGTGGCAACCAATTCCCGGCGCTCATCGGCTGGGCGCAACTGAAGATTGGCCGTTTAGGCCTGTCGCGATCCGAACTGTCTCTTATGTTTTGCGGCCTCGCGCTGATGACGATTATATGCATCGCGCCAAATCCGTTCGGCGTCGATAATTGGCCTCTGCCCATGTATTACCGCCTAGACGGCTTTCCTTTTTTCTACGTTTTTCTAGCTAGCGCAACTCTGGCCTATTCCTGGCGGACAGTGTTTGCCATGGGGTTTTGGCTCACCGGCCTTCTGGTCGTGTGGTTGCTATCGGAAAACGTTCCCGGTTTGACGGAAGGTTCGATCGCCGCTTTTGGCGATTATGAACGTATGGCTGACATTCTTGACCCGAACAACATCCGGTTTGATGTTCGCGTGCAGGAAGTGGTGGTCTTTTTGATCGTATCCTCGACCCTTGGGCTGGCGGCGCGACGCTCATACCGTTTGCTGATCGGGCAAGCTGACTTGGAGCGGGAGCGGGCCAATCTCGTGCGCTATTTTTCACCCAATGTGGTCGAAGAATTTTCCCATAATGACGAGCCGCTCAAGCAGGTGCGGAACCAAGACGTTGCGGTGCTTTTTGTTGACTTGGTTGGCTTCACTAAGTTTGCTTCCGAGTCGACCCCAGAGCAGGTGATTATCACCTTGCGTGCGTTTCATGGGCGTATGGAGCGGGAGGTTTTTCGCCACCACGGCACGCTCGACAAGTACCTCGGCGATGGTCTCATGGCCACGTTCGGCACCCCCGCAACCAGTGAGACCGACGCGCCCAACGCACTGAAGTGCGCGCAGGCGATGACGGTGTCGGTCGACGATTGGAACGCCGAAAGGAAGGCGGCGGGGGAGCCTGAAATGAAGGCAAGTTTCGGCCTCCACTATGGACCCGTGGTGCTCGGCGACATCGGTGAAAATCGATTGGAGTTTGCCGTTATCGGTAACACAGTCAATATCGCGAGCCGGCTAGAGGCGCTTACTCGCAATCTTGAAACGATCATGATTGTGAGCGACGCCTTGATTACGCGCGTGCATCAAGAACCGGGTGGCGACAATAGTGAAGTGAACGAGCTTACGGAAAAACCGGGTCAGAACATACGCGGGATCGAACAGCCAATGACCGTATGGACTCTCGCTTAACTGTCAGTGTGGCCTCAAGTTTTTAGCAGCAAGAGCTGGAGCAGGTTTTGATCCCGGACATGCTGTAGATTTTTGGCACCGCGCTGGCACTCACAATAACCCGTGACGTGCTTGTGGATGCACTAGAAGTATTTGCGCGCGCTCCGCTATGCACACCAGTGGTGATCTTGAACTCGTGGTCGCCAACATCGGTATCGATCTCGATGGTGGTGTCCCCGGTTGCTCGCCAGCGACGATAGTCGGCACCGTCCAGTCGTATGGTAACCGCGCCAGTGTCAGGCAAGTTCGTGATCCGGAAACTGGTTGCATTGCCCCGGCGCGATGGCGTTGCCGCATAGGTACTGAGATTGAGCACCCCTTCTTCCGGATCATTCCACGCCCGCATCACCCCGACGGTCGGATAATCGATGCCTTCAACAGTCGGCTCACTGAAGCGGTCTTTATGATAGGTGTTATTAAAAGCTTGGGACCAGGCACCCTTGCTGGCCGCTTCACAAACCATAGTGAGTGCCGAAAGCTGACCGCGGGGGTATTTTTCTCCCGTGCCGAACCACCAGCCGAAACGGGTGTCTTCGTCGCCAAACCAACGGGGCTCGCAGTGTTCTTCCATATATTCGCGGATGCGCGTGGCGGTCGTTGTGTCACCCAAATCCTGCGCAATCAACAGTGTTGCCGGCAAAAAGCGCGGGTCGGGCAGGAATTGATGGAACGGCTTCTTAGGGTCGTCCCAGCCCAGGAGGCGCACCGCTTCCCGATACAGGTATTCACCAAACTCACGATTTTGTGGCAGTACATAAGGCGTGATCCCGAGGGCGGCAAAGGGCGTCGCACCGACCTGATGGCCGAACATGACTTCTTCTATCGGGTCGTAGTACCAGGGAAACTCCAGCAACCCGCCACGCCGGTCTTTCTTGATCCAGTTTTTCATGGCAAATTCGACCCACTCGTCGTAAACGCCATGAAATTTCGTGCCGGTCGTATTGTCGGTTAGCTGTAAACCCAGGCCGGCAGCACTCAGGCAAAACGGCCAGATTTTGGTGTTCTCGCAATGGGGCCCCTGGGGCCGGTCTTTCCATTGTTGATTGAGAAACTCGGCGATGCGGTAGTGGGTCCACTCGAAAGTTTGCTCTCGGTAGCCGACCATATTGAACGGCTGTTCCCACTTTTCATTGCCCGCGACGTAGCGGTAGGTCCCGAGCAACAGAGTAAAGAACCCCCTGAAAAACAAGTTACCGTCGGCGGCAATGGGATCCGGCTGCAATCCCCACGGCTCCACGCCATTGGCGGGCCAGCCCGGGGGGTCATAGCGTCCCTGAAGGTGGGGCGGCAAATAGGCCAGCCATTCGGGCGGATACTGGTCTCGATTGGGATCGTGGCCGACCATGGTAATCCAATCGATGGCGGCCCAAAACGTGGTGAAGCGGCCAACCAATTCATCGGCGATACGGCTATAGACCTCGCGCCAGGCGGGAGTCTGATCCGCAAGCACGGGCAATATGTACGCGGTTTCGGAAACATCAAAACGCGGGAATGTACACATGGGCGGCGTGCTGTCCCGGTCCCACCATTCGTGCGGGGTGCCGTTTATTGACCAGTCATCTTCGGTGGTCGCCTTGTCCCAAATAAAGCGGAGCCAGCCTCGGGTGCGATCGGAAAGAGCGGCGGGCATAGGTCTAAAACTCCTTCTGCAGATCGTCGCTCGCGGTCTGTAGCATGCTTAATTTCTCGCGCTGGACCCACGCGGCTTTCCACTCCGAGTCGAGGCCGTCAACCGCAGGCTCGCGGGTTATCTGGCCGGCAGCAGCGATATCGTCCCGGGGCGCAGTGTATGCCCCTTCAAATCGTGCGGGTGGTCGCATTTGATTGCCGAGTGGGAGCACTTGCTGGATGCGTCCTTCGAACCACAACAAGGTCATCAAGTTGCCTTCAATCTCCGCTCTGCCCGCGAGTACGCCTTCGACAATTTTATTTGCCCGGTTCCGTGACATAAATGTGCGTAACGCGAGGCCAGTAGTGTCGAAGCGCAGCAAACAGTCAAAACTGTCCGGCATGCCACGGCCGGTCGAAATATTGCGATTTTGAATATGAAAGTGGTGAACCACGTCGCCTGCAGCCACAACGACGGTCCGATCGCGGGTCAGTGCTGCGCGAAAATTCCGATCCCTTTGGCTGGCGCGCACCAAAAGCTTGCCGAGTAAATTCAATAGACTGTTGAGCAAAAAACCTGACATCCGGAAGGCTCCCTAGTGAGATTTTCCAGACGGTAGCATTCGGAGCCGTCGGGTCTCAAGCTATACTTGTTGCTCGGTTTTAGACTGTCTTCTGAGTAAGGAGGAGTTCGCTATTAGTTATCGGCGCGAGCCGTCGGTACTTCTATCCAAAAAGTCGTGCCCTCATCGAGTTTGCTGTGAAACCCGACGTTGCCCACCATCCCTTCGATTAATTGACGTGTCACAGTTAAGCCAATCCCAGTTCCAGGGACGTTGGACGCCTCGGCGCCCAGCCTGTCAAACGGCTCAAATACTTTACTTTGAAGTTCATCTGGGATGCCTGGGCCATCGTCTGTAACTGATAGATGAAATGTGCCCTGTTCGCCTGAACCGCATTCCAGCAAAACCCGACCGTTTGGGCGATTTCCTCAATCAGTCTAAATGCTGGACTGGCCTCCCCACAAGCGAACTACTGGGTCTGTTCGAGGGCTATTCCGGTGCCTCCAAAGGAGCAGAAGCGCAGCTAGAACAATTGCGTGCTGCATTGGATGGTGACCCGGAAATGACGGCGCTGGTTAAGTCCGATGGGCCTCGAGTACGATTCTTGAAGTCCTTGGCGCGGGCCCAGGTACAGTTGCCGC
>JAPYRI010000127.1 GCA_029941135.1 Alphaproteobacteria bacterium | reverse complement strand
GTCCAAGTCCCATTCGTACGTAGTGAACAGGCTGACGTCGTGGCGGGTCCAATTGAGCGCGTGTCCTATGACGATCTCGAACGCGTCCCTGCTGTCTGGGAAGGGGTGGCCGCCGATCCATGGATTGCCTTCTTTGGTGACAACATTGCCTTTCTCATCCAGCCGGGCCATGCCTCGATTTCGGAGCGTGGCTTCCATATAAGGCCTGGGGCTATGCCGCATGATGTCGGTTTCCGGCTCCTTGATATTAACAACCCGGCCTTGCTGGGCGATTTCGAAATAGAGCACCGGGTCGAGCATGTGCTTAACCGATTCGACGTTTGACGCATCCACGATGCCACCGACTTTTACAGCTTTTTTGCTGTAGTGCTCAATGGAAAGGGCTTCATCCGGATAGGCACGGCTGATATCACCATCACGGGAGATCACGTCCCACAATGGCGCGAGCATCCCCGCACCAACCGCGGTCTTACCGGCGGCGTTCAAAAAATGGCGGCGCGTGTAGTGCTTGTCGTACTTAAGGATGTGCACTCAATAAATCCCAAATTTATCTACAATTAAACGATCGTTAAGCTTGAAGCTCGAGCATAACCCACAACTAACAGGAAACAAAGTGCGGTACTTGTCGGGCGCGCGTGAAGCATATTAGGGTGGGAAAATTTTTCGCCGGGAGGGAAGTCATCGTGACGGATAATGATCAACAGGTACGAACCGAAATTGAAAACCGGGGCGACGCGAGCAGTGTCGCACGCGTGATCGTGAGCCGTCCGGGTAAACTGAACACACTCACCCCGGCCCATTTAGAAGCTCTGCTGGCTGCTTTCGTCGATCTAGCAAACGACCCCGACCTGCGGGTCGTGGTGCTGACAGGCGAGGGCGAAAAAGCATTCATCGGTGGCGCCGATTTGGAAACCCTGGGGTCGCTTACCCCTGATACCGCGCGTACTTTCCTCAGCGCCATTCATGAGGTGTGCGCGGCTATTCGTAGCTTGCCGGTGCCCGTGATAGCGCGCATTCAAGGTTACTGTTTGGGTGCGGGCATGGAAGTGGCTGCCGCCTGCGACATGCGGGTGGCGAGTGACAAAGCCGTATTTGGCATGCCGGAGGTGAAAGTAGGTCTGCCATCGGTCATTGAAGCCGCATTGTTGCCGCAACTTGTTGGGTGGGGCAAAGCGCGCGAGATCGTCTACACTGGCGAAAATTTTGATGCCGAGGAAGCAAAGCAGATCGGGTTTGTTGAGAAGCTGGCGCCGGCTGCTGAATTGGACGCGGCGGTTGAGAGTTGGGTCAATTCCATTTGCATAGCCGGCCCGCTCTCAATTCGATCTCAAAAAACTCTGATCGCCAAATGGGAAAGCCTGCCGCTTGAGCAGGCGATCGAAGCCGGGATTGACAGCCTGTCAGACGCCTACAAAACGGGCGAACCCAATCAATATGTACAGGCGTTTTTTGACCGTAAGGCCGCCGCAAAAAAAGCTTAACCAGGCGGCGTTTGAGTGCCCCAACTGTCGTAGTGGGTGAGCTCGGCGGGCGGAGTGCGACTGATCGGCCCGAACTTGCCTTTGGGATAGCCGATGGGGATCAGCACCACCAAGCCGTAGTCGTCAGGTACGCCCAGCCGTTCAGCAATCTCGGCTTCATGGAGCCGGTGCGTCGTGGTGAGACTCGCGCCCAATCCGAGCGCGCGGCAGGCAAGTAAAATGTTTTGAACGCACGGATAGACGGCGCCGTAATTGGGTGGAGCTTTGCCGGTGCGATTTTCGGGCAGAGTTTGAAAGGGCCAGTCGCGTTTACCGCAGACCATCAGCAACAGAGGCACTTCGTGCATACGCTCGGACAGGTGAAGCGCCGCTTTGGTGGTCCGCTTCTCCGTTGTGTCATCACCAATTTTATCCATGGAAAATTTGCCGAAACGTTCTTTAATCCCAGCGTCATACTTTTCCTGCACAAACTTTTTGGTCGCCGGGTCCTGGATGGCGATAAATGCCCAGGGTTGAGTGTTTTGGCCGCTGGGCGCTTGTGTGCCCGCTGCCAAAAGTTTATCCAGCACGTCTTGGGGAATGGGATCGGTCTTCAACTTCCGCATGGAGCGGAGGCTGAACATAATTTCGAAAAGTCCCGGGTCTGCCACAGTCATTTTCCTCAGCGCTTTGATTTTCGAAGATGGTAGTGCTTAAGCCGAAGGAAGGATAGTGGCTGCCCATGCATAGACACTATTCTCAAGATCCCGGCCGGTCCTTCGTCAGGCGCCTGACATTTCCTTCAAGTGATCGCTCCAGTTCTGGTAGTTGCGCAAGGGTGTCCATTCAATGTTGGTCACGATGTGGGAGAACCCTTCAGTCCAGATCGGCAAATTATGAATTGCCTCGTCCATCTGATCAGCGTTTTCCACGTCAAAAACTGCTATCACTTGGTACTTTCCGGCTGCTTTCCAGATATTTTTAATGCCGCCTGCGGCAACACCTTCGAGAGCGGCAAAGGTTTCCTTTAGCCAGATGCCGTAAAATTCTTTGTTCGATAGTGCCTGGGGTTTGGCGAGGTCAACTCTCAGCATAATTTCCATGGTGTTTCCCCTAAGTTGAACGATGATGAGCGGACCCTAGCATACCAACCGGATTTGGTGAGTCGCTAACTCGCGGGTACAATGGGCAGAGTGTGGGGCGAACGCGCCCGCAGAAATTTTAATCAGACGAGGCAACGGATTATGCATGTCGGAATGACAATGACCTTTCAAAACCCCGGAAAGCCGATTTCCGACCATCAGATGTACAAGAACGAACTGAAACTGGCTGATCTGGCCGAACCCCTGGGCTTTGATTCCATCTGGGGCATCGAGCATCACTTCACCGACTATATCTGCAACCCGGATGTGACCCAGTTTCTCACCTATATGGCCGGGCGCACTGAGAAAATTCTGCTCGGTTCGTCAGTGCTTGTGCTGCCGTGGCATGATCCCATGTGGATGGCCGAGAAAATCTCCATGCTCGACAACATCTCTGATGGTCGGGTGATCCTCGGCATTGGGCGCGGCGCGGGCAAGGTCGAGTTCGATGGCTACCGTTTGGACATGGGCGAAAGCCGGGAACGTTTCGTTGAGGCGGCCAAAATTATTTTGCCAGGGTTGGAGAGGGGTTACTTGGAGCACGACGGCAAATTTTTTAAACAAGAGCGCGCAGAAATTCGCCCCGCTCCTTTCAAAAGCTTTCGCGGCCGCACTTATGCGGCAGCGGTGTCACCTGAATCCGCCAAGATCATGGCCGAACTGGGCATCGGTCTGCTGATCATCCCACAGAAGCCATGGGCCGACGTGGAGCGCGAGTTGACGGAGTATCATCAAATCTTCCGTGACGTGAACGGCCTTGAAGCGCCACAGCCGTTGCAGTTCGCCTGGACGTTTTGCGACGAGGACAAAGACCGGGCTTATGAAAAGGCGGTTGAGTTCATTGGTGGCTATTACAAGACCGTGCTCGACCATTACCAATTTGCCGCAGACCACATGAAAACGATGAAGGGCTACGAGTGGTACGGAAAGTTTGCCGACCGCATACAGAAAACCGGCGAGCAGGCTTACGTCGATTACTTTCTCGACCTGCAATGCTGGGGCACGCCCGAGATGTGCATTGAGAAAATCCTTGAAGTGCAGTTGCGGGTCAACAGTTGCGGTTTCGTGGCTGCCCTGTCGTATTCCGGCATGTCATTGGAAGAAGGCGAGCGCAACACGCGCCTGTTTGCGGAAAAGGTGATGCCCGCCATTCAGGCGTTTGACGCCGGTGGCGCGGTCGATGGCAGCGCGCAGTCAGTGGCGGCGCAATAGTTCTATGGCAAGCGGCCCGGAGGGGGAGGGGTAAGTCATGACGTGGAATACAGTAACCGTCGAGAGGCAGGGTGAGATCGCCATTGTGGGTATGGCGCGGGAGAAGTACCTGAACGCCTTTGACCGCGAAATGACCGAGGAGCTCGCCGAAGTGGGGCGCAGCTTTCATAGCGATCACGACACCCACGCGGTTATCCTGACTGGGACGGGGCGCGCGTTTTCGGCTGGCGCCGACCTCAAGGAAGACCGCACCCAAAAAGCGACGTTCGCCGAGCAGCGCGAGCGGAGTCACCTTGGCCGCCACCTGTGTAACGCCTGGGAAGAAATGCCGCAAATCACCATTGCGGCCATCAATGGCCCGGCGGTAGGGGCGGGCTGTGCGATCGCTCTTGCCTGCGATTGGCGAGTGATGGCGGATGACGCGTACTTGTATGTACCGGAAGTGAAGATCGGTCTCACGTTGCAATGGCAGGCGATCCCGCGCCTGGTCGCACTGATTGGTCCCGCGCGCACCAAACGCATTGTCATGCTGTGCGAAAAAATGGACGCTCAGCAGGCGCTCGACTGGGGGCTCGTGGAGGAAGTTACGCCGGCGGGAGGCGCACTCGATAAGGCGCTCGAATTGGCGCGTGTGGCTTGCGCCATGCCGCCTGTCATTATGACCATGACCAAGCAGGCGATCAACGCCACCGCCAATGCAAATCTGCACGCGGCATCGTTTATGGATGCGGATTTGTCGCTGTTTCTGATTGAGTCAGACGATGCCAAAAACGCGTTTACGGACTTTCGCGAGAAGGGAAGTTGATCGCGCAGAGTTCTGCACCCTCAACAATAGGAGGAAACGGGTATGACCGATATTCCCAAGTGGTGGGCTAAGAGCGACTGGTTCGATGTGTGCAGTTGCGACATCGCGTGCCCCTGTGAGTTCGCACAGCCGCCGAAGAACGACCACTGCGAAGGCCTGCTCGCTGGCACATCAACGAAGGCGCCTTCGGCGACACAAGTCTTGAAGGTCTGAACGTGGTTGCTGTGTCAGCTCTGGGGCGAGCAGGAGCAACGGCTGCGTCACTTCAACGCTGAGGTCGACCACTATCTGGCGCAGTAAAACCGTGGACAGTATACAGTTTTAGGATTCGCTCTTCTTGGGTCTGCCCGGCGACTTGGCTTTCAGGCGGCGACCGGTTTGGCTCTCCAGTTCAGCGATCCAATCATCCGCGCCTAAGGGGCGTCCGGTATTCGTGTGCAGGCGGAGGCGATTTAACTCAGCTTCCTCTATATCGCCGTCCAAAAACCCCGCCCAATCCGGCATCCAAGACAACAGCGGCTGTGTTCTCACCAGCGTATCGTCGGTGCCGGTGAGATGCGCCTTCGCGCTGGACCAGGCGTAGGCGTCCGGTGTGGCCACCAGGCCCGCGGCAACTGGATTGAGCTCCACATAGCGCGCACATGTGAGCGCGTAACTCTCTTCCATCACAAAAGAATGAAATCGCTCCTGCCACAGATGTCCCCGGCAGTTGTCGCGGATATTGATGAGCCGCGTGTACTGGCGATGCACTTCCCCCAGGGTTGCGCGTAATCCGTCCTCCGACGAGGGGACCATAATGAAGTGAACGTGGTTGGGCATCAGGCAGTAGGCCCAAACCTCAGTCCCCGTCTTGGCACAGCTTTCGCTTAGAAGGTCAAGATAGGCTCGATAGTCGTCGTCGCCAGCAAATACATCTATCCGCCGCACCCCGCGCTGGGTCACGTGATGGGGATATCCCGGAACTACCGTTCGTGCCATTCGTGCCATGGAAAACGCTTAACAACATCGGGGGGCGGTGTCAATAAACAGCATTCTGTCCCCGGTTTTTCTGTCACTCGCTGGACAGTGCAAGGGGCACTTCAATCCAAAAGGTTGTTCCAGCGCCAATCTTACTTTCAAAGCCGATATTCCCGCCCATTAATGTAACAATGCCCTCAAATTTTCCGCGATAATTTGAAAGTTTTTTGTAGATATTTTTTTAGAAATTTTGGTCGACTTGGATGAGGAGGCTCCCTGAAAGGCTTGCGCCAGGTATCAAATCCCCCCCCCAAAGTCCAATTGAGTCATTAGGGCCACTGTCGAGTCCTTGGAGAGTCTTTAGGGGTGTCTCGGGTGGTGAGGCCGCCAGAGCGTAACAGCGCTCAGGGAGTCGCTATGGGACTCGAGCGATGTCTCCAAACCTCTCCCTCGCTTACATCTCAAATCGTGAGTACGTGCAGCTACCCACCGGCTGATTCCCGATGGGATAGGTGATCGTCAAATTCAGATTCCACACCTCGCACAGTCTTCATTTCCGCCATCAGTGGTACTAGAACATTGCTATCCATGTAGTCGTGCCAGCGGCATATCTTTCCGTCACTATCGAACTCAAAAATGCCCATCACTGGGAGATACACCGTGACATTGTTAAGAACCCAAGTTTCAAGACGTTCATTCATCACGAGATCTCCAGACGACGCCGTGTGCTTTATGTCCATTTTTTTGAGCATGTTCTTCTCGCCGTGTACCCATTCGTCCAACATTTCGCGGACGGCCGCTCGCCCCTTAGACACTGACATGCCGACGTTTTGATAATCGACGTTTTCAGACAGG
>JAPYRI010000126.1 GCA_029941135.1 Alphaproteobacteria bacterium | reverse complement strand
AGTTAAGCCCGGTTCAACATAACCAAAAAGGTGTTTTTCGCGGACTACCTGACAGATTTCAGGCTACTCGCTACCACAGCCTAATGATTGAACGCGCGGGTTTGCCCAAACAATTAGAAATAACCGCCGACACCGCCGATGGCATTATCATGGGCCTTCAACACACCAAGCACATGATATATGGCGTCCAATTTCACCCCGAAAGCATCGCCTCCGAGCACGGCCATGATATCCTGAAGAACTTTCTCGAGCTCGCGGACGCTTTGGAAGTTTTACCGTGAGCCAAGTTAACACCGATGCTGATCCTGGCTTTCGGCAGCTGATTAGCCAGGTCGCCGCGGGCACAACTTTGTCCGCAGATGAATCCAGTCGTGCGTTTGACATCATGATGTCCGGCGCGACAACACCAGCGCAAACTGCGGCATTCTTGATGGCCCTGCGGGTGCGGGGTGAAACCGTGGACGAGATCACCGGCGCGGCGCGAACCATGCGTGCGAAGGCATTGTCGATTGAAGCGCCTGACGGTGCGATTGATACTTGCGGTACCGGTGGCGACAATTTGGGAACTCTAAACATTTCAACCGCCGCCGCAATCGTTACCGCCGGATGCGGCGTCCCTGTTGCCAAGCACGGTAATCGTGCGATGTCGTCCAAGTCGGGGTCGGCTGATGTATTGGAAGCATTAGGGGTAAATTTAAACGCACCGATTGGTGTTTTAGGCGAATGCCTGCGGCAAGCCGGGTTGTGTTTTATGATGGCGCCTCGGCACCATGGCGCCATGAAACACGTGGGTCCGGTCCGGATCGAGTTGGGAGTGCGCACCATATTTAATTTGTTGGGTCCGCTGTCCAATCCCGCCGGAACTCGTTTTCAAGTGATCGGCGTATATGACAGGAAGTGGATTACACCACTGGCCGAAGTGTGCCGGGACCTGGGCGCACAAAGGGTGTGGATTGTGCACGGTGCCGACGGCTTAGACGAACTGACAACGACCGCATCAACTTATGTCGCTGAGCTGAAAGACGGCGCAGTACACAATTTTGAGGTCACGCCCGAGGACGCCGGTCTGCCGCGCTCAACCTTGATCGATCTAAAAGGTGGTGACCCGGCGACCAATGCCGATGCCATAACCCGGCTGCTGGCAGGCGAACCTAGTCCCTATCGCGATATTGTTGCATTGAATTCTGGTGCTGCACTGGTGGTCGCAGGCAAAGCCGCGACCCTCGTCGAGGCAGTGGAAAAGGCTAACCTGGCCATAGAGGGAGGAGCCGCGCGGGCAGCTTTGGACAAATTGATCGAAGTATCAAATGGCCGAGATCATGATTGACGTTCTGACAGAGATCTGCGAGACGAAACGCACCCATGTGACTGCAACAATAGCAGCCCATCCTCTGGTTACGGTTGAGGCAATGGCCAAAGAGGCTCCGTCTGTGCGGGGATTTCGGGCGCATTTGGAAGCCGTCGTCGCCGCCAACGCCTTTGGTTTGATCGCCGAAATCAAAAAAGCGAGCCCCAGTAAAGGCATAATCCGTGCGGATTTTGACCCCCCAGAATTGGCCCGTGCGTATGAAAAAGGGGGAGCAACTTGCCTATCAGTGCTTACCGATCGCCCTTATTTCCAAGGAGATGATAGCTATTTAGCGGCGGCACGAGAGGCCACCTCCCTACCGGTTCTGCGCAAGGACTTTATGATTGATACCTATCAGGTAACTGAAGCGCGCGCTCTTGGCGCAGACTGTATATTGGTCATCATGGCAGCCATTGACGATACCCTAGCGGGCGAATTGATCGCTGTAGCCCGCGACTGGAATATGGATGTTTTGATAGAAGTGCACGACGAAGCTGAAATGGAGCGGGCACTCCAAATCGCACCCGAGACTGGAGGTATGTTGGGTATTAACAATCGGAACTTGAAAACGCTCAAGGTTTCATTGACGACCACCGAACATCTTGCCCCTCTCGTGCCAAGTTCGGTTTTGTTAGTGGGCGAAAGCGGGATCGCTTCCCTCACCGACCTCACCCGTCTTCAAGCTGTTGGCGTAAACTGTTTTCTTGTTGGCGAAAGTTTAATGCGGCAAACCGACGTAACAGCGGCGACCCGGGCTCTGCTAAAGGGTGCCGCCTAAGCGGCGAGAAGGAGAAATCGTGGCAACCTCCGGATTCACGCATTTTGATGCAGATGGCAAAGCAACCATGGTCGATGTCACCGAGAAAGCAGAAACCGCGCGTATGGCAATTGCTCACGCGACCGTCACAATGGCGCCCGAAACTCTAGATCTCATCATCGATGGCCAGATTGGTAAAGGCGATGTATTGGCGGTGGCGCGATTGGCTGGCATTACCGGTGCCAAACGCACCTCCGATCTTATCCCGCTATGTCACCCATTGCGCATCAGCAAAGTCGCAGTCGATCTCGAACCCGATCCAGCTAACAACGCTGTCCAAATTGAGGCTACGGTCAAAGCCACCGATAAAACCGGGGTTGAAATGGAAGCCCTTACCGCTGCTTCTGTCGCCGCGTTGACGGTGTATGACATGTGTAAATCGGTTGACCGGGCCATAGTGTTGGGGCCGATACGGTTGGTCTATAAGGCAGGCGGAAAATCAGGGACTTACGACATACGGGGTGAACAAGCCTCGGCCAGCAGATCTGAATGATATCAGTCAATGAAGCCCTCGCTCGCATCACCGGGCCACTCCAACCCGTGGCAACCGAAATTGTGCCGTTGGCCGAGGGCGTTGGACGGGTACTGGCCGAAGATATCGTGGCGCGAAGAACTCATCCACCGACCGCCGTTTCGGCGATGGATGGTTACGCCGTGCGCGCAGTTGATGTTGCTGTTGTTCCTGTCGCCTTAACGATTGTTGGTGAAGCGCCGGCGGGCGGAGCATATGATAGTACAGTCGGTGCCGGTGAAGCCGTTAGGATATTCACCGGCGGCCCCCTTCCCGACGGGACCGATGCGATTGTCATGCAGGAATTGGCCAGCCGGGAAGGAAACACTGTATCGATCAATAAATCTGTGCCGGTACACGAATTTGTGCGCCCCGCCGGCCTCGATTTTAGTGCGGGTGACCCCGGTCCCCGTGCCGGCCAGGTTCTCACACCCAGAGCTATCGGCGTGATTGCAGCAATGGATTCCCCACGCGTGCGGGTGCGTTGCCGACCGCGTATTGCTCTATTGGCCAGTGGTGACGAATTGGTTGCGCCAGGTAAAGCGGTATCGGCTCATCAAATTGTAAACTCGAACAGTCATGCCCTGGCCGCGCTGGTGCGCGCCAATGGCGGTGAACCGATCGACCTCGGCATCGCATCGGACACATCAGAAAGCTTGCAGAAACTTGCCGCTGGCGCGGAAGGCACCGACTTGTTGATTACACTTGGCGGCGCATCCGTTGGCGATCATGACTTAGTCCAGAAAGCTCTTGGTGATAAGGGATTGGAAGTCAATTTCTGGAAAGTTGCCATGCGGCCGGGAAAACCAATGATATCCGGCACCTTCGGTTCAACGGCGATGATCGGGCTACCCGGCAATCCAGTTTCGGCGATGGTTTGCGGTTTGATATTCGTGATTCCAGCTCTCCGCAAGCTTCTCGGGCTGAATGCAGATCCTATTATCCGCGAATGGGCCCAACTAGGGACGCCCTTGACGGCCAATGGACACAGGGAAGCCTATCTCCGTGGCGACTGCTGCCGTGCCGATGACGGCGTCCTCTTAGCATCACCCTTCGACTTACAAGATAGCTCGGTCCAATCGGGACTTGCGGAAGCAAACTGCCTTATCGTTCAGCCGCCCGATGGACCTGCGATGGAAACGGGCGAGCAAATTGAAATAATCCCGTTAAATAAAATTGTAACCCAATTCTGAAGCATTAATGGTTGACGCCAAAGAAGAACCAAACTAGAACATACATCGATGTTTCTGATTTGTTCTAGACATTGGGATGTCCTGCCATGCTAACGCTCAAACAACGCAATTTACTGCTATTTATCAATGACCGCTTGGCGGCAAAAGGTGTTGCGCCTTCTTTCGATGAAATGAAAGAGGCGCTCGGATTAAAGTCAAAATCAGGCATACACCGCCTGATCACTGCTTTGGAGGAACGAGGTTTTATTCGTCGCTTGGCACACCGTGCGCGAGCGCTTGAAGTATTACGGTTGCCGGATGAATTAGTGCGTACCGGATTGGACTCAGGTTCAAATGCCAACGGCTTTTCACCTAAAATCATCCGGGGTGACTTCAATAACGGACTTCAAGGGCGTGTTCCCGAACAACCCGACAGCAGCAAAACTTTTCAGCTGCCAATGCTGGGCAAAATTGCAGCGGGAACTCCCATTGAGGCCCTTCAAGACCAAAACCAGTACATTGAAATACCGGGATCAATGCTAGGACAAGGAGAACACTTCGCTTTACAAGTGGAGGGCGATTCCATGATTGAAGCGGGTATACTCGATGGCGACATGGCCGTGATTCAACGATGCGATCTCGCTGAAAATGGTACCATTGTTGTCGCTTTGATCGACGAACATGAAGCGACACTGAAGCGGCTGCGAAAGAAAGGAAATACAATTGCCCTGGAACCAGCCAACAAAGATTTTGAAACCCGAATATTCGGACCTGATAGGGTCAGAGTTCAGGGCCGCATAGTCGGACTTATCCGGCAGTATTAAGCACAGTCACTGTCCCGTCGCCATATTATCGCGCTTAGATACTTGACCGGAGAGCTTCCAACAGTCCTTCAAGCCCTTGATTTTTGACGACCGACGAATATTCTGATCGTTTAGTCAGCGCCATACTGACCCCTTCAACCGACACGTCGATAATTTGATGACGTTCGTTGATGACACGTACCCTCCAATTTACCGGAATTGGTGGACCGGCTACGCGGACAAACTGTGTGCTGATAAGCATATCTTTCTTACCTGCCAGACGCGCATCTATGATCTGAATTTGCTCATCCCCGAAACGGCTCATGACACTCACTGAGGTACGCATGACCGATGCGACAAACAATTCCTGATAACTTTTTTGCTGGTCGGGGGTAGCCGTCCTCCAATGACGACCCAGGACAAAGCGTCCTATGGTCTTAAATGCAATCCCATCATACCATATCTCTTCAAATGCTTGTCTACGTTGCTCATCGGTCCGGTCAGTGCGCTGCAGCACGGATACTGATTGGCAGGCGATTTGGGTTATAAATTGTTTGGCAGCGTCAAGATTACGACCTCGATGAATTTCCTGCGTCGGTTTCGATGCAGCTTCCAGGGGGAAGAAATACCCGGATACCACTACTGTCAGCAAACCCAAACACATTAAACTACGTATTGCCCAAGCACCTGGACTCTTTGATACCTTCATGCCATTCCCTTTTTACTAGAGCCGCTGACCTTTCCTGTTTTATGACTGTCAGGTTTCAGGTCGGTTGCTTTGCTTTCCGCGCTTTCGCGCGGCTTACCCTATGGACGACTTATTCTGTGGGGTCGGTTTATGTGACTTCCGACTAATTAGTGAGCGCAATATGTTAAGGGCCTAACGATTTAGTTAATGGAAAAATAACGTAGTTTTTTAACTTGTTACAAAAATTAATTAAGATTTCAGATGGCCAAATGCCTGTATACAATTGGTGTGTGGGGCTTGTTTGTCAACAATGCGTCGAGTGGTATTTGGTCACGTAACCGTGACTCGCCTAAACAATTATGCTCAGATAATTTAAACATATGCTGGTGGGATTTTAATTACACAAAAAAATTTTCACTCAGTTCGCGTGAAGGATGGAATAAATGCCTCGAATAACCGGATTGATCGCTACCTTTTTGCTCGTCATGACGCTTTCCGGTGTAGCGTTTGCCGATTTTCGGGCGGGCGCTAGTGCAGCAGTGCAACAGGACTATGCAACGGCGCTACAAGAATGGATGCCACTCGCCGAAGCCGGTGATAAACGTGCTCAGTATAATATCGGCTTAATGTACGAATATGGCCGAGGGGTAACTGAAGATCAGCACAAGGCCTTTAAATGGTATTGGCGGGCAGCAGAAGGAGGCGTGGTACTTGCTCAGCACAATCTGGGTATGATGTATGCGACGGGTCGTGCGGTCTCCATAGATATGATTGAAGCCTACAAATGGTTCCATGTGGCGGCAAAAGCCGGATTTGCTCTGTCTGTCGACGCTTTGAAAAAAGCTCCCGAACATTTGTCCGAAGAACAATTTGTCCAGTCCCGAATATTGGCCGGTGAATGGATTAAGAACTTTTCCCCGGAAATCGGTACTTGATGTGTGGCGGTCGCCAGACAAGTGCCGCCACAGTCCCCTTTTACCAATCGGAAGAATGGATAGGTATGGGACTGCAGCGTTAATCACTTGTCGGGCAAACAATAAGATAAAATCAGCTCAATTTGCAATTCATACTGGTAATCAAAAATCAGTCGTCACGCATACATTAACCGATCGCATTCAACGAAATTCAGGGTTGAACACGTGAGAGCCCGTTGTTGGATTTTAAGTTTTTACTCGAAGAAAGTCTTCACAGTGAGTTGGCGCACGGCCGCACAAAAG
>JAPYRI010000125.1 GCA_029941135.1 Alphaproteobacteria bacterium | reverse complement strand
GCCCAGGAGCTGATCGATGACATGCTGAAAACCTCGCCCATTGGCCTACGGATGACGAAAGAAACGATCCGCGAAGGCATTGCGGCCACCAGTCTTGAAGCGTCGCTGGCTATTGAAGACCGCAATCAGATGCTGGCGGCGCAGGGACCGTATCTGAAAGAAGGGATGGCTGCCTTTTTTGAAGGCCGCGACCCGCTTTACGAAGACTTGTAGAATCGTTGTCAGGCGCTGCGGTTACATGGCGGCGCGGAGCATCTTGCTGATGACCCGCTCCAATGTCGCCAGTGAGTTGCACACAAACGCGTGCGTGCAATAGGGCGCGAAGCTCGCCATCTCGGCGTCGCCAGTCGTCCACAGCGATTTGCCTTCCGGGTTGAGCCATATGACCTGACGCGCGCGCCGATACACGTCGCGTAGAATATCCGCGCGCGGGTCGCCATAATTGCTACGGGCATCGCCCAGAATGATGACCGTTGCCCGGTTGTCGATATCGTTGATGGCTAAGTCGCGGAAATCCATGAGCGACCGTCCATAGTCGGTCGGCATGCCGCCATATTGTTCGAGCACCAAGGGGATCGCTTCTTCGAGGGTCAACAACTCCATGAGGTCGCTGATCTCACCCATTTGGCCGGAAAACGCGAACGATCTCACTTTCGGCAAGGTCTCACTAAGGCTATAGAGGAACATCAACAGGAAGCGGGCGACGGCGGCCACCGAGCCGCTTACGTCACAGATGACGAACACCTTCGGCCGGTCCACTTTGACTGATTTCCAATGGGTGTCGAACAAAACGCCATCCGTAGCCAAGCCGCCGCGCAAGGTTCGGCGCACATCGAGTTGGCCGCGTTTAGACACCTTTCTGCGGCGCGAGTACATGGCATTGAGGCGCTTGGACATCTTCCGCACCAGCACACGCATATCGTCAAAGTGCCGGCGTTCGATGTTGGTGAGTTTCGCTTTCTTCAGGAACTCGCGGCGAAACTCCTTGCCGACAGCGTTGGCATGAAGGGCAATATTTTCCTCGACAAAATCCCGAACTTCCTCGAACAGGAACCGGCGCGCGGCTTCTAAACGCCGTAACAAGGCCGCCGCTTCGGCGTCTTCTTCGTCTTGTCGGCGCAGTTCGCTGATTTCCTGATCGAACGCATCCAGTCCCATTTCTTCGACAATGCGACGGGTATACATGCCGCGCTGGGTAAACAGGACGATCTGATTGACCCCCACCGCCCGCGCCGCCTGGGCCATCGCCATTGAGAGTGCGGTCTGATCCCGGTTGAGCAACAGATCGCGAAGCGCAGTGGAGCCTTCGCCACCCTCGCTTTCTTGGCCCATCCCGCCTCCCCCGGAACCACCGGCAGGCCCTCCTTCGCCTTCAGCGGGTTGGGGGTCGCCAACCTGTGCGGAATGGCCACCCTCTTCGATTTCTCCCTCTTCTCCGTGCCCATCGGAAAATTTGTAGAAGGAAAAAAAGCGCTCGAAGCAATCATCGAACAGAGCGCGCTCATCTTCGGTTTTGGACAGCACCATGGCGAGTGACATTTTCAGAACCCGACGGTCGTCGTATCCGATCAAATCCATGGTATTGGCAGCGTCAATGGTCTCGGCCGCTGAAACTTCAACGCCGATTTTACGCAGAACGGTTACGAACTCGCCCAGCGTCCGGTCCATGGTTAGCAGCCTTCGCGCGCTGACCGCACCATTGAACGCACTTCGGTTTCCACCCGTTCCACATCGTCTTGAAATTTGAGGATCACGTTCAGTGTGGTGCGGACCATTTCGGGATCAAGCTGGTCAGCATGCATAAGCAATAACGTGCGCGCCCAATCGATCGTCTCGCTCACTGCAGGGAGTTTTTTTAGATCGAGGCTGCGTAGATTTTGGATAAAACTCACCAGTTGATGGCGTAGTTTTTCGGAAATGTCAGGCACGCGAATTTGGACAATTCGGCGCTCCCTTTCGGCCTCGGGAAACGGAATGTACAAGTGCAGGCAGCGACGGCGCAGCGCATCTCCCATTTCGCGGGTTGCGTTACTGGTCAGGACCACCAGAGGCGGCACGTCGCCTCCGACCGTACCAATCTCAGGGATGGTTATTTGATAATCGGATAAAACTTCCAGCAGAAACGCTTCAAATTCCTGATCAGATTTATCGACTTCATCAATCAGCAGAACGGCCCCATTTTGTTCCCGCAGCGCCCGCAACAAAGGCCGGGCATCCAGAAACTCTTCCGAGAAAAAGCTGTCGCCAAATTGATGTAGCCGTTCAATCGATTGCTCCAGCCCCACTGCCCCTTCCAGCAAATCACCCAGTTTCTCTTTGAGAATCTGGGTATAGAGCAATTGCTTGCCGTACTTCCATTCGTACAACGCTTTCGACTCATCCAGGCCCTCATAACACTGGAGGCGCACCAAAGGCAGATTCAAGTAAGCTGATGCAGAGATTGCCAGTTCGGTCTTGCCCACGCCCGGAGGCCCCTCAACTAATATGGGCTTACGTAAGTGGCAGGCTAAGTAAATTGCCGTCGCGATATTCGTGTCACAGATATAGCCTGCTTGCTCAAAGCCTTGTTCAATGACTTCGATCGAACCAACCTTTTCACGCGTGGCGTCTTTCACGCTGATTCTCCCTCAAAATTTTGATGCCGCGCGAATGTAGGGTAT
The DNA here is from genome assembly GCA_029941135.1 of Alphaproteobacteria bacterium. Lineage (GTDB taxonomy): Bacteria > Pseudomonadota > Alphaproteobacteria > JAPYRI01 > JAPYRI01 > JAPYRI01. The sequence goes on along the minus strand of JAPYRI010000125.1, from coordinate 4,082 downwards.
GCGGCGGCCCGGCGCAAAGGAGGATATTTGTTGGGATTGGGCGCCTGATATTGCAGGCCTCAACCGGTCAGTATTGCCGCCGGACGTGCGTTCCACATCTCGCTCGCGGTGGCTAATGCTTGTTCTTGCGTATCGGCGCGGCCCATGAGTTTAAGCGCGAGCGCGATAGTTCCAGTGATGGCCGCTGTTGCGTATTCGTCGGTCTGCTCCCCCCGCCAGACCGCCTGAAGCCGGGTCACGTCCATCTCTTCGTCAGTCGGGTGACGGGGGTCGTCCAGTAACGCAGGCCATATCTCTTCGCTGAGAACACCCTCGTGCACACTTCGGACTTTGACCGGCTTTGATGGATTGCGTTCAATTTCGCCACCCTCGCCACGAAATACCGCCATATGCGATTGGCCCAGCAAACGCGCGGCCTGTTGGTGAGTAGATAAGTAACCGACGTGAAATATGCCCTGCAATAGATACGGCGCGCGCAGTGGATTTATCATGCGCCCGACAGTATGCGCGGGCGAGCGAAGACCCAAAAGCGGCCGATACGCGATGATCTGATGGAGCATTGGGCAGAGATTCTCGAGCGGCAGGTAAGCGAAACTGTGCGTCGCCAAGTGTTCGGCAGCCTGCCCAAAACTGGTGGCCGTAGGTATGCCCAGGCTTTCCAATGTCGCGCGCGTGTATATCCGTCCGGGGGTATGTCCCTCTGTGCCTTGCATGAAAATGCGAACCCCGTTTTGTGCGAGCAGCAACGCCGACAGCAGAAACCAAGGCAATTGGCGACGCTTGCCCGCATAGGTAGACCAGTCAAGGTCAACCTGAGGTATTGGATTGGGGAGTGAAAGGCTATCTCGGACCGCGCGCGTGAATCCGGCAATCTCCTCCGGGGTTTCTTCTTTCACCCGCAGCAGCATCAAGAATGCCCCCAATTGCAAAGACTCCACTTCGCCGCGCAATATCATGCCCTGAGCCGCATAAGCCTCGCCTTCGGTCAATGATCGGGACTTCTTCTGCCCCCGACCGAGTAGGCGTACGTATTGGGCAAAGGAATGTTCAGCAACCATGGTATTTCTCTATTTTGATGGCTCTTTGCACGTTACCGAGTGGGTTTAATGAGATATTCCCATATCCGAGGACGAAGCCAAAATTTGGATTTATGCACCGTTTTTATACCGCGATTTCTCTCGACAATCGAAACAGGTGTAGAAAAATTGCCCTGAAATATGTGAGGCATTTCCATTTTGTTAAGGAACAGGGTAAAAATTACCCCGGGAAGATAATAAATAGGGGACGAAGCCATACCAAAAGCGTCTAGCCCAGCAATAAAGTGTACCCTGTGGCCAAGATTATGGTAGGCAACGTGCCGCTATGTGTATGAGTAAGGTTTGGCTATGCCTCAACTGACACCTACGACCAACTCAGACCTTCCTTTCAGTGTTGATCATTTCGACTGTTTGATTGACGGTTTAAATTACGCAGCCCAAGGCGAGACTGGCTGCAATTTTTATTCTGGACGGGGCGAGTTGGTTGAATCGCTGACGTATCGCGCACTGCGCGAGGACGCAATTGAACTCGCCCTGCGTCTGGTCCGATTTGGATTACCCCGGGGCGCCAGAGTCGCCATCGTTGCTGAAACCAATCCAGATTTTTTCCGTTTCTTCTTTGGCTGTCAGTATGCCGGACTGCTACCCGTTCCCATGCCTCGGCCGACGACATTGGGCGGCCGGGATGCGCACATCAGCCGCTTGCACATGATGATGAAAAGCTCAGGCGCAGTGATCGGTATCGCCTCGGAAGAATTGTTAGGCGACGTTGTTGCCGCAGCTGAGGGGCTGTCTTCTATTAAGATGGTGGGCTCGCCAGCCGACTTTTACGCACTGCCCTCTGAAGGCGGGGAATTAAGGCCATTAGGCCACGGCGATATGTGCTACATTCAATATTCATCGGGCAGTACCCGGTTTCCGCGCGGGATCATGATCTCCCAACGCTCAATCGTCAGCAATTGCCGGTCAATTGCCGTGCATGGATTGAAAATCACCCCGCAAGACCGGGGCGTGTCCTGGCTACCACTTTATCACGATATGGGATTGGTCGGCTTTGCCATTACGCCGATGATGGCTCAAATGTCGGTTGACTATATAAGCACCAGTGATTTCGCCCGTCGGCCGTTGCTTTGGCTGAAAATATTGTCCGAGAACAAGGGCACACTCTCTTTTGCGCCAACTTTTGGCTACGACTTGTGTGCCCGACGCGCGTCCAACGGCGGTGGCGACGATTACGACCTGTCAAACTGGCGCGCCGCCGGGATCGGCGCAGAAATGATTCGCGCAGATATTCTGGATAGATTTGCGGAAAAATTTTTCGGCAGCAACTTTGACCCGAAAGCTTTTCTGCCAAGTTACGGACTCGCCGAATCAACGCTGGCGGTAAGTTTCGGAGAGTTAGGCGCGGGCTATCAATTGGACCGAATTGACAGGACGCAGTATTCGACCACCGGTCGCGCTGTTCCGCCGAAAGGCAACGGCAATGCACCGCCTAGCAGTGTTCGAGAATTTGTCCATTGTGGCTTGCCCATGCCGGGCCACAGCCTTGAAATCCGGGACGCCGACGGAAATATATTGGGTGAGCGCCAGATTGGCCGTGTTCTGATTAAAGGACCCAGTGTCATGGCCGGTTACTTCACGGATAGAGAAACCACTGAACGGGTACTTCTCGGCGATGGCTGGCTGGAAACTGGCGATTTGGGCTATTTGGTCGATGATTCGCTGTTGATAACAGGGCGCGCCAAAGACTTGATCATATTCAATGGCCGCAATATTTGGCCACAAGATATTGAGTGGGCGGTTGATCGTTTGGAAGGCGTGCGGCGGGGTGATGTCGCGGCTTTTTCTTTGTCCTCACCCGGGGAAGGCGAATCCGTCGTCGTTGTGGTTCAATGCCGAATATCAGATGCGGAAAGACGTGAACGGCTACAAACCGAAATTAGAGCAACCGTGCGCCGAACTGTGGGCGTTGACTGCGAAGTGGTTTTGGCCCCAAGCCGAAGTTTACCCCTAACCTCTTCAGGTAAACTTAGCCGGACCTGGACCCGTGAAAATTATTTGTCAGGCAAATACAGCAATGACGAACAGGCCGATGATGATGGGGATAATGCGGCCCCAAACTCCTGATAAGGCTGAGGTATACTCTCTGCCGCCCATTTGCCACCTGATCTTATGAGTGAACCCATCCCCCGGATTGTAGCACTGACTGGCGGAACCGGATTTATCGGTAGCAAAATAGCGCAGTACCTATTGGCGGATGGATGGCAGGTCAGAGCGCTGGTGCGGTCCTCGTGGCCAACCCCTCCCCTGGCAGGTTTAACGGTGATCGAAGGCTCACTTGAAGACGCGGCCAGTCTCAATCACCTTGTCGAAGGAACAACCGCCGTTGTTCACTGTGCAGGGGCCGTGCGGGCGAAAAAATATGCCGATTTTAAAGACGTCAACGTGGACGGCACAGCTCGATTAGCAGAAGCCGCAGCCAATACCGGCAGCCGGCCGATTTTCCTACACATATCGTCACTCGCGGCACGCGCTCCCCATGTTTCGCCTTATGCCGCGAGTAAGTTGGCGAGCGAGAAAGTGGTCGCAAAGAAACTCGCAAAATTGTACTGGTTCGCTTTGCGTCCGCCCGCTGTCTACGGGCCCGGCGACCGAGCCACGCTGAGTATTTTCCAGGGTATCAGCAAAGGGATTGCTCCCATTATGGGCTCCTATGAAAACCGCATATCGTTGATATATGTGGATGATCTGGCAACGGCTGTAACCGCCGCCCTCGCAGATCCACCGCCTACCGGCTCGGTGTTTGAGGTCTCGGACGGTACTGTCGGCGGCTATACGTGGCGGCGAATAGGAGAAATTGCTGCGCAATGCCTCAAAAAGAAAATATTTTACTTGCGGGTTCCCCGCCTGATTATGCAAATTGCCGCTGCGGCAAATGTGGGGTTCAGTTATTTGATCGGAAGAGCACCGATCCTGACCCAAGGAAAGGTACGCGAATTGTTCCATGCGAATTGGGCTTGCCAGGACAATCCCCTGACGGCTTGC
>JAPYRI010000124.1 GCA_029941135.1 Alphaproteobacteria bacterium | reverse complement strand
GTCCCCGGACGCAAGACTTTTCGCGCACAATTGGTGCGCGCGGCGGTAGAGCGGGTGGCCCGCTGTGTGCGGCCTGGCGACACGGTTGCACATATGGGGGAAAATGAATTTACGGTGATTTTGCCCGAAGTGAGCCGCGCCGATGATGCCGTTGTAGTAGCCGAAAAAATACTGAACGAACTGGTTGAACCGTTTCAACTCGCGGGATAGGAATCATATGTGGCGGCGAGTATCGGGATTGCAATATTTCCGAGCGATGGTGATACCTATCAAACCCTTCTCAAGAATGCGGACGCCGCCATGTACGCGGCTAAGGGCGATACCAGCAGCGCTTATAGATTTTACACGCCCGACCTGAGACGCACGGTAGCGCGCAAGCCGGCCTTGGATGAAGACCTCAAACACGCCTTAGATAACGAAGAATTTGTCCTCCATTTTGAACCTCAGGTTGATGTGAAAAGCGGTCGCGTGGTCGGTGCCGAAGCTTTAATCCGATGGCAGCACCCGGAACGTGGACTTTTGTCGCCTAAAGCTTTCATGCCCCTGGCTGAACAGACGGGTCAAGTGGTTGCCATCGGGGCTTGGGTTTTAACGCAGGCGTGCCGGGAAGCGGCAGCTTGGTCCGATGGCCCTGCCGGCCCCTTAAACGTTGGCGTAAACGTGTCACCTCTGCAATTGAACTTACCGAACTTGGTCGAGGTGGTACGCGACGCGGTCGGAAATAGTGGTCTTGCGCCCGGTCGTTTGTGCCTCGAAATTACGGAAACCGCTGTAATTAAGGCGTCAGAGCTAAATCTTCAAACCCTTTCCGATTTGCATCGAGAAGGCGTGATACTGGCGCTTGACGATTTCGGCACCGGCTATTCTTCTCTCAGTCACTTGAAAGATTTACCCGTCGACATTGTCAAAGTGGACCAGTCATTTGTGTCTGGAGTGTTCAATGACCCGGCGGACGCGGCGATTACCGAAGCTATTATTACATTGGCCCATGGACTGGGTCATGACGTCATAGCCGAAGGAATTGAAAGCCAGGGTCAATTTGATTTTGTGCGTCGTCACCAATGTAATTTTGTCCAGGGGTATCTATTCAGCGCACCCATGCCAGGTGATCAGCTCGCCGAATTCGTGGCAAAGTCTAGGTTTGTATAACTTGATGAAGCGAACTTCCCTGTGGCGTATAACGCCATGCTGATGTAAAAGCGCGCCTTGTACTTATTGTCTTGCGGTGGTCAGGAAGTGAATCTTCCAGGGCGTGCCTTCGCGATTTACTTCTTTTTTGCTGAAACTTATTGGTCGAACGATGGAAACCGTCATTCTTGTCATTCATATATTGCTCGCCGTTACGCTTGTTGGTGCGGTTTTGCTCCAACGTTCGGAAGGCGGCGGTCTGGGGATGGGCGGTGGCGGCGCTGGTAGCGGTGGCGGGTTAATATCGACGCGTGCAGCCGCAGATTTGCTCACACGGGCGACGGCAGTCCTTGCTGCCTGCTTCATGTTGACCAGTATCGCATTGTCTATTCTGGCTGCCAATCGAGATGATGGCTTGTCGGTTTTGGATGAGACGGCGATCGAAAATGTGATCCCAAATGAACCTTCGGAGCCCGAATTTCCAAGTGTGCCTTTGTCTAATTGAGTGCACACCCTGCTACGGCACCGATGTCAAGGACGGAAATCATCAAATCGATCGAATTTTAGCGATTCCAAGGATGCTTCCTGCGGTTTGATGATGTATGTTGTTTGTCCATGACGCGGTATATTTTTGTAACCGGTGGCGTGGTTTCTTCACTGGGTAAAGGGTTGGCAGCGGCGGCGCTAGGCGCATTGCTGCAAGCGCGTGGCTATTCGGTCCGATTAAGAAAATTGGACCCGTATTTAAACGTCGACCCCGGCACCATGAGTCCTTACCAGCATGGTGAAGTATACGTCACCGACGATGGCGCCGAGACCGACCTGGACTTAGGCCATTATGAACGGTTCACCGGCGTGCCCTCGCGGCAAAGCGACAATGTGACTGCGGGCCGCATCTATCAACAGATACTCGGCAAAGAACGACGGGGCGAATACCTGGGTGCAACAGTGCAAGTTATTCCCCATGTCACCGATGCGATCAAAGATTTTGCCTTGGATGAAACTTCAGGGACTGATTTCATCATTTGCGAGATTGGTGGCACGGTAGGCGATATCGAGGGATTGCCGTTCTTTGAAGCAATACGCCAATTGGGCAACGAACTTGGCCGCGAACGCACAATGTTTATTCACCTCACACTTGTGCCCTACATTGCCGCGGCCGGCGAGCTGAAAACCAAACCAACTCAGCATTCGGTTAAAGAACTGCGTAGCATCGGTATTCAACCGGACATCCTGCTGTGCCGTTGCGACCACGAAATCCCGCCATCCAGCCGACGTAAAATTGGGCTGTTTTGTAACGTGAGTGAAAAGAACGTTATTCAGGCACGCGATGTGACCAGCATCTATGAAGTGCCTTTGCGTTATCACGAAGAGGGCTTTGACGACCGGGTGTTAGACCACTTCGGCTTGGCTAAATCGACCCCACTTGATCTGTCTCAATGGGAAGAAATCGTCCGACGGGCATTGGAACCGGATGGCGAAGTGACGATTGCCATCGTCGGTAAATACACTGAATTGAAAGACGCGTATAAATCCCTATCGGAAGCACTCACTCACGGTGGCATTGCAAATAATGTCCGCGTAAAGCAAACCTGGATCGAGGCCGAAGTGTTTGAAACTGAGGGTGCTGTGCACCAGCTTGAGGAAGTTGATGGGATATTGGTTCCCGGCGGTTTTGGCGAACGCGGTACCGGGGGTAAGATCGCCGCCGCCACATTCGCCCGCGAGCGCAACGTACCGTATTTTGGCATTTGCTTTGGAATGCAAATGGCGGTGGTCGAATCGGCCCGCAACGTGGCTGGGATTACGGGGGCGAATTCGACGGAATTCGGCCCCTGTGACGATCCCGTTGTGGGTTTGATGGAAGAATGGATCAAAGAAAGCGCCGTCGAGCGCCGTTCGGAAGAAGACGATTTGGGTGGGACCATGCGCCTTGGTGCTTATCCGGCAAAATTAATTGAAGGCTCTAAGGTACATCGTATTTACGGTGAAACAGAGATATCGGAGCGCCACCGTCACCGCTACGAGGTGAACACTAATTACATGGCAAAACTCGAAGAGGGCGGCATGTTGTTTTCGGGGCTTTCCCCTGATGGTCGGTTGCCGGAAATCGTTGAAATTCCCAAACACCCTTGGTTTATCGGGGTTCAGTTCCACCCTGAGCTAAAATCAAAGCCGTTTGACCCCCATCCCCTGTTCTCCTCTTTTATTGAAGCCGCTCTTGCGCAGTCGAGATTGGTCTGAGGTGATGCCATGACTACACAACGTCACGTGAAAGTCGGGCCGGTCACATTCGGCAACAATTTACCCTTGTCATTGATTGCGGGACCCTGTGTGCTCGAAAGTCGCGATCATGCGCTCAGCACAGCTACGACCATCAAAGAGATCACCGACCGGCACGGGGTAGGCTTGGTGTACAAAAGCTCGTTCGATAAAGCCAATCGCACGAGCGCGGACAGTCCGCGGGGTTTGGGGCTCGACGCGGCTCTACCGATATTCGAAGAAATAAGGGCAGTGGTCGGCTGCCCGGTGATTACGGATGTCCATTCCGCCGATCAATGCTCACCTGTCGCTGAGTCTGTCGATATGTTGCAAATTCCTGCGTTTCTGTGCCGCCAAACCGATTTACTGCTGGCGGCGGCCGACACCGGTAAGCCAGTAAACATCAAAAAGGGTCAATTTTTAGCCCCATGGGATATGAAAAACGTGGTTGCTAAAATGGACTCGGCGGGAAATTCAAATATCCTTCTGTGCGAGCGCGGGGCGAGTTTTGGTTACAACACATTGGTTTCAGACATGCGGTCATTGCCGACTCTTGCAGAAACCGGATGCCCGGTGGTGTTCGACGCGACACATTCGGTACAGCAGCCGGGCGGGCAGGGGGCGACCAGCGGTGGCGAGCGGCATTTCGTGCCTGTGCTCGCGCGCGCGGCAGTGGCGGTAGGCGTTGCGGCTGTCTTTGTCGAGACCCATCCTGATCCGGATAACGCGCCGTCGGACGGACCCAACATGGTGCCGCTAGATCAATTGGAAAGTTTGGTCGAAATGCTGGTGGCTTTCGACCGCTTATCGAAGGACCTCTAGTCTGCACCTGGTAGGCAAAGACCACCTTCCCTGACCAAAACTGCCCGGCGCGTTTTGCCGGGAGCGCTCATTTTACCAGGCAATCTCGTTTAAATCGTTTTGAAACAAATATTTAGCGACATTCTCTGTTGGCCCAAGGGTTGCAATCTCATTCAGCATATTGAGATTGAAAAGCCAGGAAGCAGACATGCGACAGGAGCGACACCAACTTCCCGCAACCACGATCTGGAGCGCGGCTCAAATGCTGGTTAATAGACATGGGGCCGGAGCTGCCGAGATTGCCAAGAGGTGTTGGACTAAACATTGCTGGGTGAAGATGAGCAACGGGCTTGGAAGTCGGTTAAACTCGCCATCCGTGAGGTCATCCACCTGCGCTGGGGCGGAGAAATACGGGTAGTGCATTAAATCTGTGGATATGCCCGCCTGATTTCGTTATGCAGTCCCCAATACTGATGGGGCGTCATTTTTTGTAAAGTGCCGCACAATTAAGGGCGAAGCGCATGACTGGAATCCTCGACATCATAGGCCGCGAAATTCTAGACAGCCGGGGCAACCCGACGGTTGAAGTGGATGTGGAATTGGAAAGCGGCGCCAAGGGCCGTGCGGCGGTGCCGTCGGGCTCTTCCACGGGCGCCCATGAAGCGGTCGAATTGCGGGATGGTGATGCGCGCTACGGCGGTAAGGGTGTGCAAAAAGCAGTCGACGCAGTGCTGGGTGAAATATTCGATACACTGTCTGGTTTGGAAGCCCAAGATCAGATCATGATCGACCGAATGATGTTGGAGTTGGACGGATCTGAGAACAAAAACCGTCTGGGCGCCAATGCAATTCTAGGCGTCAGCATGGCCGTTGCCAAAGCCGCTGCTGAAGAAGCGGACCTGCCTCTTTATCGCTACATTGGCGGTGCAAGCGCGCGCATTCTACCGGTGCCGATGATGAATGTGTTGAACGGTGGCGCCCATGCCGACAATCCTGTTGATATCCAGGAATTTATGATTGTGCCTGTCGGCGCAGACAGCATTGCGGACGCGGTGCGCATGGGGGCGGAAACCTTTCACAGCCTGAAGCGCGAACTTTCCAAGGCCGGGCACAATACCAATGTGGGTGACGAGGGTGGCTTTGCCCCGGATGTCAGCAGTACTGATGATGCTCTCGGGTTTGTCATGAAAGCAATCGAAGGAGCGGGTTTTACCCCAGGCGAAGATATGATGCTCGCCTTGGATGCGGCATCCACTGAGTTTTACCGGGACGATAAGTACCATCTGGACGGTGAGGGCATTGTGCTGGATGCGGTTGGCATGGTGGATTATTTGGTCGATTTGACCGACCGCTATCCAATTTTTTCCATCGAAGACGGTATGGCTGAGGACGATTGGGACGGCTGGGCGGAATTGACTCGCCGTATTGGCGACCGCGTGCAATTGGTTGGCGATGATTTGTTTGTCACCAATCCCACCCGGCTCAAGCGCGGCATCACCGAGCACACGGCTAACTCAATTTTGGTCAAAGTAAACCAAATCGGCACCCTGACCGAAACTTTGGAAGCCGTTGAAATTGCTCATAAGGCAGGCTACACAACGGTCATCTCGCACCGGTCGGGCGAGACCGAAGACGTGACCATTGCTGACCTCGCGGTTGCGACCAACGCTGGGCAAATAAAGACGGGTTCTTTGTCGCGTTCTGACCGGGTCGCGAAATACAACCAACTGATCCGGATTGAAGAACAACTGGGTCCGGCCGCAGAATATGCCGGTCGGTCTGTGTTGAAGACCTAATTTGTTGAGTTCCGGCCCGTCATTGCGATTGCACTTGAGCCGGCAGGGGTAATAGCTTGATTAATTAGCGGTTTGTGTGCCCCCAGTCATGCAATTGTCACTTGACCTCGGCGCTCACTAGTGATTCTCTGTCAGCATGACCGTAGATATTCCGTTTCAGCGATTGGCCAGAACCGGCTTTCCCATGGTTTTGTGCGCGGTCGCACTGCTCTATTTCGGCTTTCATGCGGTCGGAGGCGACAACGGACTGCAAGCCTGGTTCGCCGTAAACGATAAAATTACCAAAGTTGAACAAGAACTCGACGTAACCCGCACCGAACGGCAGCGTTTGGAGCAAAAAGTCTCCTTGATGCATCCGGAAAGTCTGGACGGGGACATGCTGGACGAAGCCGCCCGTCATACCCTCGGTCTTTCCCACCCCGATGACCTGATCATCTTGCTCAAAGAGTAATTTTCAAGAAATCTATTTAACCAAACGACTGGTTGACTGAAGTCATTTCCCTCATATTAGGGGGTTCTGTCGTGCCTAACCTCAGGTACACTGCTCGAAACTTAACCGCGCATTTATGAGTGTCCGGTAATGTGCTCGCGAACGTATCGCGTTTTTAGTCAGGACCTGAACCGACGATGGCGCCAGAAGACACTTCCTCTAAAAGCACTCCATCCGATGTGACGCCGGGTGGCGCCAACGTTAGCGCCAACTTGAATGAAGCCGGTCAATTATTGAGTCATTACCGGGAAATGCTGATGATCCGTCGCTTTGAGGAGAAAGCCGGTCAAATGTACGGCATGGGCCTGATCGGCGGCTTTTGTCATTTGTACATCGG
>JAPYRI010000123.1:5771-6844 GCA_029941135.1 Alphaproteobacteria bacterium | reverse complement strand
ACCCGGGTGCAGCTTTTCACGTTATCCCCAGCGCCGGGCATTGGGTTCAGTACGAGGCCCCTAAAATTTTTATTAAATTGCTGCTGGAGCTGCTGTCGGCGGTACCCGACCCGAAAGGGCTCGCCGGGACCGGATGATGTTCTGATCGTGGTTGACCGATAATCCCCGCGGTTGGCTAAACCTGGACTCTTCTGCAGCGCGACGGTGCGTGCCCCGGAGCCCACTCTTGAAACCCGCGCTTTGATAGGCAAGATAACCATGGCTTGGCTCGTGCTAGCATTCCGAAATGTGGTGCGGACATCTCTCTGGACGATGGCGCAAAGCTGGATTACCGGCTACAACTCCAATGTCGAAGGACATGAGTACGGCAATACGCGTTACAACATCTTCGCCGCTGGCGTCGTGGAGTATACCAAGCACTTAGACACCGAAGCTTCGAGTCAATTTCAGGGGATCGATTTCTCCTGAACAGGGCGCGCCGCCGGGTAATAAACGCCGATCAAATGTTCTATTTGGCCGGGTAATGCTCTAAATTGGCCATCTCATCAACAGGACCGCACGAACAAGTATGAAAATCACGACCTTTTACGCGACTGATAGCGGCGAATCACGCTTTCGCGACATCACCATTCCGTTTGATCTTGAACGCGAAGACGCGTTCGGACATCGCATAAATTTTTCCGAGTCTTACGCCTCTTCGAACGTGCATATGGCCCTGTTTCCAGCTGACATGGATCAGGACTGGCACAACGCACCCGCTCGGCAGTTAGTGGTGGTACTCAGAGGCGGAATTGAAGTCGAGACCACTGACGGTGAGTGCCGCCAATGGCAGGCTGGTGACGTGTTTTTGCCCGCCGATGTTAGCGGGCGTGGCCATCGCACACGGACTCTGGGTGGGCAACCCGCGCGTCTGTTGTTCGCTCCATTACCCGGTGATTTCAATATTGACCTGTGGAGCGACTAAGTCGGCTCGTCGACTCGTTATTTTACGGCAAGAAATTTGCAGTGTCTTGCCGCCGAGTAATGTCCGCTATTGGCTAGGAATGGAATCTCGGGCATTTCCAGTTTGAGTC
>JAPYRI010000123.1:0-5761 GCA_029941135.1 Alphaproteobacteria bacterium | reverse complement strand
CTTTACTCACCAGAGCGGACATCGCTGCCAACTAACTGGGCTTGCGATCTTGACCCTTAGCCAACATCAACCGGAGAATTGGGTTAGCATTCGTATGGGACGAACGCCCAGGATCCTGGCCAAGGTAGGTCTGGTAGGGCAACGGGACATATAATCGGAGAGGGCTTATGACAAATCGCACCCACAAATTGCTGGACGTAAACGGCACCCGCCTGCACGTGGTTGAGGAGGGTGAAGGTCCGCTGGTCATCATGGTTCATGGCTTTCCGGAGCTGTGGTACTCGTGGCGCCACCAGTTGACGGCACTGGCCGAAGCTGGGTATAGGGCGGTCGCCATCGACAAGCGCGGTTACGGACAATCTTCCAAGTTCTGGGACCCGGACGAATATCGCATTCATAAAGTGGTTGGCGACTTAACCGGCCTCGTGACCGAGCTCGGCGCGGAGACAGCCGTCCTTATCGGTCACGATTGGGGAGCACCGGTGGTGTGGACCGCCGCATGGTTGCACCCGGAGGTATTCACAGGTGTGATGGGTCTCAGCTGCCCGTTCGCGGGCCGAGGGATTATCGCACTGCCCGGCAATCCGTTTGGCGAGCGTGAGCCGGATGATATTCACCGCTTTCTGTCGGGCCCGGACAAAGACTTCTACCAGGTTTATTTCGGCACACTCGGCCCCATCATCGACGAGATCGAAAGCGACGTGCGGGGCTGGCTGCGGGACTTGTACTGGTCGGTTGGCGGCGAAGCACATGCGGCGGCAGGATTTACCTTGGAGGGGCAGGATCGGGTAGAGCTAGTCAGGAACAGTCCGCTTTGCATTCCCCATGGGGCTCGCATGCGAGACGGTTTTGCGACCACCGACGAAATGCCCAATTGGATGACCGAGGCCGATCTGGACGTATATGCGGACGCGTTCGAGCGTGGCGGCTTCGGCGGTCCATTAAGCTACTACCGCAATATCCAAAACGATTGGCAAGACCTTGCGCCCATGCAAGGCAAGCCGATGATCGTGCCGGCTGCGTTCCTTGGTGGCGGGTATGATGCCGGCACCTGGTGGGGTCTGGAGGCGATTGAGCGCGCCCCCGAGGTAATCCCGAACTGGCTTGGGAGCACAATCGTCGAGGGTAGTGGACACTGGCTCCAAACCGAACGCACAGAAGAGACCAACAATGCCATCCTCGAATTCATGAAGCAGGTTACTTAGGACGAGAAAAAACGCGTTTTGGGGGTCGTCGTCTTGGGCGCTTTTGCACCTCCCAGATCGGTTGGGTTACTCACACAGAAGAGCATTCGAACGCCAGAAATCGGCCCCCCTGTCCGGATTTTCGATCCGGAGACGGCGGTTTTAGGGACCCACCCCATCCATATCTGCCAAATTTTTTCGAAAATAATTTTCTAAAATTTTTCGAATTATCGTGGGGAAATTTGGGGCAATGTCACATTGATGGGCGGAGGCCTCTGGTTGAGTGCTCCGCTAGGGTGACAAGGCGACATTCGGAATCGTGCGCATGCGCTATCGCTACTTACACTCCGACCACCGCAGATTTTCGAAGGCAAACTCACTGAAGCAGTGATCCTCCAGTATCTATGCGGCGTATCCGTTCAGTACTAAGACGAAACGTAAAATATCGAATTCCTTCGGTTCGCCATATTCCGTCGGCTCCCTATCGCGGCTGATCCAGTTTGCGATCACGGCGTCGGCAAGGAACACCTGTACCTTGGAGGAATGGTCGAGCATGTATGGCCCAAGGCTTTTCCACTCAGGAGGTAACAACTCAATCGGCGGCGGCCCGGAACGCCACCAATGCTCGCCGAAAGTCATCGGAGTACTTTTAGTCTCGATTTCGAGCATAATTTCTTCAATTTTTGCGTACATCCGCTTTTCGGATACATCAGTTGTTTCGTCTCTTTCCCGCAACATTGCCGCAATACTGGTTGATTCAAGGACCATAAATGAGGAAGCGGCCTCGGGACGGACAAAAGGTAGAAGATATTTCCATTTGTTCGGGCCCGGTATGACCCGGGATTCGGTTTTGTAAAGTACACTGGTTGAAGGGTCGTAGATGTATCCGATCTCATGCTCAAAGAACTGGTCGTAAATTTTGATAACGTAAAATGGCAGAATGATAATCGCCAATTTAGCGAACGTTATCAGCAAAAAGGTTGCTAAATCATTAGTATTATTACCGCATTCACATCATAAAATATATCACCCAATCTGTTCTAATGGGGCTCCCGCTTTTTCCCAAGCATCAATGCCGCCGCGAATATGACATGCTTCGAGTCCTTCCCCATTAGCGGATTGCACGGCCATTCCAGAGCGCTCCCCATAAGCGCAATAAAATACCAGTCGCCGGCCGGTAGCCTTGGAGAGTTCGTGGAGAATGCCGCCGGGACGAATGTTGGATTCCAAGTCCAAATAGGGGGCGTGGACTGATCCCGGAATAACGCCATGTTGCTCCCGTTCCGTGCGGTCCCGGAGGTCCACCAACTCAACGCTAACGCTCCCCACGAGTGAGGTTGCCTCCTCAATGTCGATACTCCAGCCCCGCTTATCTATCTCATCTAATGATAAGCCAATCTTCAAATTGCTGGGCACCGCTACATCCATCATTTGAGGACTGGCTAAATTTAGCCCGTTCATGAGATCGGCGTAGGCGTGTTTGCTGGCTACTTGAAGCCGGGGGTTGTGGCGCCGTTCCTCGCCAATGGTACTGACTGTGTTGCCTTTGTAGTCGTGTCCCGGGTACACCAAGGTATCGTCGGGCAATGTCAGAAGTTTGCCAAACAAACTGTCATAAGCGTCTTCCGAACTTCCGCCCTGGAAATCGGTGCGCCCGGTGCCGCGAATGAGCAAGGTATCGCCAGTGAAGACGCGGTCGCCCATGGCAAAACAATAACTATCATTGGTGTGTCCAGGAGTATGCAATGCGGTTAGACTGACCCCGTCAATATCGATGTCAGTTCCATCGGTTACGCGCATGGATACCATATCGACAGCACTTTCCGCGCCCATAACGGTAATACATCTAGTTCTGTCACGCAGGGCGCCGAGAGCCGTAATGTGATCGGCATGGACGTGGGTGTCGATCGCTTTCACTAATTTTACATTGAGTTCATCAAACAGTTGGAGGTAGCGCTCAACTTTGTCGAGGACAGGGTCGATGATCAACGCTTCTCCGCTGCGCCGACCGGCCAGTAAATAGGTATAGGTGCACGACACGCTGTCGAACATTTGGCGGAAGATCATTGGCTGTTTCCTATTTAGTGCCTAGTTCAGTATGCAATTCCCAACAAACACTCGGCGAAATTACGCGTAATAAGTCTCACTTTGCGGATGAATCCACCGTCTCGGCATCGGCAAACACGGGGTCCCCGCGTAACCAAGCGCCAAAGGGATCTTCGTCGCTCAAAACTAATCGCAAGGCAGAGACTAACTCAAGGGTCTTGTTTTTTTAAGGCCCGGACCGTGTGGTCGATCGCCGCGAAAATTCTAGTCATCAAGGCATCCAAAGTCTCCGAATTGAGACTTTGTGCCGATCCCCTTACTTGCCAGTATAGACCCTCGTAAAAGAGGTTGCTCGTAGGGATGTTCAATCGTCATTTTATCCAGAAGTAAGTTTTGACGGGTGCGATTCTCATTCTTACCGAAAATTGTAGACTATGCCACGTGTAAACGGATTTTTCGTGAAATTAGAATGATCGGAAGTGTTGTTCTCAAGCCTTGAATATTGGCTCCTGAGATCATAAGTCATTCAATAGCGGCGCTATTTCTGATGGGCTGGAACAAGGGCGCTCGCTCAAGCGGAGGGGTGAAATTATGCCAAGGCTTTCTTACTTTCAAAGCCCGCTATTACTTGGTTTCGAACGTTTTGAGCGACTGCTTGATACCGTCGCCAAATCAGCGAACGATGGTTACCCCCCTTATAATATCGAACAATTGACCGATGATCGGCTAAGGATAACTCTTGCGGTTGCCGGTTTTAGTGTCGAAGAGTTGTCGGCCGTTGTCGAAGACAATCAATTGATTATTAGCGGTGAGCAGGCCGAAGCGCCGGGCCGAGATTTTCTGCATCGGGGTATTGCCGCCAGGCAATTTCAAAGATCTTTTGTGTTGGCGGAGGGAATGAAAGTAGCAGGCGCAAATTTGGATAACGGTCTGCTGCATTTGGAGCTGGAACAGCCCGAACCCAATCATGCAATTGAGAAAATTCACATCACCGTTGCCGCATAGTCGGATGTCTAACTGCCCGAAATAAATAACCCGCGTAATCAAGTGAGGAGGTTATGGAT
The DNA here is from genome assembly GCA_029941135.1 of Alphaproteobacteria bacterium. Lineage (GTDB taxonomy): Bacteria > Pseudomonadota > Alphaproteobacteria > JAPYRI01 > JAPYRI01 > JAPYRI01. The sequence goes on along the minus strand of JAPYRI010000123.1, from coordinate 1,467 downwards.
ATGAATCAGGACACTCATCCGAATTCAGCTGAAAGTTTGAGTCACCTCTCGCCCAAAGACTTGTTTCAATTGGGTGCGCCCGACATCGTCTGTGCCCGGCCTATATGCGCAGGAGATCGATGCGTATTCGCATTGCACACGGCCATGGGCGCCCGAGTTTCAGTGCTTGAAAGCCGTGACGCCGTAGAAGCCGCCGCCCGGCTACATGACCTGACCTTGGGCAGCCTTCACTAGATAATTAAAATTGGAGTGTTAGTTGTGGTTGGCTGGTTGGGGTTTGGTCACCAGGTCGTAGAGGGAAGAAGAGGATTTTGTGTGGCGCAAGCGTTCGCACACGCCTTTATCCCGCAGCAAACGCGACACTTTAGCCAGTGCTTTCAAGTGATCGGCGCCCGCAGCTTCAGGCGCAAGCAATAAAAAAACCAAATCGACCGGCCGGTCGTCTGCTGAATCAAAGTCGATGGGTTGCTCTAGCTTAGCGATCAACCCATAAAGCCGGTCCAATCCTGTAAATTTTCCATGGGGGATGGCGATTCCGTGACCGACGGCAGTTGACCCCAGTTTCTCCCTTTCCAGCAGAGTATCGAATATGGCACGCTCGGACAGCCCGGTCGCTACGGCGGCCCGCCTGGCCAAATCTTGAAGCACAAGCTTCTTACTTGCCGCACGTAAATTGCAAATAACGCTGTCGGGGCTCAGAAGATCGGCGAGTTCCATTCGCTCAGTGTTTCCGTTCAAGGAGTGCGGGGTTTTTGACGGGACACTGGGGCACTTTGAGGGTCGATCCAGCCGATGTTTCCGTCCGTGCGCCGATATACCATGTTCAAGCCATCGTGGGCCTGATTGCGAAACAGCTTCGCCGGCAAATCGGCTAAATCCATGCGCATTCTGCCTCACCCGCCGTTAATGTCGGAATGTCGGTACTTTCTTCGGCGATGATGACCGGATCGAATACGTCGGGCACCGCAACGTCCTCTCCCTCTCTTTCCAGAATATAGATTGGTGCAGATTCGACAGGAGAGGGAGATATCCGGTGAGAATTTTGATGACGGCTCAACCGGTTCTTGTAGCGTCGCAGTTGCTTTTCAATGCGGTCCGCTGCCTTGTCGAAGACGACATAGGCATCGTCGGCAGTAGCATGACTACGCAATCGGATACCGTGACCCACATGGACGAGACAGTCGACACGAAATTTCCGGCCTTCACGCGAGAATGTAACTTGACCTTCTACAGGATCATCGAAATATCGGCTTACCCCTTGGGTAATGCGCTCAATCACGTGTTCTCTGAGTGAGACACCGATGTCTATTTGTTTGCCGTTAATTTGAATTTTCATGAAGAGTCACCCAGACCGATGATTGAGACAAAATAACTACCGGGACTCGTCCCCAAATTCGGTGCCGCGGGAACTTAATTCTCCTCTTACACCGAGTCAACTATGGTTGTTGGTGATGCCGGGCTCGGCAC
>JAPYRI010000122.1 GCA_029941135.1 Alphaproteobacteria bacterium | reverse complement strand
CTGCTGAAATGACGGCGGGACCTGCCATCCAGTGGAGCGCATCGCCAAATTCTGAGACGACGCTGAAAACTGCAAAACTCATCAACAGCCAGAATAGAATTGTCAGCAGTAACAAGATGGCCTGGGTTCCAAACCCGCCACCTGTTGATAGACCCCCGGCGACCATTGATCCCAATTGCATAATGCTTTTCTTCACACGACCCGAACGCCCAGTCGTGTCGATTTTTTCATGCTTCGTTGTTAGCCAGGTTTGAATATGACGCCCGAAAACTATCGCGCCAAAATAACCGACACCTAAAACCAGCACGTAAATCAGCCCAACGTCGGAAACCCAATCCGGGCCCCAGGGAACTACGATCACCGAAAATCCGAGTAACGCCGTCAGAACGAAGGCGTCCGCCAGTCTTTCTGACACAAGTGCGCCAATGGCAACGGACATTGAGCCGTCCCAACGTCTCACCCATGCCGTTCGAACGAGATCGCCAATTCGGAAAGGAATCACAGAAAGTAAAAAATACGACCAGGCGATTACCAGCACCATGTCTCGGGGCCTTGAGCGAAGCGAGTTTCCGATCTGGAGATTCCAGCGTATGCCGCGAACCACCATTGCAGCGGCAAATAGGATCAGGAATGTCAGGTAGCTGGAGGCGCGCTCCCCATCCATGAGCATTTCCCATTGCTCACGGGCCGGCCATTCATCGATAAGAAAGAATAATGCAATGCCGCCAATTGCGGCCCCGGAAAGCGGCAACAAAAGATGTCGAACTAATCTTGTCATAGCCTCAAGTTAAAAACTCTTAAATCCAAAGTTAGCGATCCGGAATCCTACTCAATTCGGGTGGGCTCAGGCTGCGCGTAACGCAAAGACTGGCGCAGATATTTAACCATTCAGAGGAAGGGCCAACGGCATCGAAATTGACCAAGCATCCTTACAGCCGGGCCGCAATGCCCACAATGATTATCTGGATTTCAACAAACTAAATTGCGCCAATTTTCGCTGGGTGCTATCAATTTGTTTGTGTTCCTATAGTTCGTGTAGTCCAGGTTGATGAAGAAAAACGTCTATTTAAACGAATACAATGTGCTCATGGGCATGGGCGACGCCACCTATCTGCCATTGGCGACGGGAATACTCAGGGCGTTCGCAGAATCTGATCCGGACTTGAGCGCTGCGTACGCGTTCAAACCGTTTCTGTTCCATCCCAGCGATCCAGAAAAAATACTGGCGGCGTACGATGAGGAGCCGGCCGTTGCTGGCTTTTCAATTTCGATGTGGAATGAACAGCTCAGCCTTGTCGTCGCTGCACGCGTAAAGGAACAGTGGCCAGATTGCCTTATCGTCTTTGGGGGCCCGCAATGTCCTCACGCCCCGACGGATTATTTTGCTCTTCACCCGTTCATTGATGCTTCGGTCAAGGCAGAAGGGGAAGAAGCGTTTGCTGCAATATTGAAGCGGAACCTCGTCAGTCGAGATTTTTCTGATATTCCGAACGTCAGTTTCCGTGATCCAGACACTGGTCTGGTCCAGACGAACACCGTGGGTATCGAATTCGTAAGAGATATGGACGAATACCCTTCACCTTATTTGGAAGGTCTCTACGATTACCTGTTCGAAGGCGACGCTGAAGTCAAGAATCTGCAGGCAATCATAGAAACAAATCGCGGTTGTCCATTTCTTTGCACCTTTTGTTATTGGGGCAGAGGCGGAAATACCAGAAAATACCGTTTCCATGGCCTGGATCGCGTAAAGGCGGAAATTGGTTGGGTTGCAGATCGTGGGATCCAATATCTGTTCAACGCCGATTCAAATTTTGGCATGCATCGCCGGGACGAAGACATCGCTCAGTTCCTTGTTGAATCAAAAGTCCGGACGGGATTTCCGGATAAGTTTCGTACCTGCTGGGGAAAAAATACCAGCGAAAGAATTTTTAAGCTTGGCGCCCTTTTTCATGAATACGAACTTGAAAAAGGAATCACGTTGGCTCGGCAGAGCAACAACGAGGAGGTTTTAACAAACATTAAGCGCGACAATATCCGATTGGATGCGTTCACAACGCTGCAGCAACAGTTCAACGATTTGGACGTGCCAATATACGCCGAACTAATTCTCGGGCTTCCTGGCGAAACATACGAGAGTTGGAAAAGCGGCATCCAGGACCTGCTCGCTTCGGGATTGAAAAACCAGTTATTTGTCTACCAGGCGGAGGTATATCCGAACACCGAATTGGGCGATCCCAATTATCAAGATCAGTTCGGAATAAAAACGAAACGAACCATCTTGTCGGAAATACACGGCAAAGTTCGGGATGCGTCCCGGGTCCAGGAGTTTCAGGATATCATTGTCGAAACCGCAACAATGCCGGTCTCCGATTGGCGTCGCATGACCGTATTTAGTGTCGTCACAATGCTGATGCACAGCATGAAACTTGGCTTTTACGTATTGGCATACTTGGCAGATCGATACGGCGCGAAACACGTCGACGTTATCGAGTTCATAATTGAATCAAAATCTACATCGAGCTCAAATCTTATTGCGAGCGAAGTCAGTGGTTTGTTTGATTACACCGATGCGCTTCTTGCCGGTGGCGGGCGGGGCATTCATCTTCCAAATTATGGCGACATTTATTGGGACGCTGAAGAAGGTTGTTTTCTTCGGATCACGGAGGACATCGCTGTTTTTTACGAAGAACTGGAACTGCTGCTAATTCAGTTTCTGAAGGATCGTGGCGACAAACCGAATTTGGCGGAACTGCATGAAGTTCTGATTTACCAAAGAATGCGCATTCCGGGGTTTGATGTGCCTGACCTCGTTGAGAAAACATTCGAAAGTAATATTCCGGAATATTTTGAAGCGCTTTTTGGAACATCCCCAATCGACATGGAGAGCACGCCCCAGCGACTCTTGTGCACGCCCACGGATTTCAAGGGTGACCATATTCGGTTCGCGCGTGAAACGATTCTCTGGGGCCGCAAAAGTGGAACGCTTCTTGTGTTGGTTGATCCTGAGACCACTTATCTCAAGGCGGATACCAAAATGGTTGACCGGCACGCCGAATCGATCGAGGGTCTGACGTTGTTTGACAAGCGAAACAAGTTTCAAGGGTTTACGGCCAAAACCACTAACTAGACTGGCGGTTTTGTGGGGCGCCGGATCCTAAAATATCCATTCTTTCAAAATCTGCACGTAAATTGCGCCGCCCCACCGCACAACTTTGAGCTTTCGATTACCACCAATTCTTGCAGGCTCGTCACAAGGTATCTCAGTAACTTTAAGTTTTTTGACGGCGGCGCTGATCGAAAAAATGGGCTCCCATCCAATATCACCGTCGGGAAGCAAAAACAGTCGTTCCGCATACCGGTACCGTTTCTTGCGGGTAATTTCGAGTTCTTCGATAAGGCTGGTGCGAAACGCCCGGTACATAACCAAAGCGTCGGTATATTTGGCCCCGTAAAGGACGTTGATTGTCTTCGTGAAAAGCCAATTTCCGAACCCTGTCACCATATCATCGTCTTCGCTCTTCGCGTCATCCAGGTACCGCGACGCGATGACCATGTCGTAGCCTTCTTCCATTTTTGCAAGCAGGTCAGGAATGACCTCTGGAATCGAGTTACCGTCAGGGCTAAATGTTATGATGACATCGCCGGTAACATACGGGAGCGCTTCAACATAACCCGTTCGGATGCCCCGCTCTTTCTGAACATGGACGTCGTATCCGCACTCCCGGGCGTATTCCGCCGTGCCATCGGTAGATTGGCCGTCGATGACGAGGATTTGGTGAAACCATTCCTTTTTTATCCGAGGCATGATCACCTTCATGCCCTCAATTTCGTTGAGGGCTGGCACCAATAATGTAGCTTTAATTGCCAATATCGTGATCCTGCATGTATTCGCCTTACGTCGATTGGTCGCAAAATTGACCAGGATAGGTATTCCCCGCAGCCATTTCTCAGTGCGGCATCTCACAATAAAGAACGCTGTCCGCGGGCCGCTCGAATTCCTGTCGAACGGACCAACCTGCGCAGAAGGACCTAAATTTTGGAGTTATGGTGAGGGTCAGATAAAATGACAGTCGAAAAATGGGTACAAATAAGCGGCGAAGTATTTCATAAGACCCTCGATGCATCAACTTCTCGCAAACCTTGAATTTGACCACGCAAATATTTTTGGATTACGGATTACAGAATTTTGATGACGGACGCTTCAATCATGCCAACTGGTCGACTTGTCGATGGGTGCTGGATCGATATTCGGTGTCCCCGCATGTCGTCTGAGAAGGTGCCCGGCCTCATTCTTGATCGCGACGGAACCATTGTCGAATTTGTCAACTATCTTCATCGACCGGAGGAAGTTCGGCTATTGGCAGGCGCGGCCGACCTCATTCGCTGTGCCAACGATTCCGGAATTCCTGTTGGTGTCGCAACAAATCAGGCTGGGATTGATCGCGGGTTTTACGGCTGGAAGGATTTTCATGCCGTCGAAGCCGAGGTTGCGAGGCAATTAGACCAAGGCGGTGCGGATATCGACGGTGTTGCCGCGTGCCCGTTTCATCCAGAGGTGACGCCATCTTGGAATGACTCGCTCGCGCGCTGGAGAAAGCCCGGCCCGGGAATGTATGAGGCGCTTGCGCAAGGCATTCACATCGATTTAGAGCGATCTTGGGCGGTTGGTGACAACATCACCGACATTGAAGCGGCCCGCGCATCGAACATGGCCGGCGCCATTCACGTCGCAACCGGTCACGGCGAAAAGTTCAGAGAAGAGGCGCTTTCACTGGGCTCAGAAAACTTTCTGGTATTCCCTGCCGCGAACCTGTTTTGCGCCCAGAAAATCGTGGCGAAATATTTATATGAAGCGCCCTAACGTTCACGCTGCGGAAATTGATGACCAATGAAGGCGTGAACGAAATCGTCGGACCTTGGTCTCAAACCCAGACCTGCCCGCGTGTCTTGCAACGACAAGTCGACGTAACATCTTGATCTTCAATCAACAATGGGGCTACTAACCAGAGTTGCGTCAATTCAGAACAAGGTCCTGCGGTGAACGCACTTACGAATTTGATCAAAAACAGTTTGAACCAGATCGGGTTGGAGATATCCCGGACAAATCGGAATCGGGCGTTTGCCAATTATCGGCACGCGATGAAATTCCTGTATTTTGCGAGGATGTATTCGAAGATTAATGGCGTTGATGGCGAAATTGTCGAATGCGGTGTTGGATTTGGCCGCAGCCTACTAATGCTCGCTTACCTCCTAAAGGATGAGAGTTCTGATCGCCAAATATTTGCTTTTGATACATTTGAGGGACTCCCGCAACCTACGGAGTGGGACGGTGCAAAAGTTTTAACAGGAGGCGTGGAAGGCAAAATTAGTAATGGTCAGGACCAACTAATATTGATGCTGAATCACAGCGGCCATCAGAAGCGCTTTATTTCGGAAAGAGTGCACCTCATCAAAGGGAATGTAAAAGAGACCTTGGCAGAATTCGATCGCAAGATCGCGTTCCTGCATATCGACCTCGATCTTTATGAGGGTTATGCATCGACTCTTTCAAATCTTTGGCCCCAGGTGGAAGAAGGTGGTGTCGTTCTTTTTGATGAATATGAAGAAGCGGTCGAAAATTGGCCGGGGCCCGCGAAAGCGATCAACGAATTTTTTGGCAGTGACGTATCGCTAATTCAGCGAGATGAAAGCAGCGGAAAAAGCTTTATCGTAAAACCCTGAAGCTGGTTCGTTTCACTTGAGCCTCACCCAGCAAAAAGATTTTTGAAGTTCCAGATATACCGTTCGATAAAATGAAAATTCTCGTCACAGGCGGCGCCGGTTTTATTGGCTCGGCGTTGATCCGGTATCTGATAAACGAGACCGGCCACGACGTGGTCAATCTCGACAAGCTGACCTATGCAGGATGTTTGCTGAACATTTCCTCGGTCGCAGATTCGCCGCGTTACGCGTTCGAGAACGCTGATATTTGTGACGCGAACGCGGTCGCCGCAGTCTTCGACAAACATCGCCCTGATGCGGTCATGCACCTCGCCGCTGAATCCCATGTTGATCGTTCCATCGATGGCCCGCGCACTGCGGTTGAAACAAACATCATGGGCACATTCGTCATGCTCGAAGCCGCGCGAGAGTATTGGAATGCACTTGCGATGGCTGCGAAAGCGGCATTCCGGTTTCATCATGTCTCGACCGACGAAGTTTTCGGCAGCCTCGGGACGGAGGGCGCGTTTACCGAACAATCGCTCTATCAGCCAAGCTCGCCCTATTCAGCGTCCAAAGCCGGGGCCGATCATCTGGTGCGGGCTTGGCATGAAACCTATGGCCTGCCGGTCATGCTGACAAATTGCTCAAACAATTACGGGCCGTTTCAGTTTCCAGAGAAACTCATTCCCGGTCTTATCACCAAAGCTCTCGCTGGCGAACCGTTGCCGATTTATAGCAAGGGCGAAAACATTCGCGACTGGCTTTATGTTGATGATCATGCCCGCGCTTTGGTGATGGCGCTCGAGAAGGGCCAAGTCAGCGAATCTTACAATTTCGGCGGCGCGGCGGAGATGACCAACATCGATGTTGCTCGCGCCGTTTGCGCACTGCTCGATGAATTGGCTCCGGCTTCCGATCACCGGAGCCACGCCGACCTGATCGAATTTGTCGAAGATCGGCCGGGGCATGATCTTCGTTACGCAATCGACTGGTCGAAAGCGGAGCGCGAGCTTGGTTGGCGGCCGGAAGCGTCATTCGAGACGGGTCTCCGCAAGACCGTCACCTGGTATCTCGAAAATAAGAGCTGGTGCGACGCTGTTCGTGAGCAGGGTGGTAGTGGCGGGCGGCTTGGTCTCGGGGCGGATAGCAAACCGGGATAACATCGAAATCGGTCAGGCTGATCAGCCCGGAAAATGACGGGAAACCTTGCCTAAACTGCTTTCATCCCTCAAAAAACTCTCATGACAGATTCTTCGGTCACAAAAGGCATCATTCTCGCGGGCGGCAACGGTACACGCCTGTTTCCGGCGACGCTCGCTGTCAGCAAGCAGCTTTTGCCGATCTACGACAAACCACTGATCTACTACCCGCTGACAACACTGATGCTGGCAGGTATCCGCGATGTCCTGATCATTACCGCGCCCGAAACCCGGGCGCAATTCGAGGTGCTGCTCGGCAACGGTTCAAAGTGGGGCATTAAAATATCCTACGCAGTTCAGCCTGTAC
>JAPYRI010000121.1 GCA_029941135.1 Alphaproteobacteria bacterium | reverse complement strand
CCAAGGGGTTGTCTGGCAGTGCTCACTTGATTGGTCAAAACCAGAAGCAAGTCAGTATCGGGGTGGTAATAGCCGGGGGTCACGTGGGGCTCCACCGGTCCAAAGATACGGCTCGCGTCCAGGACTTGGTCGGGCTCTAAGCTTTGGCCGGGAAAACAGAGGATGTAATTTTCCGCGAGTGCCCGGTCGAGCGCCGTCTGGGTGGCCGCATCCTGCGGCTCGGACAGATCGACACCTTCGACGACAGCGCCGAAGCGCGCACCGGGCAAAGACCGAACCTTCATCATCTTCTCCCCAAATATTCATGTACAAGATATCATACTCAGACAATATTGGGTGAAGCAGGGCGGGGAGATGGAAATGAGTAACGACAAGGTTTGGATCGAAGTGGCGGTAAACGGTACGTTTGGGCGCAAACGCCAGCCGAACATCCCTATATCCGTGGACGAGATCGTGGCCGATGGGGTGGCGTGCGTGAAAGCCGGCGCGGCTATTGTGCATGTTCACCCTTATGACGAAGCCACCGGCAAACAGAAGGACGATGCGGATATCTACGCCCGCATCTTCGAGGGCATTCGGGCGCAGGTAGATGCGATCGTTTATCCGACGGTGTCGGTCTTTGGTAGTCCCGAGGAGCGTTATGCGCCCATCCAAGCTTTGGCGGAGCGGGGCCTTATGGAATGGGCGGCGGTCGATCCGGGCAGCGCAAACCTCACCCTCTATGATCAGGTGGCGGCCGGTAAAGATGGTATTTTGTATGTGAATTCAGAAGAATATCTGCGTCCGGGCATGGGCATGTGTGAACGTTACGGCATTCACCCGACCTATGCGATTTACGAGCCCGGGTTTGTGCGCAACGGCAAAGCCTGGGCGGATCATTTGCCCAACATGCCCGCGCCCCTCTATCGGCTAATGTTCAGCGATGGATTTACGTTTGGCTTCCCGCCGCGGAATTATGGCCTCGATGCTTACACCCGCCTGTTGGACGAAGTTTCCCCCGGCGCCCCGCGCATGATCGCCGGACTATTGGTCGATGTGATGGAACTGGCCGACTATGCGCTCGCCCAAGGCTATCACCTCCGAACCGGACTTGAAGATATGCCCAGGGGCACGGACAAAACCAATGTCGATCTGGTTGAGGCGGCCGTCGCAAAGGTCGAAAAGGCAGGGCGCGAGCCCGCTACTGCCACGGAGGTGCGCGCCGGTTTTTAGCGGGAAACCGGCGGACCGCAGTCGCGGCCAGGACGACTTTTGCTGAATATTAAGCGTCGGCGCTTTATTCGTCTGCTGTGCTACGCATCGGCGCTGTAATTCGCCCTGATGAGTTCCTTTTCCTGATCGCGAAAGCCGATCACGCGCATCTCGCCCAAATCGAACACCGGGCGCTTAATGAGGACTGGGAATGCCGCCATCAAGGCTGTCGCAGCGGCCTCATTTATGTCCTTGGTTTGGGCAGACGGTAATTTGCGCCAAGTGGTTCCCCGGCGATTGAGCATGTTTTCCCAACCCAATTCGGCGACCCACTGTTTGAGTTGCTTGGACTCCAAGCCATCGTCACGCAAGTCATGCAAGAGCGCCTCAATCCCCTCACTTTCCAGCCATTTCATTGCGCGCCCGCAGGTGTCACAGTTGTTGAGGCCATAGACGATGATCATGAGGGTATCCTCGCTGGAATAAATGAAGCCGGGTAATTAGCGCCAAATTGTGGCAAAAAGCGGGCATTGCCGGTCGAATATTCACCTTAAGGAAGCTCATAGCACGTGAAGACCGTAGTCGCCATACGGCATGTGCCGTTCGAAGGTTTGGGAAGTTTCGCGGCGGTATTGTCTGAGCACGGCTATAAACTGCGCTATATGGAAGCAGCCACCGACAATTTGTCGCCGTTAGTCTTGGACCCCCCGGAAATTCTCATTGTACTGGGCGGACCGATTGGCGCTTACGAGCTTAAGAGTTATCCGTTTCTCGCATTGGAACAGGAAATTATTCGAAAACGCATGAGTGAAGAGCTGCCAACCCTAGGAGTTTGCCTGGGCGCTCAGTTGCTCGCGGCGGCGGCGGGCGCGCATGTTTATCCGGGTGACCGGAAAGAACTGGGTTGGGGGTCCCTTGACTTGACTACCCGAGGCGAAGCTTCCTGTTTGGCTCCCCTTGATGGCGTCCAGGTTCTGCACTGGCATGAAGATACATTCACCATGCCGGAAGGAGCCTTGCGTCTTGCCTCTACTTCTGCCTGCCGCAACCAAGCCTTTCAATTGGGCTGTAGTCTTGGCCTTCAATTTCATCCGGAAGTGACCGCCCGCGGCCTTGAAGCCTGGTTTGTTGGGCACGCGACTGAAATTAGTGCGACCGATGGGGTATCGGTCGAAAGCCTACGCGCCGACACCGAACTCTACGCATCGGAGCTTGAAGTCGCCGGCCCCAAGTGTCTTGAATTTTGGCTGGACGAGGTGAGTTAGATACTGTCCACTCTAGCGCACACGATCGATTTCTGAGATTGGGGTAAGTATTATGACAACACCGATAACTGGCGGCTGCCGATGTGGCGATGTTCGTTACGAATGTACAGCCGAGCCGGCCATGGCCTTTCATTGTCACTGCCGAGATTGTCAATATGCGACCGGCAGCGCTTTTGCGACGGTGGTTGGAATACCCCTACCTGCCTTCAACAAGCTGAAAGGGGAGGTGAAGAGTTACACGGTCACGGCTGAAAGCGGCGAGGGAACCGTGTCCCGTGAGTTTTGCATCAAGTGTGGCTCGCCGTTGTTTAGTTATGCGTCCATGTTGCCCGATATCGTTTTCGTCAAAGCCGGTAGCCTGGACGACGCAAGTTGGTTGAAGCCGGGTGCAGCTATCTGGACGAGGTCCCAGCAACCCTGGATGGCTGAGATCCACTCGGTGCCAGATTTTCCTGAAAATCCTCCCCTGTAAAAACCTTTCACTGACCGGCGATACTTGATCGAAGTCAATTGCAGGTGATGGCGTTTTGAATTAGGATGCGCCGCCTGGCCCGTGATTGGGCCAATGGGGAAGCTATTGTCACGGCCACATACATGTAAAAATCGTTCCTTCAGACGCCAAACAGCTTGGCTGACGATTGCCGCATTGATGTGGTCGTCGGGGCAAGGGGCGATTATATCCGCGGGCCTTCTAATGGCGGGTCATACGGAAGCCGGTGCATGGCAGTGCCTGATGGTGCCGGATGGTGGACAGCCCGCTACGCGGCATGCGGGCCACAGCGAACCCGTCAGTGATGAAAGTCATGGCTATTGTCCTGTCTGTTCACTAACCGGCTGTGCGTCTCCTTCTTTGGCCGCGATCAATCCGTCGCTCACCGCATTCGTGCCCAAATGGTCGACCGAGCAATTGTCCTTTGCCGATCACCGCGCTTTGGTCTTCACACAAAATCAACGGCCCCAGGCTCGCGCACCTCCCTTCTCTGTCTAAACCAACGCACTGATACTTACGGCACTTCCTTTGGGACGTACGGTTAACCCGTTTCGGGTCGACTCTGCCGTCCTAGGAACGGGCGTACTTTTAAATTAAGGCTAGAGAATAAAAACGATGACCAAATCCACGAATTTAATGCGATCAATCCTTGTAGGCGCCGTTCTGGCTTCATTTGTTTCCCCGGCCGCCGCACATCATCCCAGCGCGAGCCCAGGCGGTGGGCCCGCTGGGCCCGTTGTCACCCGCAGCCCGGATACACTACCGGCCGGCAAATGGGCGGTATCTGCTCATGTTGAATTTATTGACCTGGATGACATCCCCGACGACCGACTGGAGCAATACGGCGCCGAGGACGTGGAAGGGGTTCACGGCATCGACTCCATATTGGCGACCCATTTTGGGGCGGCGTTCGGCATCCGCGACGACTTAATGTTGAGCGTTTCCTTGCCGGTCATCCGGCGCTCGAATATTGACGAGGGCCATAATGAATCTCCTGGAGTTGGCGAGGTGGAAAAACTGGGCGACTCGGCGGGTGTCGGTGACTTGGTGGTCATGGGCACTTGGCGGTTTCTGCACCAGCCTAAGAAACGCCGTTCGGTATCGTTGATTGCCGGTATTAAAACGCCCACTGGCGACACCAAAGACAGGTCGGACGATGGCAGCGAGCGTTTCGAGGCCGAATTTCAACCGGGTTCCGGGTCTTGGGACCCACTGATCGGCGCGGCGGCGAGTGTTGGTATAGGGTCGGTCACATTGTCCACCAGTATACTGGCGCAACTGACGACCAAGGGATCTCAAGGCACCGACCTTGGCGATGTAGTTAACTACGACTTTGCGGCGGCGTACCGGGTTATGGGCGGAATGCACGAGCATGGCGATGGCACAACCGAATTTCATCAGGCGCTTGATTTGGTGCTCGAACTGAACGGCGAGTGGCGTGCCAAGGAAGAAACATCTGGCACGAAAGATCCTCACAGCGGTGGGAACACGCTCTACATCTCGCCAGGTGCACGGTACACTCATCCGGCAGGATTTGCATCCTGGGTGTCCGTCGGCCTGCCCATCGCACAGGATTTGAATGGGAAGCAATCCGACGCCAATGTCCGACTTATGGCGGGCATTGCACAGGCGTTCTAAGCTCGGGTGTTTTCTTGTGGGGGGCCAACTATGAGAAACCCGTCGTATAGCGTGGCAGCAGTTTCACTCAGCCATCGCCTTCGGGCGGGAATTGTTTACGCGTGCCTGATCACTGCCACGTTTGCGATGCCGGTTTTGGCCCATGGTACCAAGGTTCATAAGCAACCAAATACTGAACTGCCGGTAATCGTCCAGCAGATGGATGAGATCACCACTTCCAAAGAAAAACTGGATCATACGCATGTGCCGGCAACACCGGCCGCAACACCACAGGTTATTCAATCCGAACCAGTGCACGATCATTCGGCCCACGGACCCAATGCCTATTTGTTTGAGAGCAGCGGCGGGCGTCTTATGGTGTGGTTTGGACGACTGCATCCCGCCGCCGTTCATTTTCCCATTGGTTTATTGATGGCGGCGGCCCTCGCCGAGATGTTGTCACTGCGTTTTAGTCCAAGGTTCTTCAGAAATGCAGTTCGTTTTTGTTTGTGGACCGGCGCAATCAGTGCCTTCGGCGCGGCATTACTGGGGTGGTTTTACGGCGGTTTTCGACTTTTGGATACAGAATTGATCATGTCTGTTCACCGCTGGAACGGGACGGGATTGGCTGTCTTGGGGCTTTTGGCTTTATGGAACGCGGAGAGGCGCGATCGGGGCGTAAACGAAAGCATCGGCTTGCGAGGTTGCTTACTTCTGATCGTCATAATGATTGGGGTAAATGGGTACACAGGCGGGTTGATGGTCTATGGCGCACAACAACATCAATGGCCTGTAGAATTACCTGAACACCCTCAATAGAACCCTAAAATTGAAGTTTGGCTTGAGAGCGGAGTACAACCTTTGTGTGTCCAAATTATACAATATTAATAGTATTATAATAATATTACATTTTATTTGACATAATTAAGACGTATCCCTATTTAATATCAATTATTGGTGTAAATTAACTGTAATAACAAATAATTTAGTTAAACTGGAATTATGCATGTATCGCTACGACGATTTCGACCGAGCGTTGGTACGTCAACGGGCGGCACAATTCCGTGATCAAGTAGGCCGCCGTTTATCGGGTGAATTAAGCGAAGCTTCCTTCACACCACTTCGATTGATGAATGGGGTTTATCTACAGCGCCATGCCTACATGTTGCGGGTTGCCATTCCTTACGGCGTTTTATCGCCGGACCAAATGCGCAAACTTGCTCATATCGCTCGTAAATATGATCGGGGTGAGGGTCATTTCACAACCCGGCAAAATATCCAATACAATTGGCCTAAACTGGAAGATGTCCCCAATATTCTTGATGATTTGGCAGACGTGGATATGCACGCCATACAAACCAGCGGGAATTGTATTCGAAACGTGACCACTGACCCGTTCGCCGGCGTGGCGGCCGATGAAATTGACGATCCAAGAGTGTGGGCTGAGATCGTCCGTCAATGGTCCAGCTTGCATCCCGAATATTCGTTTTTGCCGCGTAAATTCAAAGTGGCGGTCAACGGCGCAGCCGAGGACCGAGCGGCCATACGGTTCCACGATATCGGTCTTCAGTTACGCCGAAACGGCGATGGCGAGATTGGCTTCGAAGTCTATGTTGGCGGTGGGCAAGGGCGCACTCCCCGTATCGCGCGCTCTATCAAAAGGTTTCTGCCGACGGCAAAGTTGTTGTCCTACATGGATGCCATAATGCGGGTCTATAACCAATTTGGCCGACGCGACAACAAATACAAAGCGCGAATCAAGATCCTCGTGGATGCTTTGGGAATTGACCGCTTTAGCGAGAAGGTCGAAGAAGAATGGAGCGCGGCCAAAGGTGCAGCTAATTTGCCCAGCGCCGAAGTCGCTCGCATTCGCGCTTTCTTTGAAGGTTTGCCCTATGGCCCGGCACCCGTGCCCTCGTCGGAACTCGCTATAGTAGATCCTGATTTTCAGCGCTGGCGGGACACCAACATAGCGGCCCACAAAGTGCCCGGATACGCGATTGCAACCCTTTCCTTAAAGCCGATCGGCGGTGTGCCTGGCGACATGGCAGACGAACATATGGACGCGGTGGCGGATCTTGCCGACCTTTATAGTCGGGGCGAAATAAGAGTGACCCACGAGCAAAATCTTGTGTTTCCCCACGTGAAAATTACCGATTTAGTTGCCCTCTGGCAGTCGCTCGAGCGGTTAGGTTTGGCGACGGCTAATGCCGGACTGGTTACAGATATGATTGCCTGCCCAGGTCTCGATTTTTGCAGTCTTGCCAATGGCCCCTCTATATCGGTCGCACGGGACATATCAAACCGGTTTGCTGATGCCGCGCGCGCAGATGAAATTGGGCCTCTTTCGATCAAGATATCAGGCTGCATTAATGCCTGCGGCCACCACCATGTGGGCGATATCGGCATTCTCGGTGTCGATAAAAAAGGAGACGCATTTTACCAAATTACTTTAGGTGGCGTGCCTGGCAATGGAGCGGCGATCGGCAAGATCATTGGGCCAGCAGTTCCCGCGGACAAAGTGACTGATGCAGTAGAAGCGCTGGTTGATCATTATCTCGCCCTTAGAACTAGCGACGAAAAATTCGCCGATACCCTAAGCCGGGTCGGGCTCACATCCTTTAAGGAGGCGCTCTATGTCGGAAGTTAGAGAAGGTTCGTTGATCCTGTCGCTCGATCGTTGGCAAAAGGATCA
>JAPYRI010000120.1 GCA_029941135.1 Alphaproteobacteria bacterium | reverse complement strand
GCCCTCTCGCCCCCAGGCCCATGCGCCTCGCCTATATGCGAGATGAAGGGCTTAATCTGTTTGTTTATTGCAACCGCTGCTTCCGCAACCGGATCATGCCGGCTGCACCGTTGATCAAGCGGCTTGGCGCCGATACGGCGGTGCCGAATGTCGCCCGCCATATCCGGTGCCGTGTCTGCGGCGGTCGCGACGTTGAGACCCGGCCCGACTGGACGTCCGATTCGCCCGGCGTCATCTCTCGGCACGGCGGTGCGGACTAAGGGCGCCGGACTCACCTAATCGTGACGCGCCTTTATTTGAGGGTAGAGACGCGCCACCCTCAAATAGAGGGGACGGAAACGGGAGAGATTGATGTCTTCCCTGATTGGAATCAGCCGGGGCTTTTTACTGGCAAGCGCAATTGTCATCGGCATCGCCGTCGCCTTTGGCACCACGCGTTCGTATGGCGGGGTCGAAGACTGGGTCGAAGAATTTCCGAATACCAATTTCTCTCGCGCCAACATCGACTTTGGCGAAATCATTACCGATGGCCCGAGGCGCGACCATAACGGGGCCGCGAGAAAAGCCGCTGCCGTTCAAACAAAAAAGGCCCGCAAGAAATGCGGGCCTTTCCTAGTTCTGATCAGGTTTCTAGTTGGATATTGTTACCTGATGCCAATTGATAACCCGGTTTACCGGATTGTAGTTCTTGACGGTGTTCTTCACGCCATCAACGCCGACTTCTTCATGCAGGAAGATGCCGGGAGGATTGTCGTGATAGAACTGCGCGATATTACGAAGATGACCGCGACGCTTTTCTGCATCGAACTCGGTGTTCGCGGCATCAATTTCGTCTTCGATTTCTTCATAGCAGATCCATTTGGTGAAGGACTTGCAGGAATGCAGGGCATTAATGGAACGCATGATGTCCATCGTCGGCTCGGACCCCATATTGAAGCTGAACAATGTGGTCTCACCAAACTTGCTGGTATCACGAACTCGCGCAATCAGATCAGGCAGGGTAATCTCGCGAACCTCGATGTTGATGCCAACTTTGGCGGCATCAGCGGAAACCTGCTGATAGACGTCACGGAGTTCGGACACGTTGGCAACCACCTCAGCAATGAGATCGAGGCCATCGGGGTATCCGGCTGCACGCAACAGCGAGCGGGCCCTGGCAGGATCATAAGGGTAAGGTTTGATGTCCGCCTGGTAGCCGTTAACGGAACTCGCACCCGGCTGACCGGTCGGTACCGTCAATCCACCCATGATCGCGCTGATATAGGCTTCCTTGTTGACAGCATAGTTGAGCGCGCGACGGACCCGAACGTCGTGAACGGGGCTATCTTTATTTTGGAATGCCATCAGCAGAAGCACTTGCGGTGCGCCACTGACAACCATGCGACCGTTTGATCCTTCAACGGCAGCTGCGCTGTCGGCAACGATACCAAGTGCGATATCGATCTGGTCAGACTGGAAAGCTGCGACGCGGGAAGCGAGCTCCGGCAAATTCCGAACGACAACCGTGTCGATCAGTCCCGGACGCCAGCCGCTTTTGTGGGCTTCAAGTTCGACGCCATCGAAGGTCCATTTGACCGGCTTGTAAGCGCCGGTGCCAACCGGGTCACGGCCATAACCGTCCCAACCGACATCAACCATGTGCGTCATGTTAACGACTTTCATCACGCCAAGCAGCGCCGGTACCATCGGGTCCGGCGTTTTGGTGGTGACTTCAACCGTCAGCGGGTCAATCACGCGGGCGCCGTTGATGTTGCGCATGTTGCGCATCGTATTCACGGCTTTGGCGAGACCTTCTTCGGTGTTCATCCAATTGATCAGATCGGCAATATCGTGTGCGTCAAAAATCTTGCCATTGTGAAACTGGACTTCAGGCCGGAGGCGAAGACGCCATGTCAAAGGACCTGTATTTTCCCAGGCGAGCGCGAGGCCGGCCCGTGGGCCTTGCTGACTACCGTACGTCAGAAAGTCATAAGCCAGCATGAACGTGAACCCGGCGCTATGGGATGTATCTGTTAGCGGATTACCGAGACCCTTCGGCAAGCTCGAATGGCCGATGGTCAGTTCTGCGGCACTTGCAGGTAAACCTGCGGCGGCGGCGATTACGATCGCTGCGGCAGCGCCTGATAAACGTGATCGAAAGGTAGATTTACGGACACGTTTCGCGATGCCCGTATAAAGGCCTGTCATATCGTTTCTCCCCCCTGGGCAGGAATACAAAGCAGCCCGATCTTATTTTTCGCGCCGCCGGACCGGCATAGAAACAGGCAGAAACCCTAGCGTCAAGAAAGGACGGGTTGGCATTACACTTGCTTTGGATAGAGTGACATGAGGGGCGCACTCGAAAATCGTGAGGCGGCGAGGCAAAATACAAAAATCCTTTAGATCTAGAGTGTTACGCACCTTTCTGGGCGCGGCGCTGGTTGCTTTCGTGATCGTCCAAATTCCACAGCCGGTTTTCGCCGAGGAACCCAAGACCAAGATCACCCAGAAGAATAAAGACCGGAACAGGCAAAGTTTTCCGTAATCCTGCGGGTTCTGCAGCTGGCCAGGACAGCACCGTGAACGCCCTTGGCACCCTCAGTATTGGAACGTTAGGTGTTGCGGTCGGGGTCGCAGCAATTATTGGTATTGCGATTGTTGCAGGTGCCAGCGGCGGCGGATCATCGGCCGCCAGCACAAACTAAGTCCTGAATTTGTCTGAAGGGCGCTCGATCTGCTCCCACTAAAGGGAGGCGATCAACAAATCTATATTTTCAGCAAGGCCTTCCGGATTTTCCTGCGCCGGCGTGTGCTCGGCATCCTCTAAGTGAACGATGCGCGCATGCGGAACCAATCCGGATAAACGCGCCATGTGTTGCTCGGTAAAAACAGTTGAGGTCGCGCCCCGCACCAATAACGCGGGGCATTTGATCTGATCGGCAAATCCCCAAACTGAATCGTCGTCTAGCGAGGCGGCAATGCTCCGCGCGGGTGCCGCTGCGTAACGCCACTGCCAGCGGCCATCAGAACGTTCACGAAAGCTATGCGCGGCGTAATGATCACGAACTTCGGGCCGCCACAAATCCTGAAAATGCATCGCCGTTTTGGCCGCCTCGAAATCCGAGAAGTCATGTTCTTCCCGGGTTTGGCGAATTACTTCCTTGGCCATCTCTTTTGGCACCGACATGCCAGGATCAATGACGGTGATGCCGGCGACCCGGTCCGGATACTGTGCCGCCAGCGAAACACAAAGATTGCCACCTGTCGCCCCACCAATAAGAACTGTGCGTTCTATCTCGATCGCATCCATGAAACTGATCACGTCCAGCCCAAGTTCCGGGACGGTGTAGCCGCTGTCCGGCCAGTCGCTAAGGCCATGGCCGCGGGCGTCGGCTGCGACAACGCGATTGGGAATCGAAAGCGCATCGACCAGGAAATCCCAGTGCCGCGCATTGCTGCGTTTTGGATGCAGCAGAATTATCGGAATGCTGGTCTCGCCATATGCCTCGCCATCCAAATTTGGCCAGTCGAGATAGTGCTGGCGAAATCCGCGTGGGTTTTCGACAAAATGCGAGGACGCAAGGCGCTGAAACTTGAAAGTGGTGGACACTTCGTTGCTCACATTCATGCAGAATCCCCCGTCCAAGTCGAATTTTTTATGAGTTTACCTAGTGGAAACCACATTACGATAGTGTTTGCGGCAGAAGCCGGGATTTGGGCCCCGGAAGCATTCCCAACGGGATCGAATTGCATTTGGAAACGAATATGGAAAAGCCCCTCCTACACCTTGTTTTTGGCGGTGAGTTAGCGGACGTGCGATCGCGCGAATTTGCCGATCCCGACGCGCTCGATATTGTCGGAATCTTCCCGAATTATGCGTTGGCGCATGATGCCTGGCAAAGCGCGGCACAACGCACCATCGATAATGCGCAAACCCGGTATTTCATTGTTCACCTTCATCGCCTGCTCGATCCTGATGAGGAGGACGAAGACGTAACACCCGCGGCGGCGGCCTAAGCACAGACCTCGGTCGTGCCCTAATAGTTGGTCTGGCGATTCCAGTGGGCAGTTGAATAGGGCTCCATCTCCGGCGGCAACTGCGGACGCGGTTCGGGTTTAAACGCAAATCCCATTTTCGGTTCATTCCAGATGTCGACGAGGCTGCCGCCAACGGTCCGAATAAACGAAGTCACACCGGTGAGAGATCCAAACGGCCCATGCAGAATATGCGGCGGCCGCCAGAAATAGGCGCCGGCACTGCGCACTTCGCGCGGCCCAATCATCTCGCCCATGACGACAAAGCTTTCTTCCACAACGGCATGTGTTTCCTGCAACGCCTTCCATTCCGGCGGATGCGTTTGCGGGGATGCAGCAAACAGGAAGGTTTGTTCTTTTGTGTGCGGGTCCTGACGAAGAAATTTCAGGCCGCCGTCGTAATAGGCCATCGGATTTTCTTCGCCGCCCTCTTGCAGTTCGCTCCGCTCCCACCGCATGGCGACGGTATCGATTTTTTTGATCAGCACAGCTTCGTCATATCCGTCGGTGTGATCTGACGCGGCAACAACTTTGGGCGTTTCCGAGAAGAAGGTCAGCACCACCGCGCCCTTTTCGGATTTTATGCTGTCTCGCGGATACCCCACCGGCAAATTAGCGTAGTCGTGGAGGCGGTAGGTTTCACCGGCAATTTCGATTTCGCCGTCGAGCACAAAAATTTCTTCCTGCGCAAGCACCACCGCCGGATCCGATTGGGACCAGCCCGCGGGATACCGAATCATCGAAGACGAGGCACCCGTTTCATCATCCTCGCTAAAAGTCCGGATTTCGACACCTGGCCGAACATGCGATTTGTCGGTCGTAATCCACGGCATCAGTTGCGCCTGAATTGATTCGATATGGGGTCGGCCCATCGTAATGCTCCTTAACTTCTAACTTTGACCAGGGATGACAAACATCACCTTGCCGTCGCGATTTTTTCCGCTTGCGCTGGCGTGACGAACCGCTTCCTGAAATTCCGATAACGCGTAAGTTCCAGCGACTTTTGCCGGCAGCGAACCATCGCCGAGCTTCACCGCGAGGCGTTCAATGATTTCACCTTGTTCATCGGCGCTGATCTTGTTGAAAGGTCGTGCCATGAAATAACCGACCAACCGAACATCGCGGTAAATAATGTGGCTGCCGTGGATATGGCAAGGCTGATCGCTCATCAAACCATAGTTATGAATCGTCCCGCCTGCTTCGAGGCATTCGGCAAGACGCGTTGTCGCATCACCGGCAATGCAATCAAGGGCAACGCGCATGCCATCGCTTGCGATTGCTTTTGCCCGTTCGCCCAAGTCCGGCCCATCAAGCAGGACTTCGTCGGCACCGAGCGCTTTTAGTTCCGGGATGAGGCTTTCGCGTCGGACGACATTTATGGTTTTGATGCCGCGTTCCTTAGCGAGGCAGATGAGATAGCGCCCGACGTTAGAATTGGCACCGTTCTGGATCAGCCAATCGCCGGGATCGAGCCCCGACGCGTGGGTGAGAAACATATCGGCGGTCACGACATTGACGAGATTGGCAATCTGACAGGCGTCGCCCTCAGGGGCGCGGTAAACGCGATCCGCCGGCGCGCGGATAATTTCCTGCCAGGCACCGTCGACGTGCTGGGTATAGGTGCCACCGTGTGCGGAACACCGGAAAAGCACGCGATCACCCGATTTGAAGTTGGTCACCCCCTCGCCGATCTCGACAATGCGGCCAACCCCTTCGATACCAGGGACACGGGGAAGATCGGTGTGCCGGAATCGTTCCGCACCAACAATGTTGAGCAGATCACCGTAATGAATGGGTGTCGCCTCAAGCGCCACTGAAATAATACCGGGGCCGGGCGCCTCAGGTTCAATTTCGACGAGCTCCAGGACCTTGGCCGGATCGCCGAATTGCGCGTATCGAACTTGCTGCATACTTGTCCAATTCAAAGCGGGCCCAATTGAGACCGGATTTGGAAGCCCACCGGCCATTCCTGTTTCTCTATCCATTCTCGCAGATTTGCGGATTAGCACCAAAGGCTGAGATCGCGTGCAGGCGGGACATCCTGTCGCGTCCCGCTGGCCCATTTCCGAACGGAATGCTAACCTCGCGGCTGAATTCATTGCCTGAACCTGCGAGGAATAGCCGATGAGCAGCCAACTCCAGCATCCCATGCTGCCAAGCGCGAGCCATGATGAAGATGCGCGTCAGTCGTTTGTGCGTAGTTTCAAAATTCATCTATTCGGCGAAATTACACCCGGCAACCGGCAGGTTTATGACGGCGAGGTAAAGCCGAAATACAAACGCGAGCATAACCGCGAGCCGGAAACACGGCGCGAAATCTGGAAAGAGATGCTGCAGAACCCCTATTACCAGATGTATTCGTCGCTGAAGCGGACGCAGCAGGAATTGATGTGGGATTCGAGCGGGACGACAACCCGCCGCACTTACGATGGCTTGCGTAAGAAAGCTTCAAAAATTCGCAGCGCGAAGAAAAAGCTGGGATCGGTTCGGACCGATCCGAATCTGGAAATCCCGCGCTATAACGCGCTGGTCGACATTCACATTATGCCGGGCGGCTACCACACCGACGATGCGCACGACGATATTTTTGCCGGCGCCTGGTACGACCACGCGGTTTATTCCTACGCGACCGGAGCGCTCGGCCCCAAAAACGACGACATGGGCCACACCGTCGCCAAATATGTGAAAGACAATTATCCCGACTTCAAACCAAAGCGCATTCTCGACATGGGTTGCGCCGCCGGCCAAAGCACCCTCGCCTATTGCGAAGCTTTTCCCGATGCCGAAGTCTATGCCATCGACCTCGGTGCGCCGATGATCCGCTATGCCCATGCGCGCGCGGAAGGCCTGGGCGAATCGGTTCATTTCTCGCAGCAGTCAGCCGAGCACACGGATTTTTCGGACGGCTATTTCGACCTGATCGTGAGCCACATCATGTTTCACGAAACATCGAACAAGGCTGTGCCGAATATCCTGCGTGAAACCCATCGCCTTTTGAGCAAGGGCGGCCGGATGGTTCATTCGGAAGTGCCGGCGTTTTTCAAATACAACACCGATCCATTCAATCAGATTGGCCTTGAATGGGAAGCCCACTTCAACGCCGAACCCTTCATGCCGACGCTTTATGCGATGGATATGGTCGAAAAATCGGAGGCCGCAGGGTTCAAGAAGGGCAGTGTCAAAGACACCTTCGCCTCAAGCGGCAAAAACGAAGATAGCGGCCAGATCACCATTAACTGGTACCTGCTCGACGGCGAGAAATAGCCGCCGGTTTGCCTGCTAGCTGACTGGACGGAGGAGCGGCTTTGGCAGCTCTTCATACC
>JAPYRI010000119.1 GCA_029941135.1 Alphaproteobacteria bacterium | reverse complement strand
GTCGACAAGTTGGTAAATGTCCGAGGGTTAAGTCTGATCGAGGTCGGGTGCGCCGCAGGAACGACTGCCCATGAGTTGGCGAAACGGGGGGCAAGCGTATTGGGAGTGGAGCCCGACCCCGTACAAGCCAAATTAAATCGTACGCGCGCGGTAAGCCACCGGGTCACGCTCGTCGAGGCAAGTGCTCAGAATCTGCCTGTCGAAGATTGTTCGTGCGACGGTGTGTTTATGTTCCGCTCTCTCCATCATGTGCCTGAAAATAGGATGGACCAAGCTCTCGTAGAAGCCGCTCGCGTCTTGCGTTCCGATGGTTTTCTATATGTGGCCGAGCCAGGAATGGACGGCAGTTTCTTTAGTCTGATGAGACCCTTCCATGACGAAAGAAAAGTGCGGACATTCGCGCAAAGCGCCTTGGGTCGCACGGCAAGCCATCTGTTTTTAGACTCCGCCTTATACAGTTGTTTTCAATATCCCGTTTTAGTCGATTTCGAGTCACTGATCGAACGCTTTACCGGCCTCTCATTTAATAACATCACCCGCAGCATGATTGATTGCGCGGAAGTGCGGGATAAATTCGAGGCGGCACGAACTGATGACGGATACGCCTTTAGCCAGCCGATGTTGATTAATTTGTACAGAGGCGTTCGGCGTTAAGACTTGGACTCGACCGTATCGCGGCGCGCGATGATCAGCCCCGGGGGGCCTTGGATCCACCCCCACCCAAAGCCACAGGTTGGAGTGGTATCTTGAGGCACAGACGTTTCATGTGACCAAATGCGCGGAAAGCCTTTCCCTGCCGTTCACGCGTATCCTGGGTGTCCATGATCAGATGGAAAGAACTTAATGAACTCTCCTCGGTGCGAGGGATAACGGCCTCGCCGAATTTTATACCGGTCGTGGTTTTCTTGCAATTGAGTTCGATGTTACGAAACTGCAAAGTGCGCGTATTGAATACCGTATCCTGATTGAGAAACGCTTTCGTCATATCCACGTTTCCCGTGCACGTGTACTCATCGGTAAAAGTTGTCATTTGGTGGGTTCGGCTAACCATCCGATTTTGGGTCGAAACGTAAAACTTTAATCGGCACTTGGCGGTATTTGAATCCAGAGTGAAGTCCGACGTCAAAGTGTGATCGAGCTCCCCATAATCAGGCGTTTTAAATCCAACATCGTCGCGCTTTCGCGACAGAAACTTGTTCAAGTTCTTTAGGGTTTCGACATAGCTCGGACCGGTGAATTGCGCGCATCCAGGGGACAGAGCTTCAAACTGTTTCCTGCGCGACTTGCTCCCGTAATTGGGCACCATTGCAGCCGCATCGTCAATCGCCACACACGACCGTCGAAGATTGCCCGATGCATTTGCTGTCCGTGCCACACCAAGTTGAGCGTCCAACCAATGACTGGTTCCCTCATCCAACCCGGTCAGCATACTGCGCCAGGCGTTGGTCGCCTTAACGAAATCACCAGCTTTCTCAAGTGCGGATGCGTACAGGTACCAAGCCGGCCCAGACGGCGTACCTCGGTCGATTACATGCCGGGCAACGGCGGCAGCGCGCGCTGCCTCGCCGGCCCGTAACAGTGCGCGGGCTTGAATCACTTCAGCGCCATCCAATTCCGGAAAACCGCGGATGGTCGCGAGCCGGTCGCCGATCGATGCCACTATCTTTGCCGGAGCGCGCGGTTTCCTCTGACGGTCCATGCGGTCCAAGGCCTCGTACCAAATTTTCCAATTGGCCATAATCGCCTTGTCTTTGCGCCGAGCATACTGTTTTTCGACATCCGCAAAACGACCTGCTCTCGTCAACATAGCGAGACGCAAGCGCAATAAATCGGCAGGCGCGCCAGGTACTTGGTCTTGCAATTTCGCTGCCGCCGCGACAGCGTTCAGCACATTCTGCGGCGTTTCACCTGCCCAAGCTGATGCCTTCGCGCTTATCACCGCAAGCACGGCCGACCGGGCTGAATCTTTCTTAAGCTTACCTTCGTTTTCAAGTCGGAGAATTTCTTTCAAATCACCAACCAACTTACGTCCTTCGGATTTCATTCTCTTATTGCCGGCATCTGACGCCGGATCAAATCGGCCGAGCCGGTCAGCGCGCAAACTCACCAATTCAAGACGGCTCGCTGCATACGCGGCGGTTCCCGGACTGTTGCGTTCAAGAAGGATAATTGCCTTGCTGATTGAGCCACCTTCTTCGCGCGCCCGCGCCAGCCATATTCGGGCCGCACCAGCTTCAGGTGCGTCGGGCGCGATTTTGACCAATCGCTCACCCGCCGTCAGAAGTTTCTTGCGGTTGGATTTGGTATCATTGTCCTTAACCGTATGAGCTGCAAGCGCGTACGCCAGACGGACCGCCGGGCCGGACACTTCGGCAGACATTTTTAGCCGCATAAGGCGACTCAAAACACTGATGGATTTTTTACGGTCCCCGGTCTCCGACAAGCTGGCTGCATATTTGTATAGAATCACAGATTGGTCGAGACCCGGCATGTCGCTTTTTCGCGCTAACAATCGGGCGAAGGCATCCCGTGCCGCGCCAAAGCGTTCCGTAGAAAATGCCTCTTCGCCATCGATCAAATCTGAAGCGAGGCCTAAATTTTGACCTTCCAATTGGCCCCGATATTGCAGAGCAAGCCCCACGGCCGAACGTGATGACGGCCCACCAATTTTTATGACTTGGCGTATCAGATCAGCGCCTCTCCCGGCACCTTGACCGCCCTTTTTCGCTTGCTCCAACCAGCCCTTAGCTTCCAATAATCGCATCGCTTGAGCGCGCTCGCCCTGGATTGCATCAGGCGGAAGTTTAGACATCAGGTGTTGAGCTTCAGACAAGCTCCCGGTTTCCAATGCTAGTCCCGCGAGTTCGACCCGCAAGGCACTGAGCAAGGGGCTGTCGCCCACTGCAGAGAGGATCGTTTCTAATCGTCGAAAGGCCCTTTTTGCGCCTTTCAAATTACCTAATTGGCGACGGGCCATTCCAGCACCAAGCAAGCTGTCGCGCGCCAGCCAAGGACGCCGGACTTCAATTGTTCCGCGAACAAATCCGCCTTCGGCTTGATGCAACATATTGTCCCGCGCTTCGCCGTCCGGAAGTCCTTCCGCCCATCCTAAACGCGACCATGCGGTCCAATACTGCGACGCCACTTTGGCGTAACCCAAATGGTTCCAGTCCAACGAGCGGTATAATTTTTCTAATGCTGCTTCGCTACCTCCGGCTTGGTCTTCTCGGGCTTCACGGGCCCAGGTGACGCTTTTCCTGAGATCCAATGCCAGACCAACAAGACGTTCGTACAACGATGCCGTACCGCGCAATTTCCGTGCCCGTGTAACCAGTTCCCCCAGAGCGCGGGCGGCCACTTCAAAATCGGCGCCGCCAGTGGAACTGCGAAATCCCGCCACGGCGTTCTCAAGTTGCCCCGCTAACTGAGATATCGCATGGCCGTCTTCGGCCGATTTGGCCAATTCCTGAATTTCCGATGGCGTTGCAGCGACCGCTTTAGTAGAGCTCCAGATCCATCCCGCAACCACGAGAGCCAATACGCTTATCCACAACTTATTTCGCTTTGTCACGGGTCAAAAATCCTCAAGAAGCAAACGCGTTTCCGTGGCGAAGCGTTCTCCAAAAATCAGCACCGCAAGACGGCGAGCAACGCGGGTCTCTCCTTTAAGGGTAGCGGCATCGCCGCCACCAGCGCTGGCGATCTTCGCGAACTCACGCATAACTCCGCGCGGATTGAATGATGTTAGTTCCGAAATTGGTCGGCCGGTGCGCAAGGCAACCAATTCCAAGTTCGCATCTGCACTGACGTCAACCGCGGTGACGGTACCGTTTCGCTCACGAAATCCGCGCACCGTCGAGAGGGCAGACCCAAGATGTTCATCATGGGGGGGGGCATCGCCAACCAAAATAATAACTTTTTTTGCGCCTTCGCGCCAACCCGAGCTGTCCACCGCAACCCGCAAGCCTTCGTCAACGGCTTCGGGCCAATCATAACCACCGTAGGCCGGAACATTCTCCAGAAACCGCCTTACTCGGCTTATGTTCAAAGTGAGCGGTTGGATGCGAGTGACAAATCGAGATTCTTTGTCCCGGTCGCGATAGGCAACGACGCCAAAACGGGTGAGTGGGACTAGGGTTCTGATGACATCTGCGATATCCCGCAATCGCAGTTTCACGTCGTCAATAACCCATTGCATAGTGCCCGTTGCATCCATGACAAACACGACGTCAAGACCAGCTTCCCGCAGTTCGCCAATGTACTCGGCAAATGTACCGGCACCCGCCGCCATCGCATTACCCGGGCCCAAACCTTCTCCTGCAGTACCCCCGCCTTCACCGCTGGCGACAATACCTCCAAAAGCGGACGGCACAGTTAGAGTCGTCGCCATCCCACCTTAAGAAGCTTCCAAATCCAGGGTTACATCCGGCGGTGGAGGTGCAAAAGCTGTTTGTGGTCGAATTACTTTGACCTTCTTGTCCACGGTCACCAGCGGCTTGCGGAAATTCAAAGGATTTTCAAGCTCTTCGTGTTCTTCCTCTTCAGGTTCGGGTTTAGGCGCATATTTCATTTCGACCGGTATCGGTTCCGGCCCTTGGACGATCTTTCCTAAGCCAGAAAGCTGAAGAACGGTCATAATAAAAAAGTGAGCGAAAGCTGCGGCTAACAGAAACAGTAACCACCACTCCTTGCGCTTGTTCCAATAGCTTTCTTTAATCGAGCTCGCAGACACTGCGTTCAAACTATCCGCCATTTTCTCTCCGCTTGGATCCGTAACCCAGTCTCGCGCTTTGCTTCCCGAACACGTCCTTGACCATGGCCAACCATGGCCACATTTGGCTTCTCAATTTCAGTATGTCCGGATATAACTATTGACCCTTATATATTGAGGGCGAAGCTACTATTGCATGCCGGATTGTGCAAGAAATCAAGAGCACCCCCGCAGACATTTTAGATTTCTTGCGCCTTAACTCATCGCCGTTTATATGAGAACCAAACAAGCAAGCCGCCACCCCCAATTAGCAGCCCGGCCAAAATCATACCAGTGGTGCTGATATCACCGCCGTAGAACAACCAAGCCGCAAACACAGCAATCGCACCAAATGCTCGCAAAACCCACGGTCGACCGTCACGCGCATTTTGGTCCACAACTTCTTTGGAATTGTCGCTTTTAAGTGCGTTGGGCGGGGACTTATCAGCCAATCCTCTGTTCCTTTCATCTATTCAGACGGGGCCAATCATTACTTTGTCTTAGACCACTGAAGCGTTTGCAGCCGTCACATTCTAGTGCGTGAAGCAATGGCAGAATATACTGCTTCCATTACGGACGTACGGAACAAAATTTATCGTTGAGTAATGTAAGGGCGGAATTTGGCATGAAGAGCTATGTTAGCGCCGCTTGGAGCGCCGAAAATCGACGCCAGGTCAGATCTGTTCAGCTATATCGCTGGCTAGATGATATGCAAGCCCTCGCGCTTGAAATGTTGCACGAAACTCATACCGATTTATTCCGAGAAATTGGCGATCAAGGCCTTAGTATTGACATTATAGAAGCCCATATGAGTGAAGATTGTTTTCCAGCATTGTTTCTTTGGCATTTACTTCAAATTCGAGCAACTTTCGAGCAACCCCATGTGACTGACGCTGGGGCGACTTTGAGCCGTCTGTTTGATCTCATTACAGGCCGACTTTGTATCGAAGATGATACTGGGCGCCGTCTAAAACAGTTTTTTTCCTCAAAAGCACTGCCTGGTGGCATTTCACCCCTTTACCCAAGGGATTAATCGGAACTGCCATTCAGCCTTTTTTCATGCATTTAGTGCCATCAATACTGCGAAAAATTAACCTTTTTTCGGCACAATAGTTTTGCTTTCGAAACCGTGACCGGATAAGTGGCGAGGACCGCCGGCGGGATCCTCGCCAAACTTAGCATTAATTTCATTCGCCAATTCAGGAGGGAGGGCACAGAAATTCAAATAATTGCCGCTCCCGGCAGGTACGTGCCCGCTCCTATCAACCACTTTCATGCCGTTAATTTCGTCGGTCGGACAGCTATAGGGTGCGTCAATCACGGCGCAGGTTTTGCCGGCCTTGCTGAGTATTGTCCAAATCGGATCTACCCGACTTTTCTCGGGCCGATAACCAATCTTAGTGTATGTTTCCGGATCGAAGTGCCGTCCACCGTCGAATTGGCTTGTTACCGCCGGCGATAAACCGAAATAGAATGCCGGCCAGCAGCCACCCGCCTCCAGTCCGTCCGGATTTACAACGTCCCCCAAACAGAAGTACCCAATAATTTGCGGAAATTGGGCAGATCGCCAATTGCGGCCCATTCTTCAATCAGGTCCTTGTCGGCGGCGTCTAACCCAATAACCAACAAACGCGAACTCGGCATTGCCAATCCTCTCTATTCTCAAAACTAATGGACAAGCGGCGATTGTGCAGATTCAATCAAAGTGAGCGACACATTTTCTTCAGAAATTCCACATTACGTGTGGATGTGCACGGGGGGCAGTTAAAATCATATGAAGTGAGTATTAATTAGGAATAATACAACTTAAGGCTACTCCATTAATTGGAATGTAGACGTTATTGTCTAGCCGATTGCCCGCCATCGACCACAAGTACGGTCCCATTACAATAGGACGCCTCTTCTGATGCCAAAAACAAGCAGGCATGGGCCATTTCTTCGGGCGTCCCTGGCCGGCGGGCCGGAGTAATCGAGTCAGCCGTTTCCGGATTATCAAAAATATCAAGCAAGGGCGCCACCATAGGCGTAGCGATCCAACCGGGTGCAACGCAGTTTGTCCTGATGTTGTCTTTTGCGTAGGCAACACACATGGAGCGCGTAAGATTGATTGTTGCGCCTTTTGCTGCCGAATATGTATGGGCCACCGGCAGCCCCAACATACCTGATATACTAGCGACATTGACGATCGCGCCGCCGCCACGCTTGCGCATCTCGGGGATAGCACGTCTTACCATATAAAATGTGCTGTCCAGATTGAGCGCCATGATGTCATGCCATGCTTCAGGGGAAGTTGCGGCAATGTCATCCATTGTACCAGGGTGCGTTTCCGCCCAGCTGTAACCGACACCGGCACTGGTAATCAATATATCAAGGCCCCCAAAAGCCTCCTCCGCTAACGCAATCGTTTTTTCCGCACCCTCGTCTTCCGACAGATCGGCCGCAATCACCGTGCCTTCGCCGCCCGCTTGATTGACCAATTTTAGGGTTTCGTCCAAATTGGATTGAGTTCGCGAGACACCCACGACTTTTGCGCCTTCACGGGCAAACAGAACCATTACCGCCCGCCCAACCCCAGTGCCCGCACCGGTAACAATTGCGACTTTGCCGTCCAGTCGCCCCATTATTTACTCTCCAATTTTTACAAATATTGTGGTTTTTATATTACCACGGTCGGTCTCTTGACCGTATTCTCTCCTGCTATCGATATGCCCGAGATAAGTACGCACAACAGAGCCAGCATATATCTCATGTATCACCTTCCAATAATTGACCCTTACCATGAGTAAACTAAATGTGGTTACTGTGTCTGGAATTGGGCGAGACTATGGAGAAG
>JAPYRI010000118.1 GCA_029941135.1 Alphaproteobacteria bacterium | reverse complement strand
GCCCGAAGGCACCGAGAACTACACCCCGGGGCCGGTGTTTCAGCAATATTTGGAGGACTATGTCGATCACTTTAAGCTGCGTGATTGCCTCCGCCTCAACACAAATGTCACCGGGCTCGAACGCCGCGCCGACGGGGCGCCGGGCTGGACCGTCACAACCGAAGGGGCGCACGGCCAGGCTCGGGAAGACTTCGACCAGGTGGTGATCGCCACCGGCATCTATTCGAACGTTCCCACTGTGCCCGCGTTTCCAGGCGCGGACGCTTACCAAGGCACCATCCTCCACAATTCGGAACTGAAGGACCGCAGTCCCCTGGCCGGACGCCACGTGGCCGTGGTTGGCTATGGCAAAAGCGCGACCGATGCGGTGCTGGAGGCGGTTGCCGTCGCCAAAGACGTTCACCTCATCTTCCGCACGCCCCATTGGCCGATCCCGCGTAAATTTGCCGGCATACTCCCTATCAAGTGGGGATCGCTCAGCCGCCTGGCGAGCACCTTCGTGCCGCCCTACCAGCGGACGAGCGCGGTCGAACGCTGGCTGCATGGCAGGGGCAGCCCTTTGGTATGGGTGTGGTGGCGGGTGCTCGAACTGGTGCTCCGGTGGCAGTTTGGGCTCGGCAAAAAAATCGCCAACGGCCAGAACATGATCCCCAACGCGCCGTTCGAGTTTGACGCCTTTGGTGAAGCCAGCATGGTGCCCCGGCCCGGGTTTTACCCGCTTATTCACAGCGGCCGGATCACCGCTCACCGCACCGGGATTGACCGCTACACCCGCGACAGTGTGGTGCTTACGAACGGCACCGAGATCAAAGTCGACTGCGTCATCCTCGCCACCGGATGGGGAAGCGATTTTAGTTATTTGCCGGACGAAGCACGGGCGGTCTTAAGTGATGGGGGCAACGGGGGCGACAATGACGATGGCTTTTATCTCTACCGCCATATCCTCCACCCGGCGCTGCCCAACTTGGCCTTCATCGGCCGGGCCACAAGTTTCGTGAGCCCGCTCACGTTTTGCTTGCAAGCGCGCTGGCTCACCGAGCTGATCGCCGGTCGGTTCACCCTGCCGTCACCTACCGACATGACCCAAGAAATCGAAGAGATGAAAGTTTGGAAGCGCTCGTGCATCCCGTTCAGCACGGCCAGGGGTGCCCGCATTTTCTTGCACGGACAGCACTATCACGACGAGTTGATGATCGATATGGGCGCTGACCCGCTGCGCAAACGTGGGTTTTTTGCGCCCTTGAAGGAGTTGTTCTCGCCCTATGAGCCGAAAGATTACCGTGACATCATTGCCGATGATGGCGAGCTTGCGCGGGATAAAGGGACGCCATGAGACCCGAGGACACACCCGGTAATGGGGGGCCCGGCAACACGGCACCAGGCTATCCTCTGCATCCGGGCTACAAGGTCGAGCTGGTACCGTGCCCCAAAAGACTGCGAGTCGCGTTTGGCGGCGAGAACATTGCGGAAACCACCCGCGCCCTGGTACTGCGCGAGACCGCGCATGTACCGGTCTACTATTTCCCCCGTGACCATGTGCGCATGGATCTGATGCACCCCTCCGATCACACCACCCACTGCCCGTTCAAGGGCAATGCCGTTTATTGGTCGATTACGGTGGGCGACCGGCATAGCAAAAACGCGGTGTGGGGCTATCCCACGCCCTATGACGAGGTGCCGGAATTGGCCGACTATGTGGCCTTCTATTGGGACCGGGTGGATCAGTGGCGCGAAGAGAATGAAGAAGTGTTCGTGCACGCGCGCGATCCCTTTGTACGGATCGATATTCTAAAGTCCTCGCGCCCGGTGCGGGTCGACGTGGGGGGCGAGACGGTCGCAGAGTCGAAGAATGCGCTGTTCCTGTTCGAGACCGGGCTGCCGGTGCGTTACTACATCCCACAAAAGGATGTACAAATGCATCTGCTTACCCCAACCGAGACTAAATCAGCCTGCCCCTACAAGGGCGTTGCGCGCTACTGGTCGGTCAATGTGGGCGGGCAGGAGATTGCCGATCTCGCTTGGGGTTATGCCGATCCGGTACGCGAAAGCGCGCCCATCAAAGACTTTATCTGCCTCTACAACGAGTGCGTCGATGCGATCTATGTGGACGGTGTGGCCGAGGCCAAACCGAAAACCAAATGGTCGAAAGACTGACAGCGAACGGGAAAAGGACAAGGTGACTTATGAGTGAGCGCACACACAAACTGGTCGACGTCAACAGCACGCGCATCCATGTGGTAGAAGAAGGCGAAGGCCCGCTGGTCATCATGGTGCATGGCTTTCCGGAGCTTTGGTACTCGTGGCGGCACCAATTGACGGCACTCGCGGCGGCCGGGAACGCAACAATGGCGCGTTTCTAATAATCGAATACTCAACCGGGGTATTAACCTGTTCGAACACTCATTGCGAAAATTACGCGCAATCGCAGGCGAGACGTAGCATGAGATCAACAGCATGCTTATCGGTGAGACCTTGTTCGCGCGTCAGATCGCACCAAGTTTCGAAGGCGAGTGCGTGCGCAATGCCCGCGTGAAGGAGCCTCTTGCGGTGGCCGCGTAGGTGCCAGGGGGCAACGAGTATATTGGCGGCCAAGCCCCAATGGGCGTGATAGGGCGCCATCAGGGGAAAGTCGCGGGCGTCCTTGAGTACCGATGCCATCATGGCTTCGGTCTCCCGGTGATAAGCGTAAGTTTCAGAAAGGCCGAGCTGCAGCCGAGCGGTTGGGTCTTTGATCGATCGCCAAAGTTTCAAGTTGGGTAAGGGGTGGCGGGACATATACTGACCGCTGCAAGCGCCGGCGAGTGCAGCCTCGTCGGGAAAATGCCGATAAACAGTGACCCGCGCCACGCCGGCGCGTTCCGCGATGTCGGCCATAGAAGTCGCCTTGAGGCCCTTCTTTTGACGCAGATCGATGGCAGCTTCGACGATCTTTTGCCGGGTGCGGTCGCGATCCTCGCCGCGTTGCTTTAAAGTATAAGAACGGGTCATAATTTTCATGATACATTATGTTTCACGAATATAGACAAGCGAAAGGGGAGATTGACAATGCCCATTACCAATCCGGACAGCGGCACCACCATTGACGAGATTGCCGACGGTATTCATCGGATCAGTACGCCGGTGCCGCCCAACGACGAACTTCCGCCGGGCTTTACGTTCAATCAATATCTGATTGTGGATGAGGCGCCCCTGCTTTATCACACCGGGCCCAAACAGATATTTCCCCTGACGTCGCTAGCGATTTCCACGGTAATGCCGGTGGAAACCCTGCGCTACGTGGCATTCTCACACGTTGAGGCCGACGAGTGCGGCGCGCTCAACAACTTTTTGGAAGTGGCGCCGCAAGCCGAACCCCTGTGCAGCGACATTGCTGCCATGACCTCCATCGGCGACCTGGCCGACCGGCCGCCACACGGCATGACAGATGGCGAGACCCTTAGTCTTGGGCGCCACTCGGTCACTTGGAGCGCGACCCCCCATTTGCCCCACGGCTGGGATTGCGGTCATTTGTTTGAGGTGACGACCCGCACCTTGTTTTGCGGCGACCTGTTTACCCAAATGGGGGCCGAGCATCCACCGATTACCGAAGAGGATATTTTGGAGCCGAGCGAACAGATGCGCGAGGTCATGGACTACTACGCCCACGCAAAGAACAGTGGCGCGTTGATTGACAAGTTGGCGGCATTGAAGCCTGAAATCCTTGCCTGCATGCATGGGGCCGCATGGCGCGGCGATGGCGCGGCCCTATTGAAGGCATTGGGCGTGCGTCTAGACGCTTAAAAATTCTGCGCCTGTTTGACCGCTGGGCGGGTGCTGGTTTCACTGGCCATTGCCGCAATTTGTGCGTAGTAAATTTTAGCCGCACCCGGATCGCCCCGCTTCTCCTCGGCCTGCGCAGCGCCATAGAGACTGTTCAAACGGCGCGGGCTTTTGCTCAATGCTACTTGATAGGCGTCTATCGCCTCGCCGTAAGATTTTAGTTCCACCAGCATGTCGCCTAGCAATTCAGCCGCGGGCAAGACCGCGCCAGGGGTGACCGGGCTCTTGTCGGTGCTCGCCTCCAGTTTGACCGCCGCGCGCATGACGGCAAGCCCGCCTTCCTGATCCCCCCTTAGGAAAGTCACCCACGCCTCCGCGCTCAGGCGCAGGATCTCAACTTGATTAGCCCAATAGGGACTACGGGGCCCAGTTTGAGCGCCAATTTCAACGAGCATCGCTACTTCGGCGTCGGCGCCCTCGAAGCGTCCTTCGTGCGCCATCCCGAGACCACGGGCAAAGTGGGTCAGCGCCACGTAAGCGTCGTGCTTGGACGTCCAAGGAAAGTGCGAGGGAATCCGCGGCTGCAATGCGGCGGCGGCGGCCCAATCCCGGCGCTCAAGCGCATAACGCGCGGGCGACGCGGCAAAAGCATAGGCCTGGGCCGCGTTACTGACCGAGCCAAATGGCGCGGTCAATAACGCCATGGTGTGGACGACTTTCAGTGCTTTGTCATCCTCGCCTTTTTGCAAGTGAGCGTAGGCGAGATAATCGAGAGCGTGCAGGTAGTGCATGGATATGGCGCCGTTAGCCTGGCTGAGTTCCCAGGCGGCATCGGCCGATCGACGATTCCACTCGATCGACTGGTCCCACAAGCCTTCGCGAGTGAAAATATGCGACGTCATGTGGAGGGCGTGGGGCACGACGGGCGCGATCACGCCATAGTTTTCCGCAACCGGCAAAGCGCGTTCGGCCAAGGCCGGCACGTCATAGGCGTGAATAATGTAGTGATGAGCGCCTGGATGAGTGGGCTCGGCGGCAAGAATTTGTTCGGCGAGCGCCCCCGCAGCTTTCCGTTTGGCGTAGGTTTTGTCCGACCGGTCGGCGGTCGCCAACTGTGACAGGGCATAGAACGCCTTGGCTTCGTTGTCGCCAGGATTGGCTTTGTAAACCGCCTTCCAGGCGGACTCGAAATTCGCCAGTCGCTCGCTTTCCGGCACTTTACTCCCGCCCGCGAAATAGGCGGTTGCGGTGGTAATATATGCGGTCTCGCGGGCATCGTGCCCACCCATCTTGGTTGCTCGGGCGGTCAAATCGGCGCCAACGGCCAAAGTAGCAGGCGACGAGCGGTCGGGCCACAAGGGATGAATGTAGCTCATGGCTTCGCCCCATAAGGCAATGGCGCAAGAGGGATCAGCTTTGGCGGCCGCTTGAAACAACTCGCGCGCTGGCAGGTACATCATGCTGTGCATCTGGACGACACCGCGCTCCACGTCTGTCGCTGCTTGCGCCGCACATTGGACCGGGAATTTTATTGTTCCCGAGCTTTGCTTGTCGTCGGCCGGGTGCGCAATAGCCGCCGATGGTATCGCAATAATTAAAGCGACCGAAAACATTGCAGTCCTAAACATGATTTTGTCTCCCTGATGGATTGCATACCCAAACACCGGGCAAATCTACCACGCTTCCCTGGTTATGTCTGACAGGCGTCAATCATGGCTGTGTCGGTTGCGGTCGTAAAGCGCCGCTGTGCTTAATCGTCGGCCTCAGTGATGCGAAGCCGCTGCCCGCACCCGAGTCGGGAAATATTTTTGCAATATGTGCCGGTGCCGGCCACTGTCCAGAAAATCAAATGATCAACTTTGCTCTCGTCGGACACTGTCCGTTCTGCCAGGAGGCAGCCGACTGACGATGTTCCAAAAATGATCGGCAACAATGACGTCTCCGTTGGGCCGCACGGCGTAAAAAACATCGAAGCCCGAGGTAATGTCTCTCCAAGCTGTAACCTGCACCGCGCGATTTTCTGAATACTCGATTTTGACCGCGCTCGCGTCGCCGAGTTCGCGGCAGATGTCTTCCGCTACCGTATCTCCTGCGGCTAACCGGCGTTCCAAAAGCGATCCGTCCACCGACCCCAAACCCGAAATCAGCCATACCACACGCCCGGCTGGGACATAATGTGCGTCGGGGTTCGGGATCAATATTGAGAGCGTCATTGCCATCCTCTTATTGATTGTTCGAGCTCATCTCTCGCAACCAACAGCGATATACGATCATTAGTAGAAGGATATTACTCGGTTCGGCCTTGTCACGCGATGGAGGGTTGTGTGGAATGTCAACTTATCGCCGACAGGGTTGTCCCAATCTTCTCTTCCCCTCTATGATTGGCCGGCAAATGCCTGCGGGAGAGGAAATCATGGCCAAAGTGTTGACCGGGGACGCGATTGAAGCGTTGCGGCGCGATGGCTTTCATTTTCCCATACATGGCGTTTCAGAAGTGGACGCCGCTGACTATCGCCTTCAGCTGGAGACGTTCGAAAACGAGAACGGCGGCGCGCTTAAAGGCTCCCATCGGTTCAAATCCCATCTTTTGTTCAAATGGCTGGCCGACCTTGTTCGCGCGCCGCATATTCTGGATGCAGTTGAGGATTTGATTGGCCCCAACATCATGTGCTGGAACACCCACTGGTTCATTAAGGAAGCTAATAGCGCCAGCTTTGTTTCATGGCACCAAGACAACAACTATTGGGGCCTGGACACCGAAGACCTGGTGAGCGTCTGGGTCGCGCTGTCACCGGCAACGATTGAAAGCGGATGCATGCGCATGCTGCCGGGCAGCCATCTCAACCCCATTCTGCCCCATGTGGATACGAACGCCGAACACAACATGCTCACTCGCGGGCAAACCATCGATGTGGACATTGACGAAAATCTGGCCGTCGATGTTGAATTGAAAACCGGTGACGCGGCGCTGTTTGCCTATCAGATCGCGCATGCGTCTTACCCTAACCAAAGCGATGACCGGCGCATTGCCGTGGCACTGCGGTACATTCCGCCGACAGCAAAACAGATGCTGGCCGATTGGGACAGTGCGGCACTCGTGCGCGGTGAAGACACCCATGGCAATTTTGAGCACGAGCCCCTGCCCACCTGCGACCTTGATCCGGTGGCGGTTGCTTTTCACACACGTGCTGAAGAACAGCAGAGGCAAATTCTATATAAAGACACTGAGTGGGCGGATGCGCGTGTGTCAACAAGCGGCGCACGCGCACCGTATTAGGGGGGAGATTGTTGCGTTGATACAGAGTGTACCTGTGGTATCGCCCACACAAGTGACGCCTGGGTGGATCACCGATGTTTTACAAAAAAATGGCATCGATGGAACGGTCAGTGCGTTCACAATGGAAAACGTGGGCACCGGTCAACTGGGTGAGACCCGCCGCTATTTTCTGGAGTATGAAGGGGCGCCGCCGGCAAATGCGCCAAATTCGGTGGTCGGCAAGTTTCCGTCCGACAACGAAGTTGCCAGCACCACCGGCAAGGAAATGGGGTTTTATCGCTCGGAGGTGATGTTTTACCGGGAAGCGGCGCACCGGGCCGAAATCCGAACCCCTAAAGTCTATGCCGCTGAATTGGATCCGGACAGCCACGATTTTGTCTTGCTGTTCGAAGACCTGGCCCCCGCCGTCGCCGGCGACCACATGCAGGGATGCTCACTTGAACAGGCGCGCTTGGCGCTCAAGGAGGCCGCCAAGCTGCACGCAGCGTTTTGGAACGATACCGACCTCATGAATCAAGATTGGGTTTATGCCCCCGAAGGCTCACAAGGGTTCTACAC
>JAPYRI010000117.1 GCA_029941135.1 Alphaproteobacteria bacterium | reverse complement strand
ATCATGAGTGCTGGTCCACATCTCTTCAACTATGCGTGGAATAGCGTCGTATCACGAAAGCGGTAAAATTCGGCCGCTAAACGTGTCCGCTTATGGCTAAAAGCGGACTCCCCAGTGACGATGACCCATGTCCGCTTTACTTCACGAACCCGCGATGAGTACACTCAGTGGCAAGGCGGATTAACCGGGCGGGGAGGCACTGGAATGGCCGGAAAAAGTAAGAACAAGATCCAAGTGACACACGTCGGCAGTATCCCGCGGCCACCAAGTTTGACAAAGCTATTGCTGGCGGATGAGCGGGGCGACGCGGTGGATGAGACCGAGTTCTGGAAAGAGGTTCAGGACGCGACGCGATATGTTATTCGCCGGCAGCAGGAGGCCGGGATTACCAGCGGCAACAATGGCGAGCAGCCCCGTGTTGGTTTTCAAACCTACATGCCATTGCGAATGGAGGGGTTTGGCGGCACGGGCGTTCGAAATCTGCCCACCGATTTCCTCAACTATCCGATCCTGGCGGGGATGACCGGCGTCCGTATGGGCGAGAGCCGGATAATGGATGCGCCGGAGGCGGTTGCTGAGGTGAAATACAATGACATGGGGCCGATCGAAAAAGAGTGCCTGTCGTTCAGGCAAGCCCTGGATGCCGAGGGTGATTTTGACGAAAATTTCATGAACGTACCGTCGCCCGGAATTATTGCGACCACCATGTTGAACGCCCATTACGATAGCCATGAAGCTTATGTAATGGCGCTGGCCGACGAGATATCCAAGGAATACCGCTACGTGGTCGAGCAGGGATACACGCTTCAGATCGATGCCCCCGATCTCGCCATGGAGCACACTTTCATGTACCAGGATCAGCCGGTCAGTGTGTTCGTAGAAGCTGTGGAGATGTATGTGGAGGGCATCAACCGGGCGATTGGCGACCTGCCTAGGGACAAAGTGCGGCTCCATGTTTGCTGGGGCAACTGGAATGGGCCTCATGTAGATGACGTGCCGCTGCGGGAAGTCCTGCCGAAACTGTTGAACGCCAATGTAAGCGCGATCAACATCCCGTTTGGCAACCCGCAGCACCAGCACGAGATTCCGGTAATCTGCAAGATACCGCTTCCCGACCATATGGACCTAATTGTCGGCGCTATAGATACAACGACCAACTATTGCGAGCACCCGGAGGTGGTTGCCAACAGGCTGGGCGAGGCGATCAAAGCGGTCGGTGATAAAACCCGAATTGTGGCTGGTGCCGATTGCGGCTTCAGCACGTTCGCTGGCTATAAATTTGTCGCCGAAGATGTGGTGTGGACCAAGCTGAGGTCGCTGGCCGAGGGCGCAAAGCTTGCCACCGAACGCTACTGGTCCTAACCGCCACGGAACCCGGAAAACTCAAACGAGTCCGGTTATAGAGGAAACACCATGCGACTTGGTTTTTTCGCCATGCCGCTGCATCCGCCGCAGCGTAACTATACGGAAACACTGAACGAAGACCGGGAGATGACGCTGCTGGCCGAGAAACTTGGTTTTGAGGAAGCGTTCTTCGGCGAACACATTACCGACGCCGCCGAAACCATCACCTCGGGGCTAATATTCATTGCCTGGCTGCTGCGCGAGACAAAAACCATCAAGCTGGGGACCGGGACCATCAACCTTCCTAATCATCATCCCGCCATGGTCGCAGCCGAAGTGGCAATGGTCGACCACATGGCCGAGGGCCGATTTATTTTCGGCATCTCCCCTGGCGGTCTGCCGTCGGACGCCGAGGTGTTTAGCAATCTGGACGCCGACCGCACGGAGATGTTCGTAGAGGCCATCGATCAGGTGTTGGCAATTTGGGACGGGGAAGCGCCTTACAACATCAAGGGCAAATACTGGAACATTTCGACTGCAAGTACGGTGGTGCCTGAAATCGGACAGGGTATTATCGCCAAACCCTATCAGCGCCCCCATCCGCCGATCGTGGTCACTGCGGTTGCGCCGTTTTCGGCCGGGGTGACCGCTGCCGCTGTGCGCGGTTGGGATCCTATCTCAGCCAACTTTCTTCAGCCACAGTGGGTTGCCAGTCACTGGCCGAAGTATGTCGAAGGATGCGAACAGGGCGGCCGCATGGCCGACCCTGTCAACTGGCGCGTCGCCAAAAGTTTGTTCGTTGCTGACGACGCGGCCACGGCCGAACGGTACGGCGCGTCCTCCGATGGCCCCTATCACTTCTATTACAAATCGCTGTTCACCAAGTTGATGCGTGCCGGGCGGGCAAACCTATTCAAGACCAGCCAGAACCAAGCCGACGACACACTTGATCTGGACACTATCGTCGATCAGCTGGTCATCCGCGGTACCGTCGACAGCGTCGTCGACCAACTGCTTGAGTTCCGCGAGCAGGTTGGTGACTTTGGCACGCTTCTCTATGCTGCCCACGATTGGCAGGACCCGGTACTGGCGAAACGTTCGATGGAGTTAATGGCGACCGAAGTAATGCCCGCAGTCAACAAGGCAATAGGCGAGAGCAAAGCCGCACAATAAGGGAGGATGTTATGGATCTCGGAGTTTTTCAGGTGTACCCCAATGCCGACGCTGATCCAGCCAAAATTGCAAAGCGCGCCGAAGAGTTGGGATTTGAAAGCTACTGGCTGCCTGAACATCCGATTTTACCGCTGGAATGTTCCATCCCTTATCCGAACACGCCTGCGGATGAACCCCCGCCGGATTATCTGTGGCAATTACCTGACCCGTTCGTTGCGCTCGCACGGGCATCGGCGGTGACCGAGAAAATCAAACTCGGCACCGGTATTTGCCTGGTGCCCGAACGAAATCCATTGTTATTGGCGAAAGAGGTCGCGTCACTGGATGCGTTCTCGGGCGGGCGATTTTTGTTTGGCATTGGCGCCGGATGGCACAAAGAAGAATGCGAGATCATGGGCGGCGATTACGATCATCGCTGGACTCAAACCAAGCATTCAATCTTGGCCATGAAAGAACTATGGACCCAGGATTTATCCGAATATCACGGGGAGTACTATGATTTCCCGGCGGTCAGAAGCTATCCGAAACCGGTTCAACAACCCCACCCGCCGGTGATCATGGGCGGGCTTAGCGCCAAGCAAGTGTTTAAGCGCGTGGTCGAGTGGGGCGATGGGTGGATGCCCTTGGTCGAAAGCATTGACGACATAGCGGCGGGCGTCTCGGCCCTGCGTCAGTATTCAGAGCAAGCTGGGCGCGACCCGGACACCCTCGACGTCACCGCCTTTAGCCTGCCTGGTCAATGGGAGGCTCGGGGCGACATCGCCAAACTGGAACAGGCCGGTGCAAATCGGTTGATCCTGTGGCTGAGCGAGGGCGACTTGGATCATGTCATTGGGTGCCTGGAGGCCCATGCCGCAGAAATGTTGTGACGCCGTCCTGAAAAGTAACAGAGTGTGACACCCCCATGTCCGATTAACCCGGCAAATCACTCACATAATTGGGCTCAAAGCTGAAATCCGATAG
Source organism: Alphaproteobacteria bacterium (assembly GCA_029941135.1). Lineage (GTDB taxonomy): Bacteria > Pseudomonadota > Alphaproteobacteria > JAPYRI01 > JAPYRI01 > JAPYRI01. The sequence goes on along the minus strand of JAPYRI010000117.1, from coordinate 4,214 downwards.
GTTTTAGAATCTTTCATCCGGCGTCCTATAAACGTCTTCAAAAGTCATCTGTCCCGCCTCTCAAGTTATCCCGCAGAAATATCACTCTAGTCGTGCCCCGCCAATTACATCTGCTCTTCGAATTCCGGAATTTTGTCGTTGGGGAACCATTCTCGAATGCCAGCTTCCTCGTACAATAATTCCTGGCTATCCAGTTTCCAGCCAGTACCGTCCTTGATCACCGTGTACAATTCGAATTCCGTGCTGCCCTGATTGTTAAACTTGTCTTTGGCTTTCAACACGTTTGGAACAATCGCTGAACCTTCGCAAAAGAAGAAATTTTTGATTGCCCTGTGGGGTTTACGCACGTCGGGGTCGCTCATTTCAACTTCGCCGAACTCGAACACTCGGCGTTGCATTCCCGCCCATTCGTCAATCCCGGCATTGTCGGTCATTGTTGCGGTTATGTAGTCGAATGCATCTTCGAAGCGATAATCTTTCATCGACGTCAGATACATTTCCACGGCTCGACGAGGCCCTTGATCGCCACTGCATGTTTCCCGATTAAATATGCCCGCTCCCAACGCAATCGCAATCACCACAACAATGATAACCAAATTCTTTTGCATCTCAGGCTCCCATCTTTATGTGACCGGCATGACTATCGCCGGCCCCCCCCCGCGGAGGCGCTAAGTGGAAACGAAATGCTAACACATAACGCCCCTCAGGGTCATGACGGCTCATAAATCGTATTAATATGTATTCCAGCCCGTTTTGGTCGCGACCCGGTCATAAAGTGTCCGCGCCCGGTAGGTATCATCGGCTGTAATCCATCGAAACAGGGGCCAACTACGTTCCCGGCCGATCCGCGCGATTTCGTCGAGCAATAGTCGGGCAGTGCCAAAGCCTCGAGCCGATGGATCAACGAATAAGTCATCGAGAAATCCAATTGTGGCCCCCCGCAAGGGGCTGGGCATATCGCGGAAATGAGCCAATCCAATGGCTACCCCCTGCCCGTCTTTCGCCAGCAAACCAGTCATCACGTGATTGGGATCCAGTAACCAGCGCCAGGTAACTTCGGCAATGTTGTTGTTCATGGGTACTTTGTAAAACTCGGGATAGCCGTCGTACAGCTACCGCCAAGTATCAACGTCACCAGCTTGCGGCGACGCAATCATAATCGCGGACATAATTGTCCCCTTTCGATCAAATATAGATTGGTAGTTTGGTGATTTAGCCGGGGTGCAGCGCGTGCCAGCACCCGGTGGTTCGCAAGACATCTTCCGTGCGCGCAAGGAAATCACCTTCAAGTCCTGCCAAGTGGTCGCGCAAAGCACCCAGGCAGTGGCCCACCTGATATTTGAATACACCTTGGCTAAAGGGTTTGCCGAGGGCCTCAAATTCCATCGTCTCCAAACCAGCTTTAAAGGCAGCTGCGTTGGCTTCAAGGAACGGGAGGTAGACATCGCCTGCCAACTGAAGCAGTTGTTCAATAGCGTGCGGCAAAGGCTGTGTTGGGTCGATCCAATTGCCTTCGACACCGGATGCGTCGTCCATACGCATCACCCACTGCATAACCCCAGGCGCGCGTTCGCGCATGATGGTGGAGGGCGTTGGATCCGTCATGAGCTGGAATAACTGGCCATACCAACCAAAATCCGCCAATGAAGGACGATCGCCGAACAAAAAGGCATACTCTCCAAAATGCTCTTCCAGGATGTCCAGTACCCGCAAATAAGTTTCTTCGATCAAAGGGGCATTTTGTGGCGTAGATCCAACCATTGCCATACGCCCGATTTGCCGATCGGCTATCGTTTTCGCCCGCTGATTTCGGGTGTCAGCGTCAGCAGGCCCCATGCTATCCCGCACAATCCACTGACTGCAAAAATCCTGGTCTGGTTTATCGTCCCAACGGTAGTGAAACATCATTTTAGTGCCCCACTCGTCCGCCATATCTTCCAGCAGATAACTCAAAAAGGCATGTCCCGCATCATCAGGCAAAATTGAGCGCGCGCCGGGGTACCGGGATTCCAACTCGTACGCCATCGGTGTCGAATCAACCTGATAATGGCCGTCGTCGGGAAACTGAAGGATCGGAATAATGGGTGGTTTCACGTGCGCGGTTTCATCCCGTACTTCTAGCGTACGCAGTACCCAATCGAAGGGTAAACGCCGATACCTGAGGATCGCCCGCATCTTGACCGAATAGGGTGACGGCACGGCGCCAATCAGCCGGTAGCGTCCCTCCATCTCACCCTCCGCTCGTGTGCCAGTGTGTGGGTCAAAAAACCGGAGGACACTTAAGTTCCCCGGCGGTCTTTTGATCTCATTTTGGATTGGCGTCAATCATATATTATTGGCATCCATCCAATCTGCTACCGCTTTGCCGATTGCCTGAGGATGGTCTTCCTGTATGAAGTGCAATCCATCGCCCACATGGACCGTTGTCAGATTGGGTAGGCTTTCCTTAACCCAGTTTGCCACTTCTTCGGGAATGACCACTCCTGGCGATACTTCTATCATCAATTTCGGGATGTCCGATTTCTGAAGTTTATCCAGATAGGCGATCTGCCGGTCGTAGTTGCCCTTGGGTTCGCCACTAATCACTAGGTTCTGTGGAAATTTACACAGGATTTTGCGATCCTCTTTATTAACCCATGGCTCCCTGTAGGCGTTTTGCTCGTCCTCGGTCAGATCACGTTGGATCATGGCCGGCAGTACGCCTTCAACAAACATATGTTGGTTGACCATCATTTCCTCGGCGGTTTCCTGTGACGACCGTAAATTCATGAAAAAGTCTCTCGTATCCGGGTCGAACGCGTCGTAGCTGGGAATGGGTTGCAGGAGGGCTTCCATGAAGGCGATGCCTTTTACATTCTCAGGGTGGTTCATGGCGTAGTGAAAGCCGAAATAGGAGCCCCAGTCATGAATAACGAGAGTAATATTTTTAAGGCCCAGTTTTTCGATAAAGGCTTCCACATAATCGATGTGGTCGGTCATCTCGTAACCGATGTCAGGCTTGTCCGATTTACCGTAACCGATTAAATCGAGCGCAATCAACTGACCTTTACCCTCGAGTTCGGGCATGATGTTGCGCCACAAGTATGACCAGGTCGGTTGACCATGCAAAAACAGGATCGGATCGCCCTCCCCTGACGCCGCGAAATGCATTTTCGAGCCCTTCACGTCGACGTAATGTGACGCGAACGGGAAGTCGCCGCGCACTTGACCGCCGCTCGCGTATTGACTGAGGTCCACTTCATTATTTGTGCTCATAATTCTCCCCTGTAACTTGTAATTGCCCGGGAGCGTCACCTCCCAAAATTTGCGGAGCAATCATGGCATTTTCCGAAATATGCTAAAATCACAATATTGCGATGTGATAATGTTCATGCCCCAACCGAATGTGCACAAATTCAGGCCTTTAAGATGACAGTCGCTCCGCCAGACCGGGCTACCGGCGCCCTTCATAACCTTTTAGAGATCATGCGGCTCCTGCGCGATCCGGATGGGGGTTGTCCTTGGGACTTGGAGCAATCCTTCGAGACAATCGCTCCTTACACCCTGGAAGAGGCCTATGAAGTCGCCGACGCAATAAGCCGCAACGATATGACCGCCCTGAAGGACGAGCTCGGCGACTTGTTGTTTCAAGTCGTGTTTCACGCCCAAATGGCAGCAGAGGAAGGTGTCTTTGATTTTGCCGATGTCGCCGAAGGGGTAGGCGAAAAAATGCGCCGTCGCCACCCGCATGTTTTTGCCGATGCCACAGTGAATACCTCAGAGGCGCAGGCCCACGCCTGGGAACAGCACAAAGCCAATGAACGCACCCGTGCGGCAGCAGAGTCTGGTACGGTCGCCAGCGTCTTGGATGGCGTAGCGAAGGGATTACCCGCCCTCAGCCGTGCAGTCAAACTTCAGAACCGAGCCGCACGCATTGGCTTCGATTGGCCGGAAGCCAAACAGATTTTGAATAAGGTTGAAGAAGAAGTTGCGGAGCTGCGCGCCGAACTGCACACTCGCGATCAAGACGGCGACACACCTCGCCGGCAACATCGTATAGCGTCCGAACTCGGCGATGTTCTTTTAGCATGGAGCAATTTTGCCCGTCACGTGGACGTTGATCCCGAAAGCGCGTTACGCGAAGCAAACGAGCGCTTTGAAAATCGATTTCGTGAAGTTGAAAAAATGATGATGGCCACAGGGAGCGATGTGGGCTCGTTTACACTCAATGAAAT
>JAPYRI010000116.1 GCA_029941135.1 Alphaproteobacteria bacterium | reverse complement strand
GTCCTGGATGGGGTGCCGCACGAACACCCGGTTGGCCGGAAAGCCGAGCGAGTCCGCCTGGGTCTGCGCTGCGGTTTGAAACACACTGGAGGCGACAAAGCCACCGGGAATGCCGCGTCCGTCGAGGTTTCTGATGTCATGCAAACTGCACGACGTGCAGGACCCTCAATCGGCCAGGCCTTCGACCACCACGTCAACTTCGGCAGCGATTTCCTGCAGCAGGCTCACCGGCGCCGGTCTGGTGAATGTTGGTTTCTTGAACCTCTTGGTGGTGAGGCCACGTTCCTTAAAATGATGGTCCAAACGATCAAGATACACGTCGCCCTTGGTCTTTGATATATCCAGCAAACCGATGGTCAACCCATCCAGGGAGGCAGGCCGTTGCAGCGGCTCCCGGCGGACAGCGCCTAGTTCGCCAGTGGGATCGAGAAGGACTTGGTTCATTCTATAATCTCCTTAGTGACAGGATCGGTGCCGAGCGCGCCTTTCATCAGCCAGCCCGGAATGATAGCCGAAAACAGGCCGGCATCGCCACCCGCGCGGACCAATTGAAGGCCGCCGGGGCGAAATTTTGGCTTGAGGGTCGATGTTGGGTCGGACAGAGGTTGCCCGGTTGATTTATCCGTGCCCATGCCGAGGTCGATGCCCTCAACCAGGGCGGCCGCCAGCAGCGCGTCGGTGGCTTGCGCTTTGGACCAACCGGCATCATCGAACACCCGCCCGTGTTCAGGGCCGATGACCATGACCACATCCGAGCCATTGACCACCTTGGTATTTTGAACGGCGGCCAAACTGTCGGCCAAGGTGCGCACCAGCACATCGGGTGTGCGGGCAATTTGGTCGAACACTCCTTGCGGTCCATCGGCACTGAACAAGGTGACCGTCGATTGGCCGTCCGAGTAGCCGCGTTCTTCGGCAAGGGTTTGCCACGGCGTGTCTTCGTCTTCGGCAAAACAATTGGTGAACTTGCCCGCGTGACCGAACGCCGACTGGTCGGCCTCTTGCGGTCGCCCGCCCCCCACATTGCGGATGACCAACTGGAGCGCCCGGCCGATGGTCGCGTTGGCGCGGTTGCCTTGGCCGAACAAATTGCCTTTCCAGTTCATGCCGATGGCTTTTCGGATGGGGCCGTTGACGATCACCATCGGGCTCGAAAACCAAGTGGTGGCCAACAGCCCATGCATGCAAAACGCGGGATCAAGCGCGGCTTCAACCGCCGCAATCACCACCGGCAGATACTCTGGCTTGCACCCGGCGAGGACGGCGTTCAAAGCCACTTTTTCGACCGTGCACGTGGCGAGGTCCGGCGGTGCCTCGCCCAATACTTCGTTGGGCGCCCGCGAGGTGCCCTGGAGCATGCGATAGAGCCGCTCCTCCGTGGGCGGCACTACCGGCAGTCCATCGCTCCAGCCGCGATCAAAACAGTATTCGATGTCGTCTTCCATGCCGCCGACTTCGATGCGGCGGGACACCACGTCAAAATCGCCGAACCGCAATGCCAGCCGTTCGGCCACCCCGGGCTCAACTGATATGGACCCGCAGCCGGGACGGAACTCAGGCAATTTGCTGCCAAGCGCACTGAGCCCCGTCAGTTCCTGCCACTCTTCGCGCACCCAGCCGATGGTGCGGTTCTGCTCCGTCCCGTTCTCGACCTTAATTAAGGTGGGCACAATTTCGATCTCAAGGTTGTAGGAGCACTCCAGTGCCGTGTCGTCCACGACCGTGCCCACATCGGGAAAGCTCGGCTCGTCCTGCACGTAGACCGTGAGCGTCAAACCATCCTTTTCGATGGCCTGCAACACCGGTTCAACCAATAAACAAGTCGGGCAATCCTTTTTGACCACGGCCACCAGACCGTCGGGTAGTTGCATGTGACAGTTTCCCTGCTTTCACTTTGCTGTCGGGTAGATTAGCCCGGATATGTCACCTTCACAAACCAATCCCTTGTCATCGCTGCGAAATCGGGACACCATCGGGCAAACGGCACCGCCACCGCCAGAGCACGAATGGAAGAAGCGCAGAGGATGAGACGGCAATGAAGTTTACTTGGTTCAATCTGATGCCCTGGCCGCATCTGCCAGAGGATTTCACCGAGAAGTACCGCTCGGTGTGGGTTGATATCCCGAACTCGCTGTTTGATCCGGTGAAAGGCAACAAGGTCTACAACGAATACCTAGACTTGCTTGAGTATGCGGAGGAAGTCGGCTTCGACGGCATTGGGGTGAACGAGCACCACGCCAATGCATACGGCCTCATGCCCTCACCAAACATCATGGCGGCGGCGCTGAGTAGGCGCGCGTCCAAGGCGGCGCTGGTGGTGCTCGGCAACTCATTGGGCCTCTACAATCCGCCCATTCGCACGGCGGAAGAGTTCGCCATGCTCGATTGCATCTCGGGCGGGCGGCTGGTGGCTGGTTTCCCGGTGGGCTCGTCCATGGACGTCAATTACGTTTACGGCGACATTCCCGCGTTTAGCCGCGAGCGCTATCGCGAGGCGCATGATTTGATCAAACGCGCCTGGGCGGCGGACGAGCCGTTTGCCTTTAATGGCAAGTTCAACAAGCTGCGCTACGTCAATTGCTGGCCGAAGCCGGTGCAAAACCCGCCGCCCATCCATATTCCCGGTGGCGGCTCCATCGAGACCTACGATTTCTGTTTGGAGAATGATTATTCATACTCGTACCTCAGCTTCAGCGGCTACAAGCGCGGCAAAACCCTTCTGCAAGGCTATTGGGACCGGGCTGTCGAGATGGACAAGGACCTGTCCCCCTACCGGGGTGGGTTCGCGCAGATCGTCGCGGTCGCTGACACGGACAAAGAAGCCGAAGAGCTCTACGGGCCCCACATGGACTACTTCTTCAATCGCTGTTTGCACGTGCACCCGGGGTTCGCGGACGCACCCGGTTACCGCACCATCAAGACCATCGCGGCGGGGGTGCTGTCGCAAATGCAGCCCGCAAATCTGCGGACGGCGGCGTCGCTCTCCTGGGGCGATTTGGTTGACCGTGGCTATGTGATCGCCGGCAGCCCCGAAACCGTACGCGAGCAAATGGAAGACATGATCAAGGGCCTACACGTGGGCAACGTGTTCACCATCATGCACGTGGGCGACATGCCCAACTGGAAGTGCCGCCAATCAACGAAACTCTTCGGTGAAAAGGTACTCCCGCATTTACGGAACATCTGGCCCGACCATGCTGACGACAACCGCTTCTGGATCAGCCCGATGGAAGACCGCCAGGCCCCGGGCCCGATTGGCGGGGTCGAAGCTGCGGAGTAACTCCTACTCCTCTAGCACCTTGGCGAAGCTGAGGCCGTGGCCGTCCGGGTCGCGGAGGTGGAAGTAGCGCTCGCCCCATTCGGCGTCGCGGGGTTCGGCTTCGGGCTTGAGGCCCTTATCGAGCGCCAATTGATACAGAGCGTCCACGTCATCTACATGAAAAATCAACCGCCCCCACAGGCGCTGAGGCCGGGCGTCGTCGCGGCTGCTCGACGCCAGATTGAGGAAACTCGCGCCGATTTTGTAGCTGGCGAAACGCTCGTTCGGCCCGCCAAGGAGCCGCACGAAACCCAAGTCCTTATAAAATCCCGCGCTCCGGGACATGTTGCTCACAATAAGAGTGATGGCGCTGATGTGCTTGACGGTCATTTTGGTAGAGTAGATGAACTCCCTTACTAGGAAAAGGGGTTTGCGTTCTCCCGCCGACGCGTAGCGCGGCAAGCAACGGATGTCGCTGGTTTGAAGAATAATCTAATTGCGTCGCGGGCGGCTCAGTTGTCGCTTGCGCGGTTTTGTATTGCTGCAACCACGCTTTGGTTTGCCCTTGGGCCGCCCTGACTTGCGCGGGCTTCATATACTTGGTGATGCGGTCCCGGTTGCGGGCGGCAGTTTTGCTGCCGTATTCGATCGCAATGGTGAACCACATGTAAGCCGGGACGTAATCCATCGGCTCGTAAAAATCCTCGGCGTGATCATACATGTGACCGAGGCTGTTCATGGATTCCACGTGCCCCTGGCGCGCGGCCATGGTGTACCACTTGATCGCTTCATGAAAATCAGTGTCGACGAACACCCGCCACCGGTGCATGTAACCGAGCCGGTTTTGTGCGAGTACGTGGCCATTGAGGGCTGCCTTTTTGTACCAGTGCATGGTCTTCGTATAGTTGTGGTAACCCGCCTTCCAGTTTTCGTTGATCTCGGCAAACAAGTACTGCGCATTGAGGTCACCTGCCACAGCGGCTTTCTCAAGCTTTACGTAATGCGCTGCCAGGTCTTCGTAGTCGGCTTCGCCTAGGGCCACGTCTTGATCCATGGCCCCGGCATGAGCAGGCGCGGTAACAGACGAAAAATAACGCAACCAACGCAACCGGTACCCCGGCCAAAACAGTCTTATGCATCGTCCGCCACCTCGAACCTTGTTTTCCGACGGCGCATCCTAACCCACAATTTTTTACGCTGTCGAGTGCGGCCTTGTGAGGTGGGGAGCGGTCCATTAGCTTTAGGTCAACAGATACAGATACCTGGGGAGGATTAGACGATGATGCGCATTGTATTTCCATTACGCCGCCTAAAAGGCGTGCCGGACGACGAGTTCTACGGCTATTGGCGCGAGGTGCACGGGCCGTTGGTGGCGAGTGTGGCGAACGACCTGGGCATTCGCCGCTACATCCAGACCCATACTTTGCATGATGATCCTATCACCCAGTCCCTGCGCGAAGTTTACGGCACCTCATCTGATTTATTCGATGGCATGGCCGAAGTGTGGTTCAACGATCCGGAAGATCCCGAGGGTCCGGCGTTCTCAGAGGCCGGCAAGGCCGCCGGCGCCATGCTGCTGGAGGATGAGAAGAAGTTCATCGATATGTCGCGCTCCGCCATGTACATGGGCACCGACATACCGCAGATTAATCCGGTCGAGGACAAAATGGTCGCCGGGCTATCAACGCCGATCATCAAGTACGTCGCGTTTTTAGCAAAACGGCCCGACCTGTCGTTTGAAGGCACGCAAAAATACTGGCGCATGCACCACGGCCCGATTGCGCGCCAGTCGGCGCAAACCCTCGGGTTCCTGCGCTACATTCAGGTGCACCAGTATCAAACCGCCCTCGCCGATGCGTTCCGCAAAATGCGGGGCATTCCCAAAGATCCGTTCATGGGGCACGCCGAGGTGTGGCTCAATCGCTATGCGTTCAACGCCGTCGCCGGGCCTGAAGTGGACAAAGTGTTCGAAATCGCCTTGCCGGAAACACAAAGCTTCGTCGATCTACCGAACAGCGTGTTCTTCGTTGCCAAAGAGCACGTGCTGGTCGACCGCCCGGTGGTTACGGGCGCCATTCCGGTAGAGCGGTAAGTTTAACGTCGGCTGGCAACCCATTGTCAGTGCTGGGTATTTTTTCCAGCGCTGCGATAAATTCATCTGAAATTGGATCGCCCCGGTCTTTGCCTTCGTACGCAAAGAGGAGCGCATTGCCGAGGTCGTTGGCTTTTACATACGCTCGCACCAAGCCGACGTAGGCATACTTTGTGTCCGGGTCAAGCGAGACAGCGTCCAAAAACAAGGTAACAGCTGCGTCGGGTTCGCCGTTTTCTTCGAACACACGGCCGTAGTCCACGAGCAAATAAGGATTGTCCGGTTGCATGCGGCGGGCGCGGCCGAACATTTTGAGCGCGCCCTTGAGGTCCCCATCGCGTTTATAGAGCACAACGCCAAAGCCCCAATAGACGGCGCCGTTACGCCGGTCGAGCAGCCAAGCCTGATTAAACTGCCGGATGGCAGTGGCGGTATCACTGCTGTTGAACGCTTTCCAGCCCCGCTCCATGGCGTGGTTGGACGATTTGGTGAGACTGATCCCGGTTTTATAAGCCTCACGCACCAGCTTGCGGTTGGCTTTTTGCAGCCGTTCCGGCAAACGGCCTTCGCCAAACATGGGAATTTCGTTGAGGCGGTGGCCATCGGGCCAAGGCGCTTCCTCGTCTTCCGCCGACAATGCACCAAAGTTGAGGGCACACAAGAAGAGTACGGCAAAGCCGGTGAGGCGAAATAATGGTTCGAAAAAGATCACATATCACTTCCTAGGGGCCCACGTTTAACAGCGTGGCGCAGGCAGAGCAACGACAGGCTATGCCGTTGCGAACTTGACCACCGTCCATGACACGTTAAAGTCTGGCAAATGAACACTTTGTGTTGGAGGGAAAAAGATGGCCAGTCGCGACTTTGAAGAGCGACTACTACGGCTTGAGGACATTGAAGCGATTAAGGCGCTTAAACACCAATACTGCCTCTACTGCGATAACGATTACGACCCGGAGGGACTCGCGAGCTTGTTCACGGAAGATGGCGTGTGGGACGGCGGCCTGTTCGGGGTGGCTTCGGGTCGCGACGGTATTCGTAAGTTTTTTGGCGAAACCACGAAGGTCGTCAAATTTGCTATCCACCACGTGACCAATCCGATGATCGAGGTTAACGGCGACACCGCAACCGGACATTGGTACTTGTGGCAGCCCATGGTGATGCGCGATGCAGATCAAGCGTTATGGCTTGCCGCCCGCTACAATGAAACCTACCGGCGGGTCGATGGATCGTGGCGGTTCGCACATTTAGACCTCGGCATTCGTATGCTCTCGCCCTACGAAGAAGGTTACGGCAAACTGCCGATTATCGATTTACCCGGCTGATATTATTTGGGAGGACACACCATGACCAAAGAAGAGATCGCGGCACGCGTAAATGAAATTTATGGAAAAATTTTTGGCGACTTGCCGAGCCTGTTTGCCGAGGGACTAATGACCGAAGATTTCGTCTTGGACAATTTTCTGCCGACCGATTTTCCGTTTGGCGGCACCTACGCCGGACTCGCCGGATTGCAGTCTTACCTAGGTGAAATAGGCAGCAGCATTCAGATTAAAAATTTTCAGATCACGGATGTGTTGGTCGATGGCAACTCGGCGATGATCATTGGGTCGGAACAAAGCGAAGTATTGGCGACCGGCAAGACCTATCAAATGGACTGGGTTCATCAGCTCCGATTCAACGGCGACGGTGCACTCGAATACATGAAAGAGTACAACGATACCGCGCGTATGGCGGTCGCCTTCGCCGCATAATGCCGGAAATCAGTTATGACTGGAGAGCCGCAAAACCAAGTCGAAGCCGATAATGCCGGTGTGAAAGTGCCGCCTCCGATTGTTTTAATTTTGTTCATTTTGCTGGATACGGCCTCCAACACGTGCGGACTTTGAACTTGCCCCTATGGTCGGGATGGCCCCTATTGGGATGGTCGTTGATTGGATCGGCCATCACAATCCTGTTGGCTGCCTGGGTTCACTTTTATCGGGCCGAAACCGATATCCGGCCCGGTAACCCGTCGATCCATATCATCCGCACCGGCCTTTACAAATATTCCCGCAATCCAATTTACGTGTGTTTCCTGTTGCTTCAGGCCGGGATTGGATTGCTTATGAGTAATCTGTGGGTGCTGCTGCTCGTGCCGGTGGCGGTACTCGTGTTGACTAAATTTGTCATTGCCCGCGAGGAGGCTTATCTCGAACGCACGTTTGGTGACGCTTATTTGAACTTCAAACAGTCCGTACGCCGCTGGCTGTAATTTTCCATTAAGTTGAAAAGGAAATCCCATGGCCAAGCGGATAAACATAGTGCCCGACGAGATGCGGAACATTTGTGAGCGTTTCAACTACCATCCGGCGGTGCGGGTCGGCGACATGGTCTACAT
>JAPYRI010000115.1 GCA_029941135.1 Alphaproteobacteria bacterium | reverse complement strand
CCCTATTTCCCAGGAAAAACTTTCCTCAGGTTTTAAGTTGGAATTGCCAACGAAAGTGCTCGGGCCGAACGGACCATCGAACCCATCCCGGCCAAATAACTCAGCCAGAGACGGCGCCCGAAAACCGGTGCTAACGCTGCCCTTCAACCGGGTCCCTGTCTCAGAATGCAAATAAACCGGGGCGATTTGATAAGTGACGTGAGTGCCAAATTTACTGTGGTCGGTGACCCGCACGCCGCCGGTTCCGAAAAGGCGTCCAAAATACTCAAACCCATCCTGAAAGAAAAATGACTGAGAGTCAGCACGGGCACTGGTATCGGTAAGAGACGAAAAGCCGCCGCTCAATGATCTTTCATTGCGGTCAAACCTTTCACTTTTGTGCCCAGCTCCGACAGTAAACACATGACCGTCAATCAAATGCAGATCATTTTGCACATCAAACTTCAGTAACTCGCCAGCTGATTCCCCGATCCTGAAACTGCCCGGATTGACGACGTCGTCCGGATTTACGATGTGCCTGTCGTTTTGGGTGTACGCGACACCAAATGTGCTCTCTAACTTACCCTCAAACGTCGTGGCTTCAAGCTCGGTTCGAACAAAAAATTGCTCGCTTTCACTTCGGGAATCTGGGTCCTCGGCCTGAAATTCATCGAGTTCAACTTCGGAATCGATATAGCGTCCGGCAACGCTGGCCCGCACCTGATCTGTAATCTGCACGCCCGCGCGGCCGGATACTGTCAGATTTTGGTAACCGTCATCATCGCTCGGCATTCCACGGCGAAAAGCCGGTTGAGTGACCGTCTCACCGTGGGTTTGGAAATGTTCGACCGCCAAATTGTAATTGAACCGATCAAGGGAACCGCGAACCCCGGCGACGCTATTCAATGTCTCGAAAGCACCCCCTTCAACCGAACCAAAAAAGCGCGGTTTACCATCCCCGCGTTTGGTAATGATGTTGATGACACTGCCGATTGCTTCCGAGCCAAAAAGTGTACTTTGGGAGCCACGAATAATCTCCACGCGTTCAATTTCACCGGCGAGAAAATTGGCGCTCTCGAACGTACGACTGGGATTACTAACGTCCGCCACTTCAATTCCGTCAACCAAAACCAATGTGTGGTTGGAATTGGTGCCACGGGCGAATATCGACGTCTGATGTCCGGCACCTCCCGCCTCAACCACTTGCAGACCAGGCACCGCTTTCAGAATGTCGGGTAATGTGCGTAATTGACGGCGCGCAATCTCTTCGGCGGTTATAACGGTGACCGAACTGGAAACCCGCGACAAAGGCGTTGCGACCCGCGTCGCGGTGACAAAAATTTCTTCTTTAATAGAACTTTTTTCGACACTCTCCGATTCGGCGAGCGCCGACATAGGGATCACAATTACGCTGCTTAATATCAGGCCGGTTAGTAAAAACGAGAGGGGATCGAGATTGAGATATTTATCAAGAGTCATGATTATTTTTCAATTCAAAAGGTTAAACACCAAGTTGAACGCAGCGAATAGTTGGCACTCTTACGCACAGCCACACCCAGGCGCGGAAGCGCTTCGCCAGTGATTAAGAACAGGAAGGAATGACCCATCACCCGACTCCGCCACGAACAACACTTCGGTTGTCACCGCAAACGGAATTCCGTCCCGAACGTTCCCCGACATTCGGTAGGGTGACAGGCGGTGGCAGGTCTCCTGGCTCACGGGTCAGTGTCTTTAATGCTCCGCCTTCCCGGTTTCCCAGTGGCGTATGGAGCACAGACTCGCCGTTCACAGTTGCGGGGGCAGCCCCGGATTTGATCCTCTATTTCGAGGACGCACCGAGTTCCCTTTTGGGCCCTTGCGGACACCACCAGTTGGCGAACCTAATTTAAAAGGTTTCGGGAGGCAAGCGATTGCCAATGGCTCCCGGATTTTTTGGCTCTGAGGTCGCTATTAATGCGCAGCGACTTTCGGATTGATGCCGAGTTTACGAAAGCAGGCTTGAACCATACCGATCTGCCGATAGCAGTCGAACAGGGCATGATGCCGGGGGTACGGTCCATTGCGGTAGAGCGAATAATCTTCGCCGAAGGATAAATCAAAAACAGTGCGGCAATCGCGTACCCTGCGGTAATTCCATGGCACTGAACTATTCGCCGCGAGACAGGCGGTTTGCCATATGGGCTGATCGAATGACGCGCCGTTAGCCCACACGGTTTCCTGCGGATCTGGGTACCATTCGTTGAAACGCGTCGCAACTTCGGCAAGCGGCAGGCCATTACCAGAAAACAAATGATCGCGTACTTCGCCGTCCTGTGCCTGCCACCACAATTTGGTCTCCGGATCAATTGTCAGTCCATGGGCCACGCAATCATCGATATCTATAACCTCATAAAATCCGTCGGGCACGGTTGGTTCATTGTCGACGGTAATGATTTCGGGCAATTCACCGAGCGGATCAAACTTGATGGCGCCTATGGACATAACCACGCAGCCCGGGTGCAATCCGAGTGTTTCGAGATCCAACATTATCGCCATCTTTCTACTTTCCGTAACGCACAGCAAGCATTGCAAACATGGCGCGCAAGCCCTGCGCTTCACCCCCCAATGGTCTTCCCGGACGGCTGGCCGTGTTCCAGCCCATAAAATCCGTGTGAATCCAAAGCCGGTCCCGATCAATGAACGCCCGAAGAAACAGGGCCGCCAGAATGGCCCCTCCCATAGGAACTTTCCCGGTACTATTTATATCAGCGATCGGGCTGTCCAATTGGCTTCGGTAGGGCTCGAATAAAGGCAGCCGCCACATCGGATCGGCCACACGATCACTCGCTTTCATGAGGGCTGCTGATATTCTCTCATCATTAGTGAAATATGAAGGCAGATCGTAACCGCACGCAACCCTTTGTGCACCGGTGAGAGTTGAAAAATCGATCAAAAGATCCGGATCGCCGTCATCCAGTTCCGCCAAAGCATCGGCCATAACGAGTCGTCCTTCAGCGTCAGTGTTGCCGACCTCGACCGTCAAGCCAGCCCTCGACATGAGCACATCGCTCGGCCGATACGCATCGCTCGACACACTATTCTCAACTGCCGGAATTAAAACCCGAAGCTGCACCTTCAGCCGCGCCGACATGATCATTTGAGCCAAGGCCAGAGCATGCGCGCCACCGCACATATCTTTTTTCATGAGCAGCATATTGCTGGAAGGCTTCAAATCGAGCCCACCGGTGTCAAAGCAAACTCCCTTGCCAACAATCGACAATTTGGGCGCGCGTGAGGAACCCCAGCGCAGATCAATTAATCGCGGCGCACGCTCGCTGGCCCGGCCAACGGCGTGGATAAGCGGATAGTTCTGCTTGAGCAGATTGTCGCCGACGATCACTGTGCATTCGGCTTTGAACTTTTTGGCAACTGTTTTGGCGGCAGCCGCCAATTCGGCCGGACCCAAATCACTCGCCGGCGTGGTCGCCAAATCGCGCACCAGACCGGTTGCGAGCGCCGCGCACTCGACTGCTTTACGGTCGCATTTCACTGGCCATTCGAGCACGGCCCGAGACTCATCTTCCTCTGTGGTTCTTTTGTATCGCGCGAAGCGATATGCCCCTAAAGCCCAGCCAAGAACGACAAGCTCCAGCCGGTCAGAGGACAAGCGGACATCCAAAGCATAGTGCCCAGCAGGCAGTTGGGCGGGCAGTGCACTTAAATCCCATAGTCCTGCTGGATGATCTATTCCAACAACGACTCTCGCCAACGCTCCCGTAGTGTCCGGAACGAGACAATATGTCCCCGGGCTTGCCGCAAATCCATTGGTCGTCAGCCATTCGCCCACCCACTCCGGTTGTCGGGCGGTCCAGGCGTCCAATTTTCCGGCATTCACCAAAGTAATGGGAACAGCTGAACGTAATCGGCGTCCGCTGAGAGCATCCAGCATATTCTCCATTTCCTTTCAGCGTGTTACAGCCATTATTGTTCGGGTTTTACTGAGAATGTTGTGACGCCGGGCCGATTTGCCGAAGAGTTCATACGCACTGAACTGTCACATAATTAAAACACAGTGAAAACACTCCTCTGTCATATGCGTTGATTTACTGCTGTTTTGACCCAGGTCAAAGAAATTTACACTGCATTAATGGTAGTGGGACACACTGAAGAGGCGAACAGGGCTTTCGCAGTATAGTATCAATTTTGAGTAACCGCTGGTGCCTTAACACCAGCGACATGCGTTTAATCCAAAAAACCAAAATAGATGACAGGAGACAGCGAGACCATGGGTAAAAGCTGGAAAAATATTAAATCATGCGTTGCAGCGGGCGGCGCGCTTTTGGTCGCAGGGACAGTTCAAGTGTCCGATGCCCAAGCGGGGTAGATGGACGATTTGAACTTTAAAGGCTCGCTCGGCGAAAATGGATTCAAACATTATGTTCCTCCTGTTTCCAACCCTTTGTTCAACGAAACACCATTTATCACGACGGAAGTTCGGCCCGTTTGGTTGCACAATGATATCCCTGAAAAGTTCGTTACTCGGGGTGGAAATATCGATATCTTTGCCGTAGAAATTCGGGTCGCGTTAACTGATCGCTTTGGTCTCATCGCGACAAAAGACGGCTATATGGATGCCGATTTCGATATCGCATTGCCCGACAGCAATGGCTAGGCCAACCTTTCGGCCGGCCTAAAGTATGCGGTGATTTCACGTCTAAAAAAGGGCGAAATTCTACCCATCGGGTTCGAATATGAAACGCCCTTGAGCAGCCCCAACTCAGCAGGCATCAAGATGCAAGGTGACGGCGATGGCTTTATAGACTTGTTCGCGTCCGGTCCTAAAACTATCGGCAAACTGGGTCTGCAAGCTAATTTTGGCGCGAATCTCGCGTTCGACGGTGATCATGACAGCTCAATGCTCCATTATTCCATGCATGTTGACTACGAAGTTTTTCCGAACTTGTATCCGTTAATCGAGATGAACGGATACACCAAAATCGATTCGGGAAATCGGACCGAGATCATGGTCGAAGGTGTTGATCTGGTCAATTTTGGCAGCATTGACTCAGGCACCGTGTTTACAGTGGCCGGCGGAGCCCGTTACCGGATCAATGACCATATTCAATTTGGCGCGGGCTATGAAACCCCGTTGACCAATCGCAAGGACATTCTTGATTGGCGGACATACGTCGATTTGGTGTTGACCTACTGAACCTGTTCCCGCGACTTGAGCAGCCGCACGTCGGGTGCGCGCTCGGCGGCGCTGTCTAAGTGCCACGCATTGCGCGCCAGGAAGACAGGTAAACCGTTGTGGTCCAGGGCGATGCTCGCCTGATTGACGTCGGTAAACTTCTTGATCGAATTTGGGTCTTCCGCTTCGATCCAGCGGGCAGTCAAAAGGTCGGTTGAGTCAAAGCGGACCGGAACGTTGTATTCGGTTCGAATGCGATCAGCCAAAACATCAAATTGAAGACTGCCGACCACGCCGACGATCCAATTGGGACCGGTATGGGGTTTAAACACTTGGGCTGCACCTTCTTCGGCGAGCTGTTGTAGCGCACGCCCAAGGTGTTTCGCCTTCATGGGATCGTCTGGGCGGGCGGTGCGTAATAGTTCAGGCGCAAAGCTGGGAATACCCGTGAAATGCAAATTCTCCCCTTCCGTTAAGGCGTCACCAATGCGCAAATTTCCATGGTTAGGGATACCGATGATGTCGCCTGCCCAGGCGTCATCGGCGAGCTCACGCTCTTGCGCCAAAAACAGAACCGGATTGTGGACGTTTAGGGTTTTGCCAGTGCGAACGTGGCGTAACTTAATCCCGCGCTTGAAATGACCGGAACACAGCCGGACAAAAGCGATCCGGTCCCGGTGTTTAGGGTCCATGTTGGCTTGAATTTTAAAAATAAATCCGCTGACTTGGTCTTCGGTCGGCTGAATTTCACGTTCTATTGTCGGCTGGGGCAAGGGCGATGGCGCATGATCGCGGAGGCCGTTTAACAGTTCCCGCACGCCAAAATTGTTAACCGCGCTGCCGAAAAAGACCGGCGTCAAATTACCTGCAAGGTAGGATGCAGAATCGAAAGGGGGGCATAGCCCACGTACCATTTCCACATCCTGCCGCAATTTCTCCGCCGCCTCACGCGGCAAAAGTTCGTCAAGCCGTGGGTCATCCAATCCCTTGATCGTAATCCCCTCGCTGACCGTGTCGTTTTTGCCCCGCGGCATCAACACCAACTGATCCCTCACCAAATCAAAGCAGCCGTAAAAATGGCGCCCCATACCGATGGGCCACGTGACCGGCGCCACATCCAACGCGAGGCTTTGCTCAATCTCATCCAACAAATCGAATGGGTCCAGACCCTCGCGGTCAAGTTTGTTGATGAAGGTGGTTATGGGCATGTCGCGCAAGCGGCATACTTCAAACAGTTTGCGCGTTTGCGATTGGATGCCCCGCGCCGAATCAAGCACCATTACGGCCGAATCGACGGCCGTTAAAGTTCGATAAGTATCTTCGCTAAAATCTTCATGGCCCGGTGTGTCCAAGAGATTGAAGGTACGGGTGTCGTATACGAAAGTCATCGCCGAAGCGCTCACAGAAATGCCGCGCTCGCGTTCCACTTTCATCCAGTCGGAGTGAGCGCGCCGTTGCGCGCCGCGGGCTTTGACGGCTCCCGCGGCCTGGATGGCCCCGCCAAACAACAGCAACTTTTCGGTTAAGGTTGTCTTGCCCGCATCCGGGTGCGAAATAATCGCAAAAGTCCGGCGATCGGCAATAATATCGGCCAATTGTCTCATGATTTCCGGGCTTTTCTATTTCTGTTCCCTAAACCTAACGGGACGCAGCGGTCAGCGGCGAGGAAACTACAGAAGCGTCGTCATTCAAGCAAGACTAGCCTTGATTGACTGTGAATGTGATTGTTTAATTTGAATGCCAGCGGAGTTGCAATATCGCTGGCCAAAAGTGGCCGCAGGTGTTTATTGTTGCCGCTCTAACAACGCTCATTTTGGGGAAGCAAAGTGGACCGCTTGCAAATATCGCGGATCGAAAATTATCTGCGCCGCAAATTCAGAAACGACACCATCACCATCGACGCCACCGGGCGCGGGGATGACTCGGCGGAAGTGAGCGTCGCCAACGAGTTCATCGGATTAATTTTTAAGGATGAGGACGAAGGCGAGGTTTCATATGCCTTCCATATGGCGATTATTGACGAAGACCTCTCCGACTGATCGCCGCCCCA
Source organism: Alphaproteobacteria bacterium (assembly GCA_029941135.1). Lineage (GTDB taxonomy): Bacteria > Pseudomonadota > Alphaproteobacteria > JAPYRI01 > JAPYRI01 > JAPYRI01. The sequence continues at coordinate 705 of JAPYRI010000115.1, read as the reverse complement.
TTGTCAATCGTCAGATATCATTGCCGGGTCGATGGCGCGCAAACGGTCAACCAGCTCGACGAGTTCAGCAAGTTCGAAACTTAATTCGGCTTCCTGCTCGGCATCATCCTTGGCATGAGCAATATCCACTTTTAGTGCGTCGATAACATTTTCAAGAGCGTCAATGGCGTCTGACAAGTGCTGAGGTCTGCCGCAAGACACGGATATCGTCTGGTTCATCATCAATTGTGCAAAGCCTTCTGCGTCACTGCCGCCAAGCTTGGTCAATCGATTATCAATCTCCTGCCACGGGGCTTGCCATGCGGCATAGACCCCTCCCGGCAAGTTTCTGTCTTTGGCGTCTTCCAATGCGACCATGAGCCGAACGAACTCCCAGACCACAAATTCAATTTCGATCACTGGCTTATCTCAACGCTTGATTTAGATCGCACTTGGCTGTGCAGACATCATATTCGTATGGCGCCGGCTTAACGGTATGACCAACAACAAATTGCCGACGTTGAACGTAAGGCCTACGGCAAAAGCAATCCGATAGCTTTCGGTAAGGTCGAATATATAACCGCCAAGCGTCCCACCCACTGCCATACCAATGGTCGCAAACAAATAGACGAAACCCAGCCGTTCCCCAACTTGCCCCAACGGAAATAAATCGCGGACGATGAGCGTGTAGGCTGGCACAATACCGCCATACGCCAACCCAAACAT
>JAPYRI010000114.1:633-8147 GCA_029941135.1 Alphaproteobacteria bacterium | reverse complement strand
GGAATATTCTTTATGAGCGATATGGCCTCGGCAACAACGAAGACAGTAAGTGGGTCTCTTACTCTGTCGCTAAGTCCGTGGTTTCAATGTTAATTGGCGCAGCAATTCGGGATGGCTATATCACTAGCGTAGATGAGAAAGTCACAGATTATCTGCCTCGCCTGAGGGGGTCGTCATACGATCAGTCATCGATTGCCAATCTCTTGCAGATGGCATCGGGCGTGAAATGGAACGAAGACTATGCCGACCCGGAATCTGACGTCGCTATCGCGTCTTGGGAAACTATTGATCTATATGAATTCTTGCGAATCAAGCCACGCGATACCGAGCCAGGTGAGAAATTTAATTACAACACTGCGGAGACAAACCTTGCCGGGACGCTCCTGCGCTCCGCGATCGGCAACAATCTTTCGACCTACCTTTCGGAGAAGATCTGGCAGCCGTTTGGGATGGAATCTGATGGGTCATGGAATCTTACAGAGCAGGGCGGAGGCGAGTTTGGTGGATGCTGTATCAATGCGACGCTGCGAGATTATGGCCGTATCGGATTGTTTGCTTTAGCCGATGGGCACCTCGCCGATGGAACAGAAGTACTACCTCCGGATTGGATGAGAGAATCGACCATGCCGTCGAAAGGCTACGAAGGCTATGGCTATTTTTGGTGGCTCTATGGGACAGATGTTTTCAGAGCAATTGGCATCTTCGGCCAGGGAATTTACATCAACCGCGAGGAAAATGTGGTTATTACCTTACACAGCGCGCGACCTGTCGCTAGCGACGATTTGGATTGGGCATGGCAGGACTCGCTATACGAAGCAATAACGGAGGCAATCAAAGACTAACAGGCCGCGATCTGCTGTTCCCGTAACGGGGCGCAATCGATGGTGGGTTGTTTCGCAGCATGACGACTTTTCTAGATGATCTTGCGCTAACCTCTGGATGGCAGCACGTGTGGCGTGTCCGCCGTCATCAATACGACGCCGAGTTCCAAGGGTTTATGGATAAGGTTTTCGCGGATGGAAAGGGCGTGCCCCTGTGGCCTGAATTTGCCGCCAATGACGGTTGACGCCGGAGTCCGTTATGGGTCAATAGCGGACTCTCCGAGGGTTCGCGCCGACACATCACGTTTCAATGATCGCTAATGGCTGACCCTCGTCTACGCTTTGTTCTTCCTCCACCAGCATCTCTTTAACGGTTCCGGCCACGGGGGCTTCGACCGGAATTTCCATCTTCATGCATTCGATAATCATGATCGCATCGTCGGCCTTAATTTGGTCGCCGACCTTGGCTTTGATTTTCCAAATGGTTCCCGCAATTTCAGAGTAGATCTCGTTTAACGCCACGGCTTTGCCTCATTCAAATACAGGTCAGTTAATTTGTATAAATTGACCACGTTCTCCGGCAACCGTCAAAGCGTTTCGGTGTTTGCCAGAAGTCTCGGTTGAGGTTAAACCTGAGTAGGGTGGCGGTTTTAGGAGCTAGGCTATGAGTTGGCGGAAAGAGATCGAGGAGCTTCACTATCGAAGCGAATTGGCGGACAAAATGGGCGGGGCCGACAAGGTTGCCCGCCAACACGAGTTCGGCAAGTACACCGTTCGGGAGCGCTTCGAAAAAATATGCGATGACAAATCGTTTCATGAAATCGGCAAGATCGCCGGCGTTGCGGACTATGATGAAAATGGAGATTTGCGGGACTTTGTGCCGTCCAATTTTGTTTTTGGAACCGCCGAAATCGACGGCCGGTCACTGATCGTATCCGGCGATGATTTTACCGTTCGCGGCGGATCAGCCGATGCCTCAATTAGTGCCAAACGAAATCAGGCCGAGGGGCTTGCACACGAACTTCGCGTGCCGCATTTGCGTTTGGTGGACGGTATGGGTGGGGGTGGATCCGTTAAAACCATCGAGACTTCGGGCCGCACTTACATCCCGGCGGTCGCGGGCTGGGAAACGGTCGTCAACCACTTGGGCGTTGCCCCGTCGGTGTCTCTAGCGCTCGGTTCGGTTGCCGGGATTGGCGCCGCCCGGGTCGCAACCTCCCATTATTCGGTCATTGTTAAAAACAGCGCTCAAATGATGATTGCCGGACCGGCCTTGGTCGACTGGGCGAACCAGGGTGAGGTCGAAAAAGAAGAACTGGGTGCGAGCAAGATACACACCCGCAACGGTGCAATTGATGACGAAGCCGGCTCTGAAGAAGAGGCTTTTGCCATGGCACGGCAATTTCTGTCCTATTTGCCGACCAGCGTGGACGAACTGCCGCCGGTCACCCAAAATTTGGACCCGGTCGAGCGGCGGGATGAAGACTTGCTTTCGATCGTTCCCCGCGATCCCCGCAAGCCTTACAAAATGAGGCCGATTATCAATTCGGTTGTTGATGCTGGGTCTTTCTTCGAAATTGGCCGCAAGTGGGGCAAATCGATTATTTGCGGCCTCGCGCGATTGGATGGAATTCCGGTCGCGGTTTTTGCCGAAGACCCGATGATATACGGCGGTGCCTGGACGGCGAGCGCCTGCCGCAAACTCGTCCGGCATTGTGATCTGGCGTCCACGTTTCATTTGCCCCTGGTTCATCTCGTCGATTGTCCCGGTTTTTTGATCGGCAAACAGGCCGAGGAGGACGCGATCATTCGAATTGGCTCTCAAGCTTTGGCCGCGTTCGGCCAAGCTGCGGTTCCTTTCTGCAGCGTCGTAGTCCGCAAGGCGTTCGGGGTTGCAGGCGCCGCAAACAAGAAGCCCGGCAGCCAACACTTTCGCTTTGCCTGGCCGTCGGGGGACTGGGGTTCTTTGCCCATTGAGGGGGGACTTGAGGTTGCCTATAAGGCCGAGTTGGCCGAAGCAGAGGATTACGACCGGCACCTGGCCAAAATCAAAGAACGATTGAACCGATTGAGGTCGCCTTTTCGATCGGCGGAATATTTCGAGATCGAGGAGATCATAGATCCGCGGGACACCCGGTCCAATTTGTGCCGTTGGATAAATTTTGCCGTCAGAACTTTAAGCCCCGGTCCGGTGTCGTTCAGCTACCGGCCTTAATGGCGAGCCCAATCCACTTAAGGTAAGATGTGGCTGAAGGTACAGTAATTGTAAACAGTGTTTCCCCCACCCCAGTGCCACCATGGATTCGCCCGCCGCACCTGGAGCAATTCTTCGCTTCATCCCCGACCAGTTCCTCGTCCGCTAGCGATACCCCTGAACACAAACACGCATAACAAAGCCAGCAAAAATCTCATGTCTGCTTTAGAGAGTGGAATCGTGCAACGTTCTGGCAGCCAAACACTTTGGGTCAAGCCATGTGTAGGCAGTCCCAAATTGCTAGTCATTAACTCTCCCTGAACGCCCTGCGGAAGCTTCGGGTAATGGGCTCCAAGAAATATTCGAGGGCAGTACGATCGCCGGTATAGATCATCACTTCGACCGGCATACCCGGCGCGAGTTCGACATTGTCGAGGGACGCGAGAAACTCCTGATCCAGGCCTATGCGCGCCAGGTAGTAGGTCTGTCCCGAACGCTCATCGGTAAAACTGTCGGCTGACAGCGACTGTACCGTTCCCGGCACCGGCGGCATGTTGCGCATGTTGTAGGGCGTCAGCCGCACACCCGCCTGCAGGCCCGCACGTACCACATCCACGTCGATCGGATCGACGCGGGCTTCGACAATCAGCATCTCGTTACCCGGGACCACATAAAGCAACGGTTCTCCGCCCTTGATGACACCGCCCGCGCTGTGCACCTGAAGTGCGACAACAATACCGCCAACCGGCGCCCGGACTTCGGTGCGATTGGCCACATCTTTCGCTGTCCGCATTTGGGCGTAGTAGTCCTCAAGGTCACCTACCAGCTCGGCATGACGGCGTTGGAGCGCAAGCAATCGCGGCTTGCGGGCGAGACCTTTTTCAAGCAGTCCAGACACGGCTTCAATCTCTTGGTCGAGCAACTCCATTTGACTGCGCGCCGACTTGATCTGACTGTCGAGGCGACTGATACGTCCCTTGGATGCGGTGTCGTCCAGGATAATCAACGGCTGCCCGGCGACCACGCGATCGCCCTCGCGCACCAGGATGTCGCTCACGATGCCGCCTTCCAAGTGCTGCACGGTCTTGCGGTTGGTGTCGACGTTCATGATCCCAGGGGCGATCGCAGCACCCCCCAGGGGAGCGGTCGCGGCCCAACCTGCAAAGCCGCCAAAGAACAGTAGGATGGTCAGGACACCCAGCAATGTTGCCCTCCGGACAAGGATGGGCGGTAAGTCTTCGGGCGCATGAAAGCGATCGTGCATGGTGCTAGGCCTCTCCTTCATCGTCAATCCTGGGTCCAGGGTTTGGGCCGGCGACAACGATGTGGTTGTCGCCGGTGTCGGGTCGGGCTACGGCAGAAAGAATTTCATCACGCGGACCGAATTTTTCGACCACGCCGTTCCTGAGCACAAGGACCCGGTCGGCAAGTCTGAGTATGTTGGGCCGATGGGCGATGATGACGACCGTCGTCCCATTTGCCTTCAATTGAGCGACGGCGCCCATAACAGCGGCCTCCCCCTCCTGATCGAGGCTCGAGCTGGGCTCGTCGAGCACAACCAATTTCGGCCCGCCATAGAGAGCACGCGCAAGTGCGACCCGCTGACGCTGCCCACCTGACAGCACGGCGCCCGAGGGTCCGATCTCGGTCTCGTAGCCCTCAGGCAATGCGAGGATCAGCTCATGAACGCCGGACAACCGCGCGGCCGCCACTACTTTATCGGGATCGGCCTCCTGCAGACGGGAGATGTTCTCGCGTACTGTGCCGCTGAGTAGTTCCACGTCCTGGGGCAGGTAACCAAGGTATGGACCCAGATCGTCCGGGTCCCATTCGGCCACGTCGGCGCCATCCAAGCGCACATGACCCACGGTCGGCGTTAGGTTGCCTATCATTAGCCGGGCGAGCGTGGTTTTGCCGGCGGCAGTAGGACCGATGATTCCAAGAATCTGACCGGATTCGAGTGCAAACTCAACGTTCCGCAACAGTGGCTCTTTGGCACCAGGCCAGCCGAACATTAGTTTCTCGACCCGGAGCGCCCCCTCGGGAGCGGGTAACGGCATGGCGCCATTACCAGCCGGGATCTCGCGCGCTCTCATGCGCACGCGGCGCCAGGCCTGCCATGAAGACACCGCGGTCTTCCACGACCCGATCGCCATATCCACCGGAGCGAGAGCTCTGGCGGCCAAAATGGACGCCGCGATCATGGTACCCGCCGAAATTTCGTTCAGAAGCACGAGCTTGGCGCCCATGCCCAAGACCGCAATCTGCAGTACAAGGCGCAAAAACTTGGCCAACGCCGCGATGCGGCCACTTCTGAGGGTCGCCTGCTCTTGGGCCGCAAGCAGATCACTGTTACGGCGATCCCAGCGGGCGACAACTGCCGGCACCATACCCATGGCATGAAGGGCGTCCGCGTTGCGGGTGGCCGCGGCTGCGTCCTCCGTCGCGTGGATAAGGGCCTCGCCTGAACGCCGTAACGGTCCCCGGGTCGCAACCTCGTTCACGACCGCCAGAGTAAGCAGTACGAGAGCCCCTGCCAATGCAATCCACCCCAGGGTCGGGTGCAACAGAAACACGACGGCGATGAATATGGGCGTCCACGGCGCGTCCATGATTGCGAATATGGCGTGGCTCGACAGAAAAACGCGGAACGTAGACAGGTCGCGCAAACCCTGCACAGAGGGTTCCCCGCTTCGCCCAAGTGCCGACACAATACTGTCACCAAGCAAGGGACCACCCAATTGCCGGTCGAGCCAGACCCCCAGCCGGACCATGATCTGGCTGCGTACGCCTTCGAGGACGCCCAAGGTAATCAGGGCAATAACGGCGATCAGGGTCAGATAAATCAACGTCTCTTCGCTGCGGCTCGTGAGCACCCGGTCGTAGATCTGCAGCATATAGAGGGGGGCGGTCAGCATCAGCACGTTAACCCCCAGGCTGAACAGCCCGACCGCCAGCAGCACCCGCCGGCCGGCCCACACGATCTTGCTAAAATCGAAGGATTTCATAGGCCTGGGCCTAAGTACTGAAACCTGGATCGCCGACACTCAGAACCCGGCGCACTTCGTCGGACTTGAAGCCAAGAGCACTCGGGCGCTTGGCTCCGTGAAGGGCGACGACATCGTACAGCTCCTGGACCACGCCACCGATGCGCAGCCAGTGAAACAAGTCGCCGGTCCTGGTGTCCACGACCACCAGCCCACACCGGGGTTCAGCGTCGCGCTTCATAATATTGTCGTCGAGGGCAAGCCCCGAGAATGTCTGGTGGCGCGGTAATGACAACCCCGACTGCATAGTCGCCGTTAACGAAACTCCAATTCGTTGAATAAAGTTCATTCGACCCCCCCCGGGTGCGAATACTGTTATTAACCATACCACTTTTATGAGAATTTACTACCTATATGAGAAATTGGCGACCTGAGAAGTAACCTATGCCGGGTTCAGCTGAAAGTCTGGCGCCGCGCCGCTACAATTCTTTAAACGAACAGAAAATCGTCCTGATGCAGATCGGCGAGTTGAACGCCCAAGAGGCTCACGCTGTCGTCGGCGTCAAGGGCAAAGGTGGTGTCGGTGCCGTCGTCGGAGGCGTTCAAGATAAACGCGTTGTAGCTGGCGAAAGTAAAATCAGAGACGTCGATCACATCGTCGGTGCCGGCGCCAGCTGTGAAGTCCATGATGATGTCATCGCCAGCGCCATCGGCGAAGACGAACAGGTCATTGCCGCTGTTGCCATATAGGATGTCGTTGCCGGTGCCGCCAAGCAAGGTATCATTACCGGACGCGCCTTCGAGCCGGTCATTGCCGGTGCTGCCTTCGAGCCTATTGTCGCCGCTGTTGCCGCGCAGGCGGTCATTGAAGGCACTGCCCATAAGGTTTTCAATATCGGCATAGGTATCGCCCTGGGCATCGCCCCACCAGCCCACGCCAAGCTTCAAGTGCGCATAGACCCCCGCCGAAGACGTGCTGTAGTCGGCGGCATCAATGCCCGCGTTACCGATAATTGTATCCGCGCCCGCCCCGCCGATCAGAACATCATTGCCAACACCGCCCCAAAGAGTGTCGTCCCCTAACCGGCCGGTGAGAAAATCATTACCGTCACCACCCCAAATGACGTTGTCATCGTCATCGCCCTTCAGCTTGTCGCCGTAGGCAGATCCTCTGAGATTCTCGATACTGATCAACGTGTCGCCTTGTGCGTCACCTTCCCTGTAAATCCCGTTCCTTAGATCGACAAAAACCCGTACTGCCGACGTTGAGTAGGCCGCCGTGTCAATGCCCGCCCCGCCGTTTAAGATGTCATTCCCAGCACCACCTTTGAGTATGTCCTCGCCAGATTCGCCTAGCAAGGTGTCGTTGCCCTCATGACCCCGCAGCCGATCATTGCCAGCACCGCCCACCAGCTCGTCGTTGCCAAGCCGGCCGGTGAGAAAATCATTACCGTCATCACCCCAAATGACGTTGTCATCGTCATCGCCCTTCAGCTTGTCGCCGTAGGCAGA